>JBBSGD010000024.1:0-29712 GCA_038254435.1 Actinomycetota bacterium
CCTGCAGCTGCCCATCAACCGGCCTAAGGCTGCCGTCAACAGCTACAACAAAGACGGGGCTATGCGCTACACGCACAGCGGGAATCAGCCGGTCTACGCGCCGAACAGCTTCGGGGGCCCGCAAGCCGAAACGCAGCGTGGAGCCGAGGTCCGAGGCTGGGACGTAGGCGGCGAGATCGTGCGCAGCGCGGCAACTCTTCGCAGCGAGGATGATGACTTCGTGCAAGCCGGGAACCTGTGGCGCGAGGTGCTGTCGGACACGGACCGCGATCACCTCATCGGCAACATCGCCGGGCACATGCAAGACGTCGACAGGGACATTCAGGAGCGCCAGATCGAGCACTTCCGCCGCGCCGATCCCGATTACGGCGCGCGCGTAGCCAAGGAATTGGGTTCCGGCTGAGGCCCCGTCCGGCGAGGCGGGGCAGGGTCGTGCCGTAAGCAAGGGCATGATGAGAGCACCACTCGTGGTGGATACCGACCCGGGCCTCGACGACGCGCTTGCCCTTTTCTATCTAGCGGGCCTCGATCACTGGGACCTGCGGGCGATCACGACGGTCGCAGGCAACGTCCCGGTCGAGCGCGCGTGGGTAAACGCAACGAGCATCGCGGCCGTCATGGGCCTCGATGACGCGGTGCCCGTTTACCAGGGTTGTCCCAAGCCGCTGATGCGAGCGCTTCGCACGGCCCAGTGGCTGCACGGCGAGGACGGTCTCGGCGGGGTGCACTTGCCGGGCCCGGTTGCCCCGCCTCGCCCCGAGCACGCAGTCAATCAGATAGTCGAGCTCAGCCACCGGTTCGCCGGCGAGCTCGAGATCATCGCATTGGGACCGCTGACCAATCTCGCCGCGGCGCTTGTCCTTGACCCCGCCGTCGCCACGCGGGTCAAGAGCCTGGTGTTCATGGGCGGTGCGGCGCGCTCTCCGGGCAACGTGACCCCGTCGGCCGAGTTCAACGTGTGGGTCGATCCCGAAGCCGCCAACATCGTCGTCGGCAGCGGGATTCCCTACACGATGGTAGGCCTCGACGTGACGGACAAGACGCTGCTCGGCCCCGGTGAGGCGGCGCTGATCGAGCCCCTTACGCCGGCGACGCGCTTTGTGCGCGCCGTGCTCGACTACTACTTAACTGGATACGAAGGCAGCGGGCGCGCCGAGTGTGCGCTGCACGACCCCTTCGCCGTTGGGGTGGCGGCTCGCCCGGGATGGGTCCACGCCGCTCCAGGCAGGGTGACCGTCGAGACCGCAAGCGCCCTTCACAGCGGCAAGACAGACTTCTTTCCCGACTACGGGGGCACTGCCGAGCCCGGCTCGGGCTCGGGTCTGGTGGCGCTCGACATCGCCGAGGTGGGCTTCGCTCAGCACTTCATCAGGGTCCTGCTGCACGGCGGAGATGGACCTGTTGAGAGCGCTCGCCAATGACTGCGCTCGGACGAGCAGGAGCCCCGGCAATAGCAGTCGTGGGAAGCCTCAACCTGGACATCGTCGTCCCGGTCCGCAGCCTGCCGCGGCCGGGCGAGACGGTGCTCGGCGGCTACGCACGCCGGGGTTGCGGTGGTAAGGGCGCCAACCAAGCCGTGGCAGCCGCGCGCCTGGGTCAGAGCGTCGCGATGATCGGCAGGGTGGGCGACGACGAACCGGGCCGCGTCCTAAGAGATGCCCTCGCCACGGAGCGAGTGGACGTGTCGCGAGTAGCGGTCACCCGCGACGCTCCTACCGGGGTCGCCCTGATTGCCGTCGACGAGAGCGGAGAGAACACGATAGTTGTGAGCCCCGGCGCCAACGAGCGCCTGTCGTCTAAGGACGTTGGGGACGCGGCGCGCTGCCTGGAGCAAGCCGGCGCACTCTTGGTGCAGCTCGAGGTGCCGCTCGCCGCCGTTGCCGCGGCAGTCGCGGCCTCCAGCGGAATCGTCATCCTCAACCCGGCGCCCGCCGCCGTCCTCGAGGAGGGCTTGCTCGCGAGCGTGGACGTGCTGGTCCCCAACCGCAGCGAGCTGGCGAGGCTTGCCGGCAAGGAGGAGACGACGGACCTCGCCAGCCTGCGCGCCATGGCGGCCGGCCTGGCCGGGCCGGGCGCGGTGGTCGTGACGCTCGGGGCAAACGGCGCCCTCGTCGTCGAGGAAAGAGGGGCAATCCACATCCCGCCGACGCCGGTAGAAGCCGTCGACGCAACGGGAGCCGGGGACTGCTTCTGCGGGGCTCTCGCGGACGGCCTCGTGCGGGGCCTGTCGCTCGTTGAGGCGGCAGAGTGGGCAAGCCGGGCCGCCGCGGTGGCCATTACCAAGCCGGGAGCGCAGGGCTCGTTGCCGCGGCGGGCCGAAGTTGCTGCCCTTTGAATCCTCGCTACGATCGCACCCCGGTGCGACCCGATCTTCTGCGCAAAGCTTGAGCCTCCCGCGAGCAAGGGGACCGACAACGAGGGGTGGGGGCTGCTGTCGTCTCCCCCGTATAGGGCGGTGCCTTCACCTGCTCGGGGGGTTACGCCTTCGAGATACCCGTGTTCACATCTGTCGTGAGCTGTTGATTTTGTCAATAGATGTCGGGGCGTGAGTACCTGGTGCCGGGGCAGAAATCCCCGGATCGTGGGAGCAGTGGGCGGATGGGAGAGCAGCAGGTGAGCGATTCAACGAGTGTCTTTGTGGCCGCTGCTCCGAGCTACGCGGGCCACGACGCCCCGCAGAGGCTGCTGTTGGTGGAGGACAGCCCCGAGTACGCGCTGCTCACCGAGCAACTTCTGCACTCCCATCTGGGCGCGCAGGTCGAGGTAAGGGTGTGTGAATCGCTGGCGGCGGCGGACCGAGCGCTGTCGGATGAGGAGCCCGACTGCGTCTTGCTCGACCTCTCGCTTCCCGACGTCGGCGGGCTGGAAGCCGTCACAGGAATGCACTCGGCGGCGCCCGAGGTGCCCATCGTGGTCTTGAGCGGAAGCGACGACGAGGCGCTCGCGGTACTTGCGGTGAAGGAGGGGGCGCAGGACTACCTCGTCAAGCACCGTGTCGAAGCCGACATGCTGGTGCGGGCCATCCGTTATGCGATCGAGCGCAAGCAGAGCGAGCTAATGATTGCTCGCCAAGCCCTCGTCGACCCGCTTACCGGGCTGCCCAATCGCGCTGTGCTGGTCGACCGCCTGCACCTCGCCTTGGCGCGAGTCGAGCGCTCGGATGACTGCCTGGCGGTGCTCTTCGTCGACCTCGATCGCTTCAAGATCATCAACGACAGCCTTGGTCACCTCGCCGGCGATGACGCGCTGCGTGAGGTGGCGAAAAGACTTGTCGGCGCGGTCCGCCCGAGCGATACCGTCGTCCGCTTCGGCGGCGACGAGTTCGTTGTGCTGTGCGACGGTGTCGGGTCGCAAGAGCAGGCCGAGCGGGTCGCCGAGCGGATCTGCAAGGAGCTGGCCCAGCCGCTGACGCTGGGCGAGCGCGAGCTGGTAGTCGCGGGCAGCATCGGGATCGCCTTCAGCGCCGACCAAAGCGTCACCGGCGATCAGCTGATCCGGGTGGCCGACCAAGCGATGTTTCGCGCCAAGCAGCGCGGTTCCTCATGGGAGCTCGCCGGTCCGGCGACCGGGGCCCTGCCGAGCAGAGGCCTCGAGATCCAGGCCGAGCTGAGGCGCGCGCTCGAGCGAGTGGAGTTCCAACTTCACTACCAACCACAGATGGACCTGTTGACCCAACGAGTCAGCGGCGTCGAGGCGCTCTTGCGCTGGAAGCACCCGCAGCGTGGTCTCGTCCTGCCGGATGAGTTCATCCCCGAGGCCGAGCAGAGCGGTTTGATCGTGGCGATCGGCGAGTGGGTCATTGCCGAGGCCTGCCGGCAGCTTGGCGGCTGGCGCCGGGCAGGGCTCTGCGAGGACGAGCTCGTGATGAGCCTCAACCTGTCACCGCGCCAGCTTGCCGACAAGCGCTTGGTGGACATCATCGACGAGAGCCTCACTGGAAACGCGATCCCACCCGAGCGGCTCTGCCTGGAAATCACCGAAAGCACCGTGGCGGCGGATCCCGAGCGCGCGGCGCGCACGCTGCTCGCTATCAAGGAGCTGGGAGCGCAGCTGGCGATCGACGACTTCGGTACCGGCCACTCGTCGCTGGCGGTGCTCGCCCGCCACCCCCTGGACGTGCTGAAGATAGATCAGTCCTTCGTCGTCCCGCTCGGAGTGAGCCTGAGGCCGCGACGGCTTTTCGGCGCAATCGTGGGAGTTGCGCGTGCTCTCACCCTGGGCACCGTGGCGGAGGGAATCGAGCGACAGGAGCAGCTTGCCGCAGTCGCGGAGGTCGGGTGCGGGGCCGCACAGGGCTTCCTCCTCGCGAGGCCCGCCCCGGGAACGACCGTGGGCCCATCCCTGAGGCTCCCACTGGCTGCCATGTGATGCCTCTCACATTCGTCGCGGGACGCGGTGGCGCATCCACACGTTCGGCTCCCAGTACGAGCCGGTGTCCGCCTCGACGTCGATGTCGAGCGGGGCGAGCCCGCGCGGGAAGACGTACGTTCCGGTGACCGGAAAACGCATCTCGGTCCACGCCTCCCACTCAGACACCGCCCCCGTTATGCGCAGAGAGTGAGGGGCCGGGGCGATCTGGTCTGCGCCGGAGCGGTGGTGGACCCTTATCCATGGATCGAACGGGAGACCGTCGTCCCGCTTCCAGCTCGCGTAGCTCTCGATTGAGGCGAGTGGGTAGCGCTCTTTCCAGTTCGGACGGACCGGAGCAATGAGATCGTTCAGGCCGTGAGCCGCCGCGAGTGTCGTCATGGCTCGCAGCATGACTCGGCTGAGTCCCGCTCCCTGGCCCCCGGGAGGGATCTCGATGGCGAGTACGCACAAGACGTTGTGGCCATTTTTGCCCTCGAAGCCCTGCTCGATGGCGGCGTCGATCCCGGCAGGGATGTCGCCGGGCACGCCGTTCCATCTGCACGGAATGGCGTGACCCTCGGCCAGCACCTTGTCGCCGACCTCCTCGCACAGCACGAGCTGGTACTCGGGCCACTCATCGTAGAGACGTGGCCAGTAGAGGTTGAGGATGTCGCCGTGCTTGTTGTACTCCGGCCACACATCGCCCGCCAGAGCGTCCCAGCGGTCCGCCAGCTCCGGCCGTTCGGCGTGGGTGATCACGCGCGTCTCCATCACCGACACGCTACTAGCCCCGCATCTTCCGATGCCCCTCGGCAGGCAGCCGAACCGCGATTGCCCACACGGATGACTGCGCTCCACACGAGCGGCCGGAACCATGTCGTGCGCTTCGAATGCAACCGAACTGTGACCCACCAGACTTGCCCGCACCCGGCGCATCTCCCGGACAAACAAGCCGGGCACGGGCAGAGACCGAGGAGGCACAATGGGGCTTGCCAATCTTCCAACGAAAGCGAGCAGATGCCCGACATATTGACTTCCCACTGGCAGGCGAAGCCGGGGATGGAGGACGAGCTTGCCCGCGTGCTGGCGTCCCTCGCGGAGGAGTCTCGTTCCGAGGGGGGAAACGTGGCGTTCGTGGTCGCGCGATCACCCATCGATCGAGGCTGCTTCTTCGTCTTCGAGTACTACGACGACGAAGAAGCGATTCGCGAGCACGCGGCCAGTGAGCACTTCGATCGTTACGCACGACGCGAGGCGCCGCCGCTTCTGGCGACGGAGCGCTCGGAGGCCTGGGAGTCTCTGTGAGCTCGCGTGGACGACTCCGGCGGGTGCATCGCATCCCTCGAGGCTAGAACGCGTCGATCAGCCGAGCTCTCCGAGCGCGTCCTCGAGCCCTCGCACAAAGGTCGGGTACGGGTAGATCAGCTCCTTGAGCGCGGCCACGGGAATCCCTTGCTTGACTGCGAGCGTCACGAGGCCGATTACCTCACCCGCTGCCGGACCCATCACGGACCCTCCCACGAGCACGCCCGACTTGCGGTCGGCTATGAGCTTGGCAACCCCCTTGGCCGCCCCCGGGCCGTGTATCCAGCCGCGCGCCGAAGAGGACGTCGGCGCCGTTCCAATGGCGACGTCGAGACCCTGCTCGTGCGCCTGGGCTTGCGAGAGCCCGACGCTGGCGACCTCGGGATCGGTGAACGTGACGCGCGGCACCGCCCTGTAGTCGGCGGGCTCGTGCTCATCGCCGAGGATATCGGCAGCCGCGATGCGTCCTTGGTAGACGGCGACATGGGTGAACTGACCCTTCCCGGTGATGTCTCCGACCGCCCAGACGCCCTCGGCTGCCCGAAGGTGCTCGTCGACCTCGATCGTGAGCGCGTCGGCGTCGAGCCCGATCGAGGCGACGCCGAGAGCGTCGAGATTGGAGCGGCGCCCCGTCGCAACGAGGAGCTTTTGCGCGCTCACGGTTTGACCGTCCTCGAGCGTCGCTTGAATGCCGTCACCACCCTGCGCTACCGACTTCGCTCCGACTCCGCTGACGACGGTGATTCCCTGATCCTGAAGAACCTCGGCCAGCGCCTGTCCGTTCTCGGGCTCCTCGAGCGGCAGGATGTGCGGAGCCATCTCGATCAGGGTGACGCTCGCTCCGAAGCGGTTGTAGACCTGCGCCAGCTCAACCCCGATGGGGCCGCCGCCGAAGACCAGCAGCGATCTGGGTATCTGTGTGGCTTCGATGGCTTCCCGGTTCGTCCAGTAGTCGATGTCCGGCAAACCGTCTATGGGAGGGATCGAAGGCTCGCCGCCCGCCGCGATAACGATCGCTCGCCTCGTCTCGTAGCGCCTGCCGTCGACCTCGAGCGAGTTGTGCGACGTCACGCGCGCCGCCCCCCGCACGAAGGATGTGCCCTTGTCCTCGTGGCGCTCGACTGCCGCGGTGTCGTCCCAGCCGGCCGTCGCCTCCCTGACCCGCTCGGACACCGGACGCCAGCTGGGAGTTGTCCTTGCCGCGCCGGCGAGCGTGCCTACTCGATCCGCCTCGGCGAGGCTCAAGGCGGCGCGCAGCATCATCTTGGAGGGAATGCAGCCCCAATAGGGACACTCCCCGCCCACCAGCTTGCGCTCCACGGCAAGGACTTCGAGTCCGGCGTCGGCGGCTCGGCCCGCCACCTCCTCTCCGCCTACTCCCATGCCGATGACTGCCACATCGAATACCTCGACCATGCGGGCTTCCTTTCACTCGGCTTGTAATCGGCCTCTGTAAGCGATTGGGCCGAGCCGGCAAAACTACTTGCCCTGATGGCCTCGGCGCGCGTCCGTCATGTCCGAGCCCACGATCACGGCAGGAGTGTTCAGGTCGACGGTGCGGCGAGGGAGACCGGCGAGAGCAGACAGGATGTCGCCGCGCGTGACGATGCCGGCAAGGCGCTCGCCTTCGACTATCGGAATGCGGTTAACGGCCTCGACTGCCATCACGTCGGCCAGGACCTGCACCGGTGTGCGGGCCCCGGCGACGATTGCCGGCGAGCTCATGATTTCTTTGGCCCTCCGAGCTGCGGTGTCGGCGCCGCGCTGCTTGAGGTCCGAGGTCGACCGAACCGGACGCCGCAGCGCCAGCCGGATGAGCGGGCCACCGAAGACGTGCGCGAGGTCGCGTTCGGACACGATGCCGACTACCTCGTCCTGCGCGTCCACGACCGGAAGACCCGACAGCTCGCGTGAGGCGAGGATCTCGGCGATTTCCTCGATGAAGGCCTCCTCGCGGCAGGCGATCCCCGGGCTCGACATGACGTCCTGGGCCAGCAGCCTCTCGACGTCGACGGAATCTTCGCTTGCCACTGTGCTCTCCTTTTGGCGAGGATTGCGTGCGCGAGACTCTAATCGTCCCCCGCGAGGTCAGCTTTGTGAAGACCCGTCGCTCTCCTCGCTCTGCGTTCCGCGGATCTTTTCGAAGACCTGCACGAGGGTAAGGGCGTCTCTGGTGCTCAGGTGCGATGCGAAGTGCTTCTCTATTCCGGCTAAGTGGACCGGTGACGAGGCCGCAAGGGCCTGCTCGCCGGCAGGGGTCATGGCGGCAAAGTACCCGCGTCTGTCGGAGGAGCAGCGCCGCTTGACGATGAGCCCTGCCCCGACCATGCGGTTCACCAACCTAGTCACGCCGCTGCGGCTCAAGACCACGCGGTCGGCCAGCTCGCTCATGCGCAGCCTGCGGCCGGGGGAGGAGTGAATCTGCACGAGCACGTCGTACCAGGTGAGCGGCAGGCCGCTCCCGGCCACAATCTCTTGCTCGAGAATCCCGATGAGCTGTGAGTGGGCTCGCAGGAACTCTCGCCACGCCTGCAGTTTCTCGGGGGCAATGGGCTCGGCCACGAGGCCAACGATAAGCCTTGGCGCCGGGCATAGGCTTTGTCTTCGGAAGCGAGGTCCCGGCCTGTTCTTTCCTGTGGTGCAAGGGGCGCGTATGGCGATGGAGGTCAAGTCCGGAAAAAGGCAAGAGCGCTCTGCACCCGAGCGCATCGCTCTAGCATCGCTTGTCGTGGCGACGGGCCTGGCGCTCGCGAAGCTGCTCGTCGGCATAGTGACGGGATCGCTCTCCGTCCTGTCCGAGGGGCTGCATTCGACGCTCGATGCGGGAGTTACCGCGCTTACCTTCTTCGCGGTTCGCCTGGCGGCGAAGCCACCCGACCACGAGCACCCTTATGGGCATGGTCGCGCCGAGAACCTTGCGGCACTCGCCCAAGCCACTCTCCTCGTGCTGCTCGGAGGCGGCGTGGCCTTCGAGGCGCTAGTACACCTGGCAAACGGCACAATCATCCACCCGCCCTGGTACGCATTCGCGTTGATGGTCGTGTCTATCGGTGTCGACTACGGGCGCTCGCGCGCTTTGCGCCGTGCGGCACGGCGCTACGACAGCCAGGCCCTTGCCGCCGACGCTGCCAACTTCACAGCGGACCTGTTCGGCTCTGCGGCCGTCCTGGCGGGCCTGCTCGTGGCACGTGCCGGATGGACGGCGGCGGATCCCGTGGCTGCTTTGGTAGTGGTATTGCTGGTGTGGTTCATCGGGACGCGCGTGGGCATCTCGGCGGTTCAGGTGCTTATGGACAGCAGTCCCAAGGGCGTGGACGATCGCCTGCGCTCTGCAGTCGGGGCCGTCGAAGGCGTCGTGGGTGTCGAGGGTGTACGCGCCCGCAAGTCGGGTGCGACGACTCTGGCCGACGTGACGATCAGCGTGGGTCGCACCTCCTCGGTCGAGCGCTCACACGAGATCGCGAGCGAGATCGCCAAGGCGGTGGCCACAGCGGTGCCGGGCGCCGCCACCGTGGTTCACGTCGAGCCGAGCGAAAAGGGTGAGGACGTCGTCGCCCGCTGCTTCGCCGCGGCCAATCGCGTCGGGCTCGCAGACCAGGTGCACAACGTGTTTGCTATCGAGCACTCGGAGGGTCTGTGGCTGACGATGCACGCGAAGGTGCCCGCCAATACACCGCTGTACAAGGCACACGAGATAACCGACGAGCTCGAACGGGAGTTGCGCAGCGAGATACGCGGGCTGGCGCGCGTCGAGATCCACCTCGAGCCGCGCGAGCGCCAGCAGGTTCCGGGCCGGGTCGTCAGCAGCAAGTGGCCCGACATCGTCACGGAAACCGTTGCTCTAGCGGAGCGCTACCGCCCGATCCTCCACTGTCACGAGGTAGCCGTCAGCGAGGTGGCGGGCGGCCTGCACCTCATCCTCCACTGCGATGCGGCCCCCGATGAGCCCATCAGCGCGATCCATGCGGCTTCCCTGGGCATCGAGAGCGAGGTCCACCGGCTCTGGCCTGAGGTCCTGTCAGTCACCGTGCACTTCGAGCCCGCCCGTGCGGGCCCCGCTCCCTGAGGTCACCGCTCAACTTTTCTCAAATCCGTGCGGAAAACACCGTTATTTGAGAAAAGTTCGTGCGGGCTAGGTCAGTTTGCGTGTAGTCGGACCAAGCCGGCAGCAGTGGGACGGAATCCACACACCGCATAGAAGTCGTTGAGATGAGGCTCGTAGTCAACGTGGACCCATTCTGCGCCCGACTGATTCGCCGTTGAGATCGCCGTTCTCACCAAAGTCCAGCCGATCCCGCGCCGCCGAACGTCGGGATGCACGGTCGTGTCCACGAGGAAGACATGCGCCCCGCCGTCCCACAGTAGGTTAACGAACCCGACAAGCCTGCCCTCGGGAGAATACGCACACACAAAGCAGTAGCTCCGATCCAGGATGGCTTGGTAGTCGTGTTTGGTTTCTCGGCCCCACGACTCCTTCATTAGGGAAGCCAGATCCTCGGGCTGGAGAGGCGGGTTTACCTTGTACTCGACGTCGGCCATCGCTACGTGACCGGGTGCTTCTCAAACGGATCTCCTATGGGTTCTGTCACCCGGACAGACCGCCCTTCATTTCTCTCAGGGCATCGGAGGCGAAGCAATAACGGCCCGGAGTCGTCGTATTGGAACCAAGGCATTCCTCAATCACTTGCGACGCCGCACGTCCTTTGGTCAATTGAATCCTCCGCCGGGGCGTCAGTGGATAGTCAGACGGCCGGTGGCGCTCGCGGTCTCAGTTCCGGTCGCTGAGACAGTTAACGAGTAAGCTCCCTGTGGATATTTCTTCAGCACGGTGTACACGAAGCTTGCCGTGTCGGCGCGGTTGGGTGCGAGCGTGACGTCTTCGGTACGAGTGGCGTCGAACCGAGTTCCCGGACCGTCCAGAACGTATGCGATCGTAACGTTCTGAGTGCTGCTCGTGTTGTTGGTGACTGAGTAGGTTGCCGTGGCCGTGTCTCCCGTCGTGGCCGTGTTCCGGTTGCCGTCACGATCCTTGTTGGTGTTGCTCAGCAGTGAAGAGGAGACGGTCAGGTCGCCGTTCGGCGCACTGGTGCTGCTCGAGCTTGTGGCGAACGCAACGGATGGAGCTAGAAGCGTTAGCGCGCCGATCATGGAAACCAGCAGCACCTTCCTTGGACCGCGTAAACCAGGCATTGCGAGCTCCCTTATGAGTCTCTGATAGCCAGCGTCCCCTTCATCCCTTGCATACGGGAGAGCCATCTACATGGATTGCCCCCAATGACCGGAACCGCCGATCGACTGACAGCATCCCATCGTGGCCCCGGAGAACCAACTTTTCTCACGTGCGTGCGGAAAACAGCGTCATTTGAGAAAAGTTCGTGCGGAGTCGGGCCGGGTCCAGCCTCGCGTGACCTTGAATCTCGCTCACGCGAGGATTAGAGGCCTTGATGGCCGCAAACAAGGGGTTCTGCTAGAATTGGTCTATGCCCGAGTACCGCATCGGTCAAGCTGCAGAGCTCCTCGGCGTCAGCGTCGACACCGTCCGCCGATGGGCCGATGCGGGCCGGCTGCCGAGTCGCCGCACGAGCGGCGGGCACCGCGTAATCAAGGGGGCGGACCTCGCCCGCCTCGCGCGCGAGTTCTCAGGTACCGGGGAGTTCGAGCTCATCGGGGCGCGCTCGGCCCGGAACAGGCTCACGGGCATAGTCACCCAGGTCGTTAGGGACAAGGTCATGGCCCAGGTGGAGCTGCAGGCCGGGCCCTACCGCCTCGTGTCGCTGATTTCGCGTGAGGCCGCGGACGAGCTCGCGCTCGAGCCGGGCGTCATGGCCGAAGCAATGGTGAAAGCCACCAGCGTCATCATCGAGCTGCCCGGCCCCCGTGACGGCGCCCGCCAATGAAGACGCGGATTGTGGGTGCGCTCGCGCTGAGCACGCTGGTGGGGCTCGCCGCTTGCTCGGGGGGAGGGGACTCGAAAGGCCCCGCCGCCACCAAGCTGACGGTGTTCGCAGCGTCATCGCTGACGCCGGCCTTCACCGAGCTCGGCCACAGGTACGAGCAGAGTCATCCGGGCACGATTGTGAGCTTCAACTTCCTGTCTTCGTCCGACCTCGCAGCCCAGATCGAGCAGGGGGCGCCCGCCGCCGCGTTTGCTTCGGCGGACGAGGACAACATGCAGCGGATCGAGGATGCAGGACTGACCGACGGGGCGCCGCAGGTGTTTGCTCACAACGAGCTCGAGATCCTCGTGCCGCCGGGCAACCCGCAGCACATCGAGACGCTCGCCGACCTCGCCGATCCGAGCCTCGTGGTGTCCCTATGCAACTCTGAGTGCCCCGCCGGCAAGTACGCAGCGCAGGCTCTTCACAAGGCCGGGGTCACCGTGAAGCCCGACTCCGAGGAGATCGACGTGAAGTCGGTCTCGACGCGCATCGAAACGGGGGAAGCCGACGCCGGCATCGGCTACTCGTCCGACGTCGTGGCGGCCGGGGGCAAGCTCGCCGGAGTGCAGATCCCACAGCGCGACAACGTGACGGCTACCTACCCACTCGCGGTGCTAAAGGACGCTCCGCCTGCCGCTGCCGGCTTTAGCCGCCTGGTCTTGTCGCCGGCCGGCCAGAGGGTCCTCGAGCGGTTCGGGTTCCTTCCCAAGTGACGCGGGCGCGCGCTGCGCCCACGGGCCGTCCGATCACGGCGCTCGTGGTGTTGGGAGCGGTTGCCGCGCTCTTTCTGGCCTTGCCGCTCGTCGGACTGCTGCTCGAGGCTCCGCTGAGCGACCTTCCGAGGCTGCTCACCTCCGCGCCGGTGACCTCGGCATTCGAGCTGTCGCTTGTTGCGTCGCTGAGCGCCACCGCCCTCTCGCTTCTCCTCGGACTGCCGCTCGCATGGCTTCTGGCGCGCACCGAGTTCCCGGGCAAGGCTTTGGTGCGCGCCCTTACGACTCTTCCGCTGGTGCTCCCACCGGTCGTCGGCGGTGTGGCGCTGCTGCTCGTACTCGGCCGCACGGGCCTGGTAGGTCATCTGCTCGATAGCTGGTTCGGCATCACCCTGTTCGGCACTACGCCGGCCGTCGTGATCGCCGAGACATTCGTGGCGATGCCTTTTCTCGTCATCACCGTCGAAGGGGGTCTGCGCTCGCTGGACGAACGCTACGAGGAGGCGGCAGCGACGCTGGGGGCGGGCCGGTGGATGACGCTGCGGCGCGTCACCCTGCCGCTCATCGGCCCGGCCCTTGCGGCCGGAGCGGTTCTTGCCTGGGCCCGGGCCCTGGGCGAGTTCGGGGCGACCATCGCCTTCGCCGGCAACCTTCCCGGAGTCACCCAGACGATTCCGCTGGCCGTCTACATCCAGCTCCAGACCCAGGTGGGAGGGGCGATCGCGCTCAGCCTCGTGCTCGTCGTGGTGTCGTTGATCGTGCTCATCGCGCTGAGACGGCGCTGGTGGCCGGCTGCGTGACCCTTCGCGCCGACGTCAAGGCAAGCGCCGGCTCCTTTCACATCGACGCGGCGCTCGACGCCCCCGCGGGTGAGACCGTGGTCCTTCTCGGCCCCAACGGCGCCGGCAAGACGACTCTCTTGCGGGCGGTTGCAGGGCTCGTTGCACTCGATTCGGGGCGCATCACCCTCGATGAAACGGTGCTGGAAGACACAACTGAAGGGACGCGGCTGCCTCCCGACCAGCGCCCCGTCGGGTTCGTCTTTCAGAGCTATCTGCTGTTCCCGCATATGAGCGCGCTCGACAACGTCGCCTTCGGACTGCGCGCCCGAGGGAACGCGCGGGCCGGAGCGCGGGCCGAAGCAATGGAGTGGATCGAGCGACTGGGGCTCTCGGCGCAGGCGGCATCCAAACCCGGTGCCCTGTCCGGCGGCCAGGCCCAGCGCGTCGCTCTGGCGCGAGCTCTCGTCACGAGGCCCCGGCTCCTGCTGCTCGACGAGCCCCTCGCCGCGCTCGACGCCTCGGCGCGCACGCGCATGAGACGGGAGCTGTCCGGCCATCTCAAGGACTTCGGAGGCGTGCGCCTAGTGGTGACGCACGATCCCCTCGAGGCCGTGACGCTGGCCGACCGGCTGATCGTGCTCGAGGACGGGAAGGTAGCCCAAGCGGGCCCTGCTTCGGAGCTGCGCGCCCGGCCGCGCTCTGACTACATCGCCGGTTTCGTAGGTCTCAACCTCGTGCGCGGATACGCGACCCGGGATCGAGTGTCCGTAGGGGAGGCAGAGCTAATCGTTCCCGCTGCTCCGGCCGGTGAGGTCTTCGTCTCGATCCACCCGCGCTCGATAGCCCTTTACTCGCGCAGGCCCGAGGGGACGCCGCGCAACGTCTTTGCGGCAAGGATCGTGGGCATCGACTCCCTCGGGGACCGCGTCAGAGTGGAGGTGGTGAGCGCGCTGCCCTCGCTCGTTGCCGAGGTCACTCCCGGCGCGGTAGCGGAGCTGAGCCTGTCGATTGGCTCCACGGTGTGGATCGCCATGAAGGCGACGGAGATCGACGCATACCCGGCATGAGCGGAGCGCGCGCCTTGTAGCATCCCCGTGGATGAAACCCGAGCTGGCCGGTCTGCCCTACGAAGGCACGATTCACGAGGTGCTGGGAATCCGCGCCCTCGAGATGACCGCGGAGCGCGTCGTCCTCGAGATGGACGTCACCCCGAAGGTCCACCAGCCGATGGGCCTGCTGCACGGCGGGGCCTCCGCGGTGATCGCCGAGAGCGCCGCGTCCCTGGGCGCGTATCTGAACTGCGACACGGAGCGGGAGATCGCGGTCGGAGTCGAGCTCAACATCTCGCACCTGCGGGGTCGCAGGAGCGGAACCGTCACCGCGACGGCGTGGCCCATCCGGCGAGGCAGGACCCTTCAGGTGTGGCGCATAGACGTCGGCGACGAGAATGGCGATCCGGTGGCGGCCGCTCGCTGCACTCTTGCGGTGCGCCCGTGGAGTCGAGGCGACGGGGCCAAAGGATGACGCCGACATTCAGGGTGCTCGTCGTCTCGGCGCACCCCGACGACATCGAGTTTGGGTGCGCGGGAGCGGTCGCTACGTGGGCGGATCAAGGTGCCGAGGTCACTTTCTGCGTGGTGACCGATGGCTCCACGGGGACTCAGGACAAGGCGGTGATCGGCAAGGGCCTCACCGCCACCCGGCGCGACGAGACGGAGCGCGCGGCCGCGGTGCTCGGGGCGCGTGAAGTCGTGTGGCTCGGTTACCCGGACGGGTCTGTCGAGTACACGCTCGATCTCAGGCGCGATATCGCACGCGTCTTCCGGGCGGTGCGTCCGCACAGGTTCCTCGTCATGGACGTCGCGCCGACGATCGGGGACTGGTTCATCAATCACCCAGACCATCAGGCGGTGGGGCGGGCGTCGCTCGATGTCGTTCCTGCGGCGGGGACTACTCCGGGTCACTTTCCAGAGCTTCTGGACGAGGGTCTGATGCCCTGGCGGGGCCTGCGCGAGGTGTGGATCGTCGGGCCTGCCGGAGGGCCGGTGGCGGTGGACATCTCGGCCGCGGTGGATCGCAAGGCGGAGGCCCTTCTGTGCCACGTCAGCCAGGTGGGCGAGAACGCCCAGCGAATCGGCGAGTGGATCAAGCAGCGCGCCGCCGAAGCGGGAGCCGAGCACGGCTTCGATTTCGCCGAGACCTTTCGCGTCATCTCTGAGGGTCCCGGCTTTCACGAGGACGAGCAAGACGAGCCCGGCGTCGACATGGCGAGGGCGCCGCTCGATCCCCGCTCGGCCCGCCGGGCTGGATAGGCTCGGCGGCTGGGAGCGGGCGCCGGCGGTGGAACAATGCGACGGAGTGCTGCGTTGGACTCTGTGGTTAGGGTACCCTAACCACAGAGACGAGATCCATCCATCACCACATCTGCCCTAGGGGGTCACGAGTGGCTACCGAAATCGAGGACCTCAAGGTCCAGCAGGAAAACGAAGCGGTCCGCCAGATCAAGGGCGACTACAAGTATGGCTGGCACGACGCCACCTCGTACGACGAGGCGCCGACCAAGGGTTTGTCGCACGAGGTCATCGACATGATGTCGGACCGCAAAGGCGAGCCCGACTGGATGCGCAAGCTCCGTCACAAGGCGCTCGACATCTTCCATCGCAAGCCCATGCCCACGTGGGGCGCCGACCTCTCGGGCATCGACTTCGACAACATCTACTACTACATCAAGCCCATGAACCAGGTGAAGTCCTGGGACGACATGCCCGACGAGATCAAGTCGACGTGGGACAAGCTGGGGATCCCCGAGGCCGAGAAGAACTACCTCGGCGGCGTCACCGCGCAGTACGAAAGCGAGGTCGTCTACCACAAGACCCAAGAGGAGCTCGAGCGCCGCGGCATCATCTTCTGCGACATGGACACTGCACTGCGCGAGCACGAGGACATCGTCAAGCAGTACTTCGGAACGATCATCCCGCCGGCCGATAACAAGTTCTCGGCCCTCAACTCCGCGGTGTGGTCGGGTGGATCGTTCATCTACGTTCCCCCGGGTGTCGAGGTCGAGATACCGCTGCAGGCCTACTTCCGAATCAATCAGGAGAACATGGGCCAGTTCGAGCGCACGCTGATCATCGTGGACGAGAACTCTTACGTTCACTACGTCGAAGGCTGCTCCGCCCCCGTCTACTCGAGCGACTCGCTGCACTCCGCGGTAGTTGAGATCGTCGTCAAGCCGCACGGGCGGGCGCGCTACACGACGATTCAGAACTGGTCGAACAACGTCTACAACCTCGTTACCAAGCGCGCAGCCGCATACGAGGGCGCGGTCATGGAATGGGTGGACGGCAATCTCGGCTCCAAGGTCACCATGAAGTACCCGTCGATCTATCTCCTCGGCGAGCACGCGCGCGGCGAGGTCCTGTCCATCGCCTACGCGGGTGGGGGACAGCATCAAGACGCGGGCGGCAAGGTGATTCATACCGCGCCCAACACGTCCTCGGCGATTACCTCCAAGTCAATCAGTAAGGACGGGGGCCGGGCCGGGTATCGCGGGTTGGTGCGCATCGACGAAGGGGCGGCGCACGCGAAGTCACACGTAATCTGCGATGCCCTGATCCTCGACGACGCCTCCCGCTCGGACACTTACCCGTACATCGAGATCGAAGAGGAGAGCTCGGCAGTGTCCCACGAGGCAACGGTCTCCAAGGTGTCGGACGAGCAGCTCTTTTATCTGATGTCGCGCGGTCTTTCGGAAACCGAGGCGATGCAGATGATCGTGCGCGGTTTTATCGAGCCGATCACCAAGGAGCTGCCGATGGAGTACGCGGTCGAGCTTCAGCGCCTGGTCGAGCTCCAGATGGAAGGTTCGGTCGGCTAGACCAGATCGCTGCGGGCAGCCCGTGCCCGGCAAGATTCTCGAGAGGGAGGCCTGCGCGCAAGGCCTCCCTTTTGCGTGGTCAAGAGCCGCTGCCCTCGTGGCTGAGCTGCGGAGTGAGTCAGGCGGGTTGCAGGCCCATCTGACGCAGCGCGAGGTCAAAGTCGTGCGGACTGTTGGCCGCGTTCTTAGCGTCCTCGATCGTCACGAGGCTCTGCTGGAAGAGGCGAATCAGCGCCTGGTCGAAGGTTTGCATTCCGTAAAAGGACGACTCGGCGACGATGTCCATGATCTCGTGAGTCTTGTTGGCGTCGAGGACGAGATCCCGGATGCGCCCGTTCATCACCATGATCTCGATCGCCGCTGCCCGGCCCCCTCCGATGCGGGGCAGAAGGCGCTGCGACACCACTCCAACCAGCGACCCGGCTAGCGCCACGCGGGTCTGCTTCTGCTGGTAAGGGGGGAAGAAGTCGATCACGCGGTTGATGGTCTCTGCGACGTTTGTCGTGTGCAGCGTCGCAACCACGAAGTGGCCCGTCTCGGCGGCTTGCAGCGCGGCTGCGACTGTCTCGCTGTCCCTGATCTCGCCGACGAAGATGACGTCCGGGTCCTGGCGCATGGCCGCTCTAAGGGCCGGGCCGAAACCGCCGGTGTCCTGTCCGATCTCGCGCTGCGTGACCATTGCCGTGAGGTCGCTGTGCAATATCTCGATGGGGTCTTCGATCGTCAGGATGTGACACGGCCGCGAGATGTTGATGTGGTTGATCACGGCGCCGGTGGTCGTTGTCTTACCCGAGGACGTCGGGCCGGTCACGAGCAGCAGCCCACGGTGCTCGTTCGCAAGAGCCTCCACTGCCTCGGGCAGTCCGAGGGTGGCGAAAGACGGAGCGCCGGGCAGCACGAGGCGTGCTGCCACTGCGATGCTGTTGCGCTGTCGATGAACGTTGACCCGGAAGCGTCCGATGCCCGGCTCGGAGTAGGCGAAGTCGACCTCACCGGACTGCTTGAGCACCTGCCTCTGCTCGTCGTTCATGAGCTGGTGGGCTGCCTGCTCGCAGTCGGGCGCGCCCATGAAGGGGAACTCGGTTTTTGCGAGGTTCCCGCTGACGCGCACGCTCGGCGGCCCTCCCGCCTTGATGTGCAGGTCCGAGGCCTTGCTCTCTACGACATGGCGCAGAAGGTCGTGAATGTCTGCCACAGCTTTAGTTTTCCTTCTCTTGTAAGACGCGATGAGGACCCTTCGATCTCCTTACTGTGGTCGGCACGCCGGCGGCGCGGGTTGAGGAACGAGGCTCTGCCGGTGGCGAGTAAGCGAAGCCGTTGCGAAAGCTCTAGCGCGCTACCGGAGACGAGGTGGAGATGAGGTCGCGCACGCCTTCTGCCAGCTCGATCTCAGCCGTGAACCCCAGGACTTCTTCGGCGCGCTGCGGCGAGGCGAACACGTGGCGCACATCGCCCATCCTGAACTCGCCTGTGATGCGCGGCGCGGGGGCGCCGGATCCATAGGCGGAAGCAAGAGCGTGGGCCATGCCACCGACGGTTACGGGGTTGCCGGTCGCCACGTTGAAGGCGCCGTCTCGGGCGTGCGCGCTCGTAAGGGCGACGACCGTTGCTCTCGCCACGTCCCTTACGTGGATGAAGTCGCGCAGCTGGGCGCCGTCCTCGAAGACGCGCGGCGCCTCGCCTCTGTGAAGGGCGCTTGCAAAGAGGCTGGCGACGCCGGCATAGGGAGTGTTGCGAGGCATTCCCGGCCCGTAGACGTTGTGATAACGCAAAGACGTGACGGGCACCCCGGTCTCTGCTCCATAGACCGCGCAGAGATGCTCCTGGTGCACCTTGGTGGCGGCGTAGACGTTGCGCGGATCGAGCGGCGCGGCTTCTGTCACCGGCTCGGGCACGACGTCCCGGCCGCACAGAGAACAGCGCGGTTCCCACATGCCCGCGCTGAGACGCGCCCGGCTGCGCGGCTCGGGACGAGCGCTGCCATGCTCGGCGCAGGTGTAGAGACCCTCGCCGTAGACCACCATGCTCGATGCGAGGACCAGCCGGCCTGTGAAGCCGCTCGAATACAGAGCCCGCAGAAGGGTGGCGGTGCCGAGGTCGTTTACCGAGGCGTAGTCGGTGATCTCGGAGAAGTCCGTCCCGAGGCCCACCATGGCGGCGAGGTGACAGACGGCGTCGATGCCGCGCACGGATCCTTGCACGGCGCGCTCGTCCCTGATGTCGGCGCACACCTGACGGGCGCCCGGGGCCGCTTCCTGCAACGGGCGGGAGTCGAGCACGGTCACCTCGCTCCCAGCCTCGAGGAGCCCGGCTACGACGGAGGTGCCGATGAAACCGCGGCCCCCCGTGACGAGGACTCTCACTCGTCCGAGCCCCGGACCTGCGCCCCATGTTGCACGCGCTCATGGCCCTTGGAGCGGTTCCCGGCGCGGCGCCGAACAGGGCCAAGTCCGCTCTCGAGCGGCAGGTGCACGGTGAAGCGGCAGCCGTCGTCGACGTTGCACACCTCGATGTGCCCGTTGTGAGCTTCGACTATCCCGCGCGCGATGGCAAGACCGAGCCCCGCTCCGCCATTGGCCGGCGAGCGTGCGGCCTCGCCCCTCCACGCAACGTCAAAGACTCGCTCCATGTCGTCGCGCGCGATCCCTCCGCAGCTGTCCGCCACGGACACGTAAGCATGACTGTCCTGGACACCGCCTTCGACACTCACCGAGCCGTCTGCCGGCGTGTGCCGGATGGCGTTCTCGAGAAGGTTTCGCAGCACGCGGGACATCTCCAGCGTGGCGAGCTCCAGGTCGGGAGGCTCCGCCGTCATGCGACCCTGAAGCTGCACGCCCTTGGCCTCGGCCGTGGCGGCAGTCGAGGCGAGGGCATCCGAGATTACGTCTTTGAGCGACGCCTTCTCGAGGCTGAGCTTCAGTGCGCCCGCGTTGATGCGGCTGAGCTCGAAGAGGTCGTCGACCAGCTCGGCCAGGCGATCGGCCTCCGCCCGAATGGAGCTGTGGTAACGGGCAATGTCGGCGTGCTCGACTACGACGCGATCCTCCAAGGCTTCGGCCATGGCCCGGATTCCCGCCAGCGGCGTGCGCAGATCGTGAGACACCCACGCAACGAGCTCGCGCCGCGACTGGTCAAGGGACCTCTCCCTACGGCGCATCTCGTCGAGGCGGGCGGACGTTTCTCGTAGCTCGCCGGCCAGAGACGCAAGCTCGCGCGTCGCCGGCTCCTCGAGCCCGGCAAGCACCTCTCCGGCGCCCATGCGGCGAGCGGCCTCGCCCAGAGTGACGCGCCCAGAGGCGACCGTCGCCCCGAGAACGAGCGTCACGGCAGTTCCTGCCCCCGATGCCGCCGCGACGATCACGAGCAGGGCTCGGAGATCATGACCCGAGATGAACATCTTGTTGGCTGCCGCGACGGCTCCGACCACGACGCCTGCCAGCGCGGTCAGGGCGGCGAGCGTCACTTGCACTCCGAGCGTGCGCCTGCGCAGCATGCGCAAGGCCAGCAAGCCTGCCGCGCCGGTGATCAGCGCACCGAAGGCTGCAAGCGTCGCGAGCACCAGGCCGTCTCCTGCGGGAATGCCGAGCAGCCACACGAGCAGCGCGACCAGCGCAACCGCGGCAAGCCCGGCAACCGTCAGCGGTCTCGTCACGGCTCGAACCTATAGCCCACACCCCACACGGTGGTGATGTGTCGGGGCGCGGAGGGATCGGCCTCTACCTTGGAGCGCAACCTTCGAACGTGAACCGTGATCGTCGAGGTATCGCCGTAGCTGTAACCCCACACCTTCTCGAGCAGCTCCTCCCTTGTGAAGACGTAGCGGGGATGGGTCATGAAGAACGCGAGCAAGTCGAACTCCCTTGCGGTGAGCGCGGCGACGAGCCCTTTGACGCGCGCTTGTCTAGAGCGAAGGTCCACGTCGATGTCGCCCCCGGCGACGGTTTCGGGAAGAGATGCTTGCTGCCCACCGAGCCCTCCGCCGGCGCGCCGCAGGACGGCCTTGACACGCGCCGTCAGCTCGCGCGGCGAGAAGGGCTTGGTCATGTAGTCGTCTGCGCCGATGTCGAGTCCCACGATACGGTCGCTCTCCTCCCCCAGCGCAGTCAGCATGATGACCGGAGTGGGAGCGTTCTTGCGGAGCGCGCGGCAGACTTCGAGGCCATCGGCACCCGGGAGCATGATGTCGAGCACGACGAGGTCGAAAGGATTGGAGCGCGCCAGCTCGATAGCGCGCAGACCGTCGCCG
Source organism: Actinomycetota bacterium (assembly GCA_038254435.1). Taxonomy (GTDB): domain Bacteria; phylum Actinomycetota; class CADDZG01; order CADDZG01; family WHSQ01; genus JBBSGD01. Next base: position 21,213 of record JBBSGD010000024.1, read on the forward strand.
ACGACCTCGACCTGATAGCCCTCGAGCCTCAGATAACGCTCGAGAACTTCGGAGACGTTGCGGTCGTCTTCGACGACGAGAACGCGCGTGATCGTGGCGACATCGGGCGTCACCATGGCGTCTTTACGACTATCTGCAAGGCGATTGTGGTTGCCACCTGGAGTCCCAGCCACAAGTGCGCTCGCCGGGACGGTAAGAAGGCGCAGGCGGTCAGGACCCACACCCCGAAAGGAAGCCAGATGCGCTCCACCTCGCCTTTGCTGAGGCCGCTGACGTCTGCCAGCAGAGCCGCCGTCAGGCCGGCGGCGGCTAGTAGCGCGACACGGCTCGCCCGAAGGCGAGTCACTGCGGCCGCGGTCGCGGGCCCGAGCGCAAGCCCGAACGCCGCCAGATTTGAAACCACGAAGTAAGAGTAGGGCCGCGACTCGGCTATGCCCGCGTGATACCTGTCAACCGTGGCCGCGAGCCCCGCGGGCCACCAGAAGCCGGCCGCTGCAAAGCCGGCGAACACGGCGGCTCCCGCAAGCCCCGCAATCACAAGCGGGCGCACACGGCGCAGCACGATCGCGGAGCCGAGCACCAGAGGCGCCAGAAGAAGAGCGAGCCCGTAGCTGAGGAACAGGGTGATTGCCACCAGGATGCCCGCTCCGGTAGCGCGGAGATCAGATGCCCGTCCGGTCCCGCTTGCGGCGAGCACGAAGCCGGCTATTGCCCATGCCGAGGCGCCGAGGTAGAACGCGTCGGCAGAGGTAGCTATCCACAGCGCCGCGGGGCTGACCGCGACGAAGGGGGCGGCCCGGCGAGCGACACTCTCGGAAGCCACGGCGCGCAGGGCGATCAACGCGGCCGCGCCCGCCGACGCGCCGGCAATCACCACGAGAAGCGAAGCCCACACCGCGCCCCCCAGCCCGGCGGCGGCGAGCAGCCACAAAATGAGCACTATGCCCGGGGGATGGCCCTGAACGTGCAGCGGATAGGTAGAGATGTGCGCGACGAAGTCGTGCAGAAACAGCGCCGGAGAGCGCACCAACGGAACCGCGGCAAGGTATTCGAAGCGGCTTCGCAGGGGATCGGTGATTCCCGTGACCCCGCGCGATGCTGCCACGGCAAGGGCCCACAACGCACTGGTCACTACGACTGCAAGCAGCAAATGGCCGAAGCGAAGGCGGGCGGCGACCCTCGGACCGAACCACACGGCGGCGACACCGAGGGCGAGCGGCGGCAGGATTGCCCATCCGATGACGAGCTCGAAGTGCCCAAAGAGCGGCGGAGCGTTCAGTGCGATGTCGGAGTGCGCGTTGATCAAACGCTCGCCCCACAAGAACGCGCCGGCAACGAGGGCCGCCCAGGCGGCCACGGCGAGCAAGTCTTTGTGTCTCAGCAGAGCCGGCCGCAGACCGACGAAGAGATTTAGCCGTTTGATTTGCACGTCGCCCGTACCCACAGGTCGCACTCTAGGCACGCGTTGGGGACGAGCGTGTTCGCTTGAGCCAATGTTCCGCGAACCGTAATGACTTATCGAGGCAGGTCGTGCCGGCAGTGGTTACCGTCGTTGCATGGTCGAAGTGATCCTGCCGGTCCTCAACGAGAGACAAGCGCTGCCGTGGGTGCTGGCTCGTATGCCCGAGGGGTTCTCGCCGCTCGTAGTCGACAATGGTTCGAGCGACGGCTCTGCGGAGCTGGCTCGCGAGCTCGGCGCGACCGTCGTGCAGGAAGCCAGGCGGGGGTTCGGCGCCGCGTGCTACTCCGGCTTGATGGCGGCGACAACCGAGATCGTGTGCTTCATGGACTGCGACGGCTCGCTCGATCCGTGCGAGCTCGTTGCCGTGAGCGGCCTTGTGGTGAGCGGCCAGGCCGACCTGGCACTCGGCGCGCGCCGCGCGGTTGGGCCGGCGTGGCCGCTCCCGGCCCGCCTTGCAAACCACGCGCTTGCCTTCGAGATCAGACGGCGCACCGGAGTCGCTCTTACCGACCTCGGCCCGATGCGCGCCGCCCGGCGTTCGGATCTCATTGCCCTCGAGCTAAAGGACCGTCGCTTTGGCTGGCCGCTCGAGATGGTGATGCGCGCTGCAGCGGCCGGGATGCGAATACAAGAGGTGCCCGTCACGTACCGCGAACGCGCCGGTCGTTCCAAGGTAACGGGGACCGCCGCAGGCTCATTGCGCACCGTGCGCGACATGATCGGCGTGCTGCGATGAGGCGTGCTGCGACAAAAGGTGCCGCCGATCTCTTCGTGATCGCCAAGGAGCCCCTCCCCGGACGTGTGAAGACTCGCCTGTGCCCCCCTTGCAGCGTGGAGCAGGCTGCGCGCATCGCGGAAGGGGCCTTGCGGGACACGCTGCTGGCCGCGACCGGCTGCGGCGCGCGCCGGCGCGTGTTGTGGCTGGATGGACGGCCCGGCCGGTGGCTGCCGCCGGGGATTGAGGTACACCGCCAGGGCCCCGGGTCGCTCGGGGACAGGCTCGCGCGCGCCTTCGAGACGGCCGGTGGCCCCTGCTTTCTGATCGGCATGGATACTCCCCAGGTGACGCCGGGCTTGCTGGCCGGGGCGCTTGCCGCGTCAAGCACGAGCGATGCAGTTGTTGGTCTCACCTCCGACGGCGGTTACTGGGGCATCGGGATGCGCAGTCCCGATGCCCGTGTGTTCGCCGGCGTTCCCATGAGCAGCGCACGCACGGGAGCGGCGCAAGTCGAGCGCCTGGGCGCTCTGGGGCTGCGCGTGCAGATGCTGCCGGAATTGCGCGACGTGGACTTCATGGACGACGCCTTGACAGTCGCGTTGCAGGCGCCGGACGGCGACTTCGCGCGCGCAGTTCTCTCCGCGCGGCCCGACATGGCGACGGCGTCATCATGAGCGCCGTCGCAACCGGCCGGGGCGCGCACTTGCTTCTCGACGACGGCAGCACCCTTGACCTGGCGGTTGAGAGGTGGCTGGCATCTCCCGCTCCGGAGGAGGCCGCGATTCTCGAGCGAGCGCGCCCTGCGGTCCTCGACGTGGGCTGCGGGCCGGGCCGGCACGTTCTCGCTCTCGCCGAGCGAGGGGTCACAGCCCTGGGCGTCGAGATCGCTCCCCACGCCGTTCGGATTGCGTCCGAGCGCGGCGCCCCCGTGCTGGAGCGTTCGATCTTCGAGCGTCTTCCGGGGGCCGGACGGTGGAGCTCGGCTTTGCTGCTCGACGGCAACATCGGAATCGGCGGAGACCCCGCGGCGCTGCTGGCGCGCCTCGCCGAGCTTCTCCACGACAAGGGCCAAGTGCTGGTCGAGGTCGAAGGCCCCCTGGTCGAGAGCCGCACCCTCAGGGCGCGGGTGGTCGCCCACGGACAGCGCAGCGATTGGTTTGCATGGGGCATCGTCAGCGTCACCGATGTTGGCGACATCGCGACGCGAGCCGGCTTCGCGCTGCGTGACTGCTGGACCGACGCGGGACGCTACTTCTCCTGTTTAGAGGTCGCGTGAAGCTTCCCTCGAACGGCCGGCGCCCCGCCGGGCCCTTGTCAGCCTGCTTGCGGGCGCTTGTTCGCCAACGGGCGGGCTTCTTCGAGCTGGGCCGACACGCGGATGAGCGTGACCTCGTCGGCCGGCTTTCCGATGAGCTGTGATCCGAGTGGGACTCCGTTGTCACTCCAGGCGAGGGGAACCGACACGGCCGGCTGTCCGCTGAGATTGACCGCCGGGGTGAAGGGCGTGAACATCCCGGCGCGCGCGAGCTGGCGGCCGGGATCGTCCTCCTCGAAGATCCATCCCACAGGGACCGGTGTCATCGCCAGCGTCGGCGTGAGAACAAGGTCGTAATCGTCCCAGAAGGCGACGAGCCTGCGGCAAAAGGCGTGCAGAGCGGTGACCGCCCGTACGTATTCGGTCGACGAGGTCTGGGTGGCCGCCTCGGCCAGGGACTGGTTCAGCGGTTCGAGGACCGAGTAGTCCTCGATCGGGAACGGCGCCGCGAGAGTCTGCCACAGCACCATGAACAGCGGCATGACGGCCGGGTCCTGCCACGGCGGATCGGCTTCGTCGACGTGGTGGCCGAGGGACTCGAGCAAGGCGGCGGCATCCTTGGCCGCGCCGTCCACGGCGGCGTCGACCGGGCCGCCGAGGGGGCTGGCGGTCGTCAGGGCGATGCGCAGCCGGCCGGGATCGGCGCCGGCCTCGGCGACGAAGGGCCGCTCTGGCGGCGGCGCCCAGTACGGGTCGCCGGTCTCGTAACCGGCAAGCACGTCGAGGAGGGCGGCCGCGTCCTTCACGGTGCGGGCGAGTGGGCCCGCCGAGGCGAGCCCGTGCATGGCCTCACCGACGCGCGGGCCCACCGAGACCCGTCCCCGCGACGGCTTGATGCCGAACAGCCCGCAGCACGAGGCCGGGATACGGATTGAGCCGCCCCCGTCCGAGCCCTGCGCTATCGGGCTGAGTCCCGCCGCCAGTGCCGCGGCAGCGCCCCCGCTGGAGCCGCCGGGAGTGACGCTCGTATCCCACGGATTGCGGCAAACCCCGTTGAGCTGAGACTCGGTCACCGGCACGGTCCCAAGCTCGGGGGTGTTGGTCTTGCCGAGGATCACGAAGCCGGCCTCCTTGATGCGCCTAACCACGTTGTCGTCGCCGGCCGGCACGTAGTCGGCGAAGGCCTTGCACGAGAAGGTGGTGCGGACTCCCTGCGTCTCGTTGAGGTCCTTGATCGTGATGGGCACGCCGTTGAACGGGGGAGCGTCGTCGGACCCGATTCTTGCCTCGGCCGCGGCGGCGGCTGCGAGAGCCACCTCGGGGGTGACCGTGACGAACGAGTTGAGCCGGGGATCGAGCGCCTCGATGCGCTGCAGATAGGCGGTGGTGAGCTCGATCGGGGAGATCTTCCCGGCGCGGATCAGCTCTGCTTGCCTGGTGGCAGACATGAATACGACATCCTCCAACGCGCGCTCCTCGATCTCGTAGAGAGGCCGGTCCGTGACGGCCGGTCGCTTCCCCAGGCTAGGCCCATTAGCAGTGAATGCGACAATGGCGGGCGTGCCGGCGGCGGAGACCGACGTGGTGATCGTTGGGGGCGGCATCATGGGGGCCGCCACCGCCCACGCGCTCGGGCGCCGTGGGGTTCGCACGACTCTCATCGAGCAGTTCGCCATCGGTGGTCACACGCGCGGCTCCAGCCACGGGCGAGCCCGCATCTTTCGGCTGTCCTATCCACAGCGCCGCTACGTAGCCATGGCCCTCGAGGCTCTTCCGCTGTGGCGGCGGCTCGAGAGCGAGTCGGGCCGGCCGCTTCTGTCCATCACGGGCGGCTACGAGGCCGGGCCCGGCATCCGAGCCAACGCGGCAGCGCTGGCCTCGTGTGGCGTCGGGGCGGAGATCATGACCGGAGCCGAGGTGGCTCGGCGCTCGAGCGTGCTGAGGTTGCCGGCAGCCGCCGAGGTCCTCTATCAGGCGGGCTCGGGCGTTGTGCGGGCGGACGGCGCGCTTACCGCCTTCATGGCCGGAGCTCGGGCTCGGGGCGTTGCCATCATGGAGGAGACTACGGTCACCGGTGTGACGGCCGGGGGCGAGTCCCTGCTGGTGAGCACCACCGCAGGAACGGTGAGCACGGGCCGCGTGGTAATCACAGCCGGGGCGTGGGCGCCGGGCCTGCTCGCGTCGCTCGGCCTCCACTATCCGCTGCGCCCGACACGAGAGACGGTCGGCTTCTGGCGCCTGGCCGGTGACTCGATTCCCATCCTCGTTGAATGGGGGAACCCGTCCGTCTACGCCCTGGCGAGCCCGGGGCAAGGCCTCAAGGCGGGCGAGCACATCGCCGGCCCGTCCGCGTCGCCCAAGGATGAGGCCGAGCCCGACCGGGCTTCGCTGCAGCGACTGGGTGCCTGGGTGGCCGAGCGCTTCCCGGGGGCGCAGGCCCACCCGCACCACGCCGAGACCTGCTTCTACACCAACACGCCCGATGAGCGCTTCGTGGTGGAGCGCCGCGGCCCGGTCGTGGTGGGCTCGCCGTGCAGCGGGCACGGCTTCAAGTTCGCCCCCCTCATCGGCGAGATGCTGGCCGATCTCGCCACCGATTAGTGCCTCATCCAATGGTCTGCGCGCTCTTGTAGTATCTCAGTCCGCTGGTTGAGGCGGTCAAGGCGGAGGAGCTGCCCAACCTCGCTCCCGTGCCACAGGGTCTACGACCCTCGGCCCTTGCAGTCGCCCTGCTTCTCTTCATCTCTACTGTTGTGTATACTTTTCAACTGTTGTGTATATAATGTACCGTTCTTTTGACGCTCGAGGCTTGCCTCGAGGGGCATGAGGGGCTTATGGGACGCTGGTTGGTGCTAAGTCTGACGACCGTAGTTGTGCTCGTCGCGGCGGCTGCCCAGGGCGGCGCCGTAGGGGCGGCTCCAACCTGTCATGGAGCTCGCGCAACGATAGTGGGCAGCTCCGGTCCAGACACGATCCGCGGCACCCGGGGTAGGGACGTCATTGCCGGGCTTCAGGGTGACGACCTCATCCGAGCCAGGGGCGGGGACGATGTCGTGTACGGCGGTCGCGGCGACGACTCATTGCGTGGGGGCGCGGGTGACGACCGCCTCAAGGGCGCCAGCGGCGCCGACACCGAACGAGGCAGCGGCGGCGCAGACGTAATACTGGCAGCCGGGAGCGCGGACACGTTCTTTGGCGACTACATGCACGGAGGAGCAGGAGCAGACCGCCTCATCGGCACGCAAGGCGAGGACCGCATGTGGCCGGGCTTGGGGCGCGACCGCGTTGAGGGTGGAGACAAGAACCCCGACACGCTTCTTTACACCGGTTCCCACCGCGGGGTATCGTGGACCTCGCCGCCCACCAAGCCACCGGCCAAGGTCGGGACTCGCTGTTCGGCATCGAGGACGTCGTGGGGTCGCGCCACGACGACTTCCTCGCCGGGAACTCCGGGGTCAATTTGCTCGCCGGGGGAGCCACCCGCAGCGGCGGCCCGCAGGATGTCGGCAACGACGTGCTGCGCGGCAGGAAAGGCATCGATTTCCTGTACGACTACACCTGCTTCGGGCACTGCCCTCTCGCGGCACCTTCTTCCATCGGCGGCGACCGCCTAAGGGGCGGGCGCGGCAGCGACTCCTTCGACCTGTCCGGCACCCACAACCGGGCAATTGGCGGGGCCGGGCCCGACTACTTCTTCGTCCGCGATGCCCGCGTCCGCATGTGGGGAGGCAAGGGGGGCGATCAGTTCAAGCTCGGTAAGGGCAGGGCGCACATCGACGGCGGGAAGGGGGAGGACCGGGTGAGGTTCTCGAGCCTAACCGTCTCCGCGCCCCAGGGCCCCGCCCGGGTCGACCTCAGAGCGGGGACGGCATCAGACCCCAAGGCCAGCGCAACGCTGGCGCGAGTCGAGAATGCTCGCGGGACAACTGGAGACGATGTCTTGCTGGGGGATGGGGCAGTCAACAGCTTTTTCGGAGGCAATGGTGACGACTCCCTCCGAGGGCGTGGCGGGAGTGACTTCCTAGACGGCAGCGAGGGCGTCGACGATCTCAACGGCGGCCGCGGCAGGGACACCTGTCTGAACGGAGAGGCAGTCTCGAACTGCGAGAAGTAGCCTAACCAACGGAACGACGAAACATGACGTACGTAGGACTACAGGGGGACAACGCCCGTCATCGCCCCAAGGCGGGCAGGCAGCAGGGCTCCCTGCGCTCGCCAGGGAGCTCGTGGAGCGCAGGATCTCCCGGCCTCCACCCCCGCTCCGCCTCGACCACTAAGTTCCCAGGGCCTGACAGCCGCGTCCGCGCATGATCGGCGCGCGACTCTCCTTTTGGACCAAGAGGAGGGTGAACATGGTACGGGTTCGAGAGCTCAGCGAGAACGAGGCCGGAGCTCCAGCGGATCGTGTGACGGGGTGCCAAGCACGTTGAGATGCGACAAAAGCGTGCGACGGTTTATTGGACGAGACGCTAGTCGGCCGGGCTCACCCGAGGGGCCGGTAACCCGGGATGTTAGGCTTGCCTAACCAGAAGCCTCGCGGCCCCCAGGCCGACCCCACAGCCCACCCCAGGAGCGCATTGAGCCACATGACCGACAAGCTGACGCGGGACGCTCTCGACACGTTGTCGAGCGCCCTAGACGAGCCGGGATGGCTCGCCGACCGCCGGCGCCACGCCTTCGACCTCTACGAGAAGCTCGACCTTCCTGACCCGAAGTCCGAGGAATGGCGCTACACCGACGTGCGGAGGTTCGATTTCGGGGCCTTCACGGCGCCTGAGGCGCGCGTCAGCGCGGTGAAGCTGCCCGAGGGACTCGCCGCCAAGGGCGTAGTCGCCACAGACTTCCGCACCGCCTCTGCCGACTACGAAGACCTTCTCAAGGAGCACTTCTTCACCGAGGTCCCCGTCGACGAGCACAAGTTCACGGCGCTGCACGCCGCGTTCCACTCGGACGACGTGTTCGTCTACGTGCCGCCCGGGCTCGAGGTCGCCATGCCGATCGAGGTGATGCGCAACGTAAGCGCGGGGGGTTCGGTTTTCCCCCACACGACGATCGTCGTCGACAA
>JBBSGD010000025.1:0-29610 GCA_038254435.1 Actinomycetota bacterium
CGTCGTGGAGGTAGACACCGAAACGGGTCAGGTGTTCTTACGAAATCACTTCTCGGTCGACGACTGCGGGCGCATCCTCAATCCGATGCTGGTGCGCGGCCAGGTGCACGGGGGATTGGCCCAGGGCATAGCGCAGGCCCTCTTCGAGCAGGTTGTGTACGACGACGACGGGACCCTTCTTACGGGAAACCTCGCCTTCTACGGAATCCCGAGCGCCGCCGAGCTGATCTCGTTCGACACGCACCACACCGAGACGCCGACCCCCCTCAATCCCCTCGGCGCCAAGGGCATCGGCGAGTCGGCGACCATCGGCTCGACGCCCGCCGTCCAGAACGCGGTGATCGACGCCTTGTCCGATCTGGGCGTGGTTCACCTGGACATGCCGCTCACACCGCAGCGGATATGGAGCGCGCTCGGCTCAGCCACCCCGCCGGCGGCCGAGAAAACGGCTGAGTGACCCGGGTCGCTCGTCCCAGCCCGCCGAGTGGGTACTGAGTGGGGAAATACACGCGCTGCCACCCACTGGGCGGGCACGCTCAGTCGTCCGGATGCCGCATCCGCTCGAGCCCTGCTCCCTCGGTCCACAAAAGGGCGCGCCGTCCGGCTCCGAACTCGATGTAGGCGGCGCTCGAGATGTCCACCGAGAAGAGGTGAAACGGTCCCGTGGGGCGCCACTCGATGCGCGCCTCTGTTGCGTCCCCGTAGTGAGTGCGCAGCTCTGGGTCGGCAATGTCGACGGCAACCCCGTAGAGCTTGAAGTCGCCCTCGGTGCCCTCACGATCGGAGGTCGCGCTGTGCACAACGAGGCGCGGATCAGCCAGCAGATCGAGGGCTTTCCTGGAGCGCCACATCATGCCGAGCATGAGCTCACCGTCGACCACATAGGTCTCGACCGGCGAGATGCGTGGCCAGCCGTTGCGTCGCAAAGTGCCGACCAAGGCCATGCCGTTCTTGTCGAAGAGCTTGTCGCCGAGCCCGGCAAGCTCTTGCGCCTGGGCTGCAAATCCACGCCAGTTCATGCCCTGTCCTCCCGCTGATCGACCTCCGGACCAACCACAGTCAAACATTGGGCTCTAGGACGAGGATGAGACACGTCCTTCGCTCGCCCATCCCCGGAGTGGGGAAATCGGGCCACAGGGCCGCGATGATGTGCGCATGGAGGATCTCAAGGGGCAGCTGTTGGTGGCGGGCGGCGGCCTCCTCGATCCCAACTTCCGCCAGGCGGTGGTCATGGTGGCGGAGCACGGCGCCGAGGGCGCGCTCGGTGTTGTCCTGAACCGGCCCCTCGAGGTCCTCGCGGCCGAGGCGGGCCCGGAGTTAGAGGCGATCGTCACACCCGGCGACTCGCTGTTTTCGGGGGGGCCCGTGCAGCCGCAGGCAGCGGTAATCGTGGCCGAGTTCGAGTCTCCGGACGCAAACGACAAGCTTGTCTTTGGGCGAGTCGGGCTGCTCGGCCATATCGACCCCGCCGCCGGCGCACGCGTGCGCCGGGCACGAGTGTACGCGGGCTACGCCGGGTGGGGGCCGAGCCAGCTCGAGCGTGAGCTCGCCGACTCCTCGTGGATCGTCGAACCGGCTCTCCCCGAAGACGTGTTCACGACCGAGCCCTCGGCTCTGTGGCGCACGGTGCTGCAGCGCAAGGGCAGCCGCTACGCCATGCTCTCCCTCATGCCCTTCGACCCCTCGACGAACTGACGGGCTTCGACCGCGACCTCGTCGGTCAGAACTGGAGACTTCGCCTGTAGACGCTGCTCACGCAGATCCGCGCGGAACCCAGGAGAAGCGCCACAAGGCGATGAGGAGACCTGCAACCGCCCACGCAAGCAAGACTCCGATGTCGCGGGCCACGATTCCGCTGCCGGTCGTGAGCGGGTCGAAGGCGTGACGCAAACCGTCGGCGAGGTGCGCTATGGGAAACACGTTGGCGAGGTCGCGCAGACCGAGCGGCAAGCTCGATGCGGGCACGAACACGCCCGAGATGAAGTACAGCGGCAGAACGAGGGCTTGCACCACGGGCTGTGCCGAATCCACGGACGTGATAGCGGTCGACACGGCATAGCCGACACCGCACAGAGCCACGGAACCGAGGACCACCGTCGCGAGGACTCCCGGAATGGTCGTGCTCGGCAGGGCGACTCCGTAGGCGGCGGTTCCGATCGCGAGCAGCACGACAACCACGAGCAGCGACGTCAATACTGCGGCCAGCGTGCGGCCGGCGATGATCACCCATGCCGGGACGGGGGTCGCTCGCCGCCGCTTCAGGACGCCAAGCTCGCGCTGCGCCGTGATCGCCATGACGAGGTTGGCGAACGAAGCCGACACGATCCCCAGCGCAACGATGCCCGGGACGAAGTAGGTAGCGCTGCTCACTCGCTCGCCGCCGCTGCGCACCGGGTCGTTGCCGAAGACGCCGACGAAGATGACGAGAAAGATGACCGGCAAGACCAGCGTGAAAAAGCGCGCTCGCCTGTCACGCATGAAGCCGCGCAGATCAAAACGAGTCTGATGTATGACCAGAGCTGCAGAGTTCATCGCTTCTCCTTGCGAGTCTCGGAAGTCAAGGCCAGATAAACCTCTTCGAGGGTCGGTCTGCGAACCTCGAGGTCGGGAAGATCAAAACCGCGCTCGAGAGCCCAGCGTGCAAGGCAGGCGAGGTGAACGAGGGGACTCTCGCTGCGAACGGCAACTCGTCCCCCACCACGCTCGGTCGCAAGCTCCCGAACTCCGGAGGGGATCTCGGAGCGAGCAACACCCTGGGGCAGGACGAAGTCGATGGTGGCCGCCATGCGATCACGGCCCCCGAGGGACTGCGGGGTTCCCTGCGCGACGATGCGCCCGCCGGCGATCACGGCGATACGGTCGGCCAGCCTCTCGGCCTCCTCCATGTAGTGCGTGGTGAGGAACACCGTCTTGCCGAGCGAGCGCAGGTCGTCGATGACCTCCCAAGCCTTACGTCTTGCCGAGGGATCGAATCCAGTCGTCGGCTCGTCGAGGAAAATCAGCTCCGGGTCGCCAACCAGGGCGAGAGCGACGTCCAGCCTGCGCCGCTGTCCTCCGGAAAGTTTCTCGGCCGGCATGCTTGCTTGCTTGTCGAGTCCGGCGAGGGCTACCGTCTCCCCCACCGCGCGAGGCTTCGAGTAGTAGCCCGCGTACAGCTCGAGGCACTCGCGCACAGTCAGGCCCGGCTCGGCGTTCGATTCCTGAAGGACTATCCCGAGGCGTTCGCGCCAGCTGGGCCCACCCTCGGCGGGGTCGACACCCAGCACCGACACCCGGCCCGATGTGCGCGCTCGAAAGCCTTCGAGGATCTCTACCGTCGTTGTCTTGCCGGCGCCGTTGGGGCCGAGGAAGGCGAATATCTCGCCGCGCATTACCGCCAGATCGATTCCGGACACCGCTTCGAGGTCCCCATAGCGCTTGAGCAGGCCCTGTGCATTGATGACCTCATCCGAGCCTTCTTTACGTCTGCCCTCCATCGTCCGGCCCCTCGTTGCAGCTTCGTGCTTGGTGACCACGCGGCGCTCCTTGTTGATCTCTCATCCTCGATCTCTCATCCGTCGTGGTGAGAACGCTAGAAGAGCCTTGGGCGCTCGTCGTCGGCTCGACGGTTGAACTTCCGGGGTAGCGGGCTCGTCTCGGGGGCATTCGCGACTCAACCCGCGGGTTGATGGCGGGCGCTGCAGCCCCCAACCGTGCGGGGCTGACCTCGGACCTTCCCCTCTCTATGCTTGGGTGCATGAGCACGAAAATCACGCCGACATTCGCTTCCCTCGACGCGTCGAGGGCGCGCCAGCAGGCCACGGCGCGGTGGCTGCGCATTCTCGGAGCTGCCATGATCGTGCTGATCATCGGGACCACATGGGTGACGGATCCTCGGCCGGGATTATCGGGACGGGGCCTCGGGATCCTCACCGCGGTGGCCGTTCTCCTCATCAGCGCCGCCATCGCAGTGTTGTTCAGGCGTCTGCCGTGCATCCAAGAACAGAGCCCTAGATCGCTGCTGATTGCGGTGGGACCCGTGGTCACCGGATTCACCAGCGCAGCTGCGTTGACGTGGCTGCAACCAAACGGACCGGGGTGGCTTGCGGCATTCGTGACCGTGGGGGCGGCGGCGAACCGCGTCCGCGCCAAGACTGCCGTGTGGCTCTTCTCCCTCTGTCTGCTGATCCTGGGCATCAGCCAGGCCCTCGTGCCCGGGAGCTCGATAGTAGAGATAATCATCACGGAGATGGGTGTCGCCGCCTTCTTCGTCATCGCCAACCTCTCTCACCGTCTGCGCGAAGGACAGACGCAGGCCGAGCACCTTTTGGTCGAGCTCCAGCAATCGCGCGACGCGCAAGCGCGCGCGGCCGCCCTGCAAGAGCGCGAGCGGCTGGCGCGGGAAATGCACGACATCCTCGCTCATACGCTCTCCGGGCTCGTCCTCCAGCTCGAGGGGGCTCGGCTGCTCGTCAACCAGAACGGCTCGGACACGCACATCAGATCGGTAGTGGAACGCGCTCACCACCTCGCTCGCGCCGGCCTCGAAGAGGCGAGGCGCACAATCGGCTTGCTGAGAGACGACGAGCTTCCCGGACCAGACAGGCTGCCGGCTTTGACCGAGAGCTTCGAGCAGGAGACGGGCCTCCGCTGCTCGCTCGAGGTGCGAGGCGAGCAGCAAGAACTGTCGTCCGAGGCGCGCCTCGCCCTCTACCGCGCGGCCCAGGAGGCGCTGACCAACATACGCAAGCACACCCGTCCCGAGCGCGTCAGCGTGCGACTCGACTACGAACACGAGGGAGCCCGGCTCATGGTCGAGGACTTCTCCGCAAGTGAGCAAGTACGCGCCCACAGCCTTGCAGGAGTCGGAGCCGGTTACGGGCTCACGGGGATGCGCGAGCGCGCCGAGCTGCTCGGAGGAGACCTCGCCACAACCCCGACGGCGACCGGATTCCGGGTCGAGCTGTGGGTGCCCGTGAACCGATGACCGCGCCGGTGCGAGTGCTCATCGTCGACGACCAGCGAGTAGTGCGCGAGGGGCTGTCGACCCTTCTGGGTCTCTTGCCCAGCATCGAGGTAGTGGGCGCGGCTCCCGATGGCGAGAGCGCGGTAGCCGAGTTCACGGCGCTACGACCCGATGTGGTGCTGATGGATCTTCACATGCCGCGCTGCGACGGCGTCGAGGCGACGCGGCGTCTGCGCCAGAACGATGCGGCGGCGAAGGTGATCGCACTCACGACCTTCGCCGACGACCACTCGGTGATCGGCGTGCTGCAGGCGGGAGCGCGCGGTTTTTTGACAAAGGATGCGGGGGCACACGAGATCGAGCGCGCGATCACCGCTGTGATGCGAGGCGACGTTTCGATCGACCCGGCCGTGCAGCACCATCTCGTCAACGCCGTCAGCGCGCCGTCACTCGTCGAATCGGGCGGCGGCGATCCTGACTTGCCGGACGGGCTCACGCCCCGGGAAGCGGAGGTGCTCGAGCTCATCGCCGAGGGCCTGTCCAACACCGAAATCGCGGAGCGACTAGTCGTCAGCCCGGCCACCATCAAGTCTCACGTGAACCATCTCTTCGCCAAAACGGGAGTGCGCGACCGGGCGCAAGCCGTCGCGTACGCGTATCGCAACGGCCTCGCGGGCCCGGGTAGTTAGCCGCTCAGGGACGGCGGTGCAAGATCCGTTCCAGGCTCTCGAACAAGGCGTCCCTGCCCAAGACTGCAAACCTGCTGTTGCCGACGATGCGGCATCCCGCCGAGCTAGCCTTTACCTTCGTTTCACGACTGGGGTAGGCGAAGTCGAGCGCGTAGGCCGAGCTCATGCCCCTCAATGCCGCACAAGCGAGAAGAGCGTTCGGCAGCACCTTGGGCGAGTGGTTGATGGTCTGCATGACGCTGCCGATTGTGCGGTCATCGACGGCGGTTGCCGAGCGTAAGAAGCGTCTCCCTCCGCTCGCCCCCGCGTACTTGCACACCGTCAGCAGCGCCGGGTGCCCGGTTACAGGAGTGCCGTGGTTACCGGCATGCGGCTCCCTGCCGGTGGACATCCGGGCGCCGCACACCGGGGGTTTGGGCTTCGTGATCGAAGCCACGATTCGGCGGACCGCGCTCCTCGCGGCGGGAGTCGCGGCTGGTCCAATCCACACATCGAGAAGGAAGTCGGACGTTCCGGCGAGCCGTACGTGCCTCGTCAGCCGCGGCTGAGGCGCTCCGTAGGAGGGCCGGTCTATGGGGCTCCTCAGCGACGCCAAGTGCAGCGGAAAGCTCGTGTCGGGTTTAGGCGTGGGAAAGTTCCCCAGCCCTCCCACCGAGTAGCCGAACCTCACGGCAACCAAGTCCGCCGGGAGATCCTTCATGTCGACTTCGGACGAGAAGCAACGTCTTCCGCAGTGGGCAAAGGAGAACTCGTGCTCGACATTGGAAACGATGGCGCCTCGAAAGACAAATTCCAAAGTGTCGCGGGTCCGCAGCGGCTGCGCGTGCCAGCTCGACGGATACCTAGCAGACCAGCCGTCGTGTGGCTGCTGGTAGAGGGTCCAGGTCGAGGACGGGGCGACCACAGGAGCCGGTCGCGGAAAGAACGCCGAGGCGGCGAGGACCGCGCCCGAAACGAGTGCACCAATCACCACGACCACAGCACCGACGACTCCGGCGCGCCGCAGCCGAATCCGCCTCGGTGCCGCGGCCGGCAGGCGCCCCGAAAACAAGACCTCTTCGTTGGCCCTGTCGCCGAGGGCGCGCAGCTTGCGTTCGAGGTCTTTCACGTTCTTTCTCCTTCCACGCGCGAGCGCAGGCTCGTCAAGCCGCGGTGCACCAAGGAGCTGACCGCCTTGGGTGTCGTATCGAGGATTCTCGCCGTGGCCTCTTCGGACTGGTCCTCGCAGTAGCGCAGCACCACTGCCGCTCGCTGGCGAGCCGGAAGAGACCTCAGAGCGGCAAACAGGTACTCATGCTCGCCGGTTTCTGGGCCCCCGGTTGAGGCGGGAACGGAGTGTGGGAGACGTTCCCTGTACCTCTCCTCGACGCGGCGCTTCCTGAGGTGGCTGTAGGAGAGATTCACTACGGTGCGGCGCAGGTAGGAACCGAAAGCATCGGGCGAGCGCAGGTTGCCGAAGCGCCCGGCGACCTTCACGAACGCCTCTTGAGCGATGTCCTCGGCCGCCTGCCTGTCTCCGGTCAGCAGATATGCGAGTCGAGTTGCATCTCGGCCATGGCGGCTGTAGAGATCGGCAAGCTTCGACCTCTGCTCCATTGCCGGCAGCCCTTTCGCGTCGACGTCTCGGTATCCGAGTCGAGCTCTCATCATCTAAGAGACGCTGTGGGGCTGCCCGACACCGCGCCGGCCGCCCCCGGTGCCGATCGGCGCCCCTGAGCTGCATCTTGTCGGGCGCATCTCCGACAGGAGGTTGCACACCGGTCCGGGCCATCCGGGCTGTCCGCCTCCCCCCGGCTGTCCGCCTCGCCTCAGCCGCAGCCGCAGCCAACGTGGTGCACGTGGTGCAGGCCGTGCACGTGGTGCACGTGGTGCAGGCCGTGCACGTGGTGCACGTGGTGCAGGCTGTGCACGTGGTGCAGGCCGTGCACGTGGTGCATGCCGGTGATTCGAGCGGACCATTTCAGCACTGGGGCCAAACAGACACCTCAATTGGCCAGAATCGCCCGGCGCTCTCATCCCCTTCGTGTAATCCCTACAAATCCCGAGAGGCACCTTTGGCACCCAGATCTGGGACTCCAGGAGGTTGCCTCGCCAACCCGCTAGCGTCCTGACCCCCGGACGTGTCAACGCCGGTTGAATCTTGACCTCCTCCCCGACGATGCGACCACTTCTCTTGCCCGACTCCCCAATAGTTGCCTTGCCGCTGCGTGCACCACGTGCACCGCCTGGGTGAGGGGCCGGCGGGAGCCGCGCGTGCACCACGTGCACCGCCTGGGTGAGGGGCCGGCGGGAGCCGCGCGTGCACCACGTGCACCGCCTGGGTGAGGGGCCGGCGGGAGCCGCGCGTGCACCACGTGCACCGCCTGGGCGAGGGGCCGGCGGGAGCCGCGCGTGCACCACGTGCACCGCCTGGGCGAGGGGCCGGCGGGAGCCGCGCGTGCACCACGTGCACCACGTGCACCAGACATTTGCCCGGGGCCGTCACGCGCATTGCACGAGATGCTGAGCCTGCCTCAGCCTTCCTGGCTCGAGCACCGCCGCGGAATCCTATGCAATCCCTCCGTGCGAACATTTGAAGCGGTCCGCGAGTCCAAAGAGAAGCCTCTCCAGGTGAGCCGGCATCGGTCGATTCGTTAACTACTACTCCTGTCATAGGGTACGCACTTCCCCATCCACCCTCTAGAAGCAAGCGAGCCCGCTAGATATGACCTTCGTGCAAGGTGACATCCGGCGCCTGACCGCAACTGCGGCGGTCCTTGTCGTCGTGGCTGCCTCAGCGGCATCGTGCACCGGCTCGAGCGCCGATCCGTCCCGCCGCGCCGACAAGAGCGGCCGGACCAAGGATTTCTCCCATGCCAAGCCTGTGCAGCTCGCGGTCATCGGTGACAGGGCGGGGACCGTTTCGTGGAAGCGGCCACTGGCACTGTCCGCCGTCCACGGGCGCCTCCTGGCGGTCACCGTGCGTGACGGCTTCGGGCACGTCCTGCGCGGCACGATCGCGCCAGGTGCCCGGCGCTGGACGAGCGCTCCCAAGCTTGTCCCGAGCACCACCTATGCGGGGACGGTTCGTCTCCGCAATGGCGCCGGGAAGCTTGTTGCGCGCCACTTCTCGACGCAGGCGTCCGGCGCCTCCGAGTACCTCGACCCTCTCATCAGCCCGGGAGACGGAACCGTGGTTGGAGTCGGCATGCCCGTCATCGTGCAGTTCAACCGCGACGTTCCCCTCGATCGGCGTGCGGCTGTCGCCAAGCGGATGAAGGTGACGAGCAAACCGTCGGTGAAGGGCGCATGGCATTGGTTTGATGCGACTACCCTGCATTGGAGGCCGAAGACTTACTGGCCGGCGCACACCAATGTGCACGTCGACGTCAACCTCGACCGTTTGCATGTCGGGGGCGACCTCTGGGGACGGGGCCGCCACACCTCCGACTACTCGATCGGCGATAGCCATGTCTCGGTTGTCGACGTCAATCGCCACACAATGACCGTCAAGAACAACGGGCATGTCGTTCGCACGCTGCCCATGAGCGCCGGACGAGCTCGATACCCGACCCACGCCGGTGTTCACCTCGCGCTCGAAAGGAACGCCGACGTGGTGATGGATTCTGCCACGATCGGCATTCCCCGCAACAACCCCAACGGCTACTACGAGCACGTCGCGTGGGACGTGCGCATCAGCTACTCGGGCGAGTTCGTGCACGCGGCACCCTGGTCGACCGCCGAGCAAGGCAGTGCCAATGTCTCACACGGATGCGTCAACCTGTCCACGGACAACGCCAGATGGTTCTATGGCTTCACGCGGCGAGGAGACGTAATCGATGTCGTCGACGGAGGCCAGGCAACCGATGTCTCTGATCCCGGCACCGCCGATTGGAACATCCCCTGGCTACGGTGGGCCAACAGCTAAAGGCTGGGCGCCTCAGTCAAGCCTTTGATCAGCCCGACGGCGTGCGCTTTCGAGTTGACTCGCACGCTGTAGGTGCCACAGGACGAGGACCCGATAGCCCGGTGCCGTCAACTACACGTCGAAGCAGGGGTCTCGTCAGTCGAAGCAGGGGGCTCGTCAGGTGGGTGGATAAAGCGAGTAGGTGGGAAAGTTGCCGTAAAGCTGCTCATCGGATTGACCGTCCGTCACAGCTCGCACCAACAGCTCGCCGCCCACGAATGCGCCTCGCCACGATGCTCCCTTGCCGCCGAAGAACTCGGCCTTGTCGCCTCGTGAGCGGGGCTTGTTGACCCCGATCTTGAAGGCTTGGACCTGCTCGGAGAGCTGAGTCGCCAGATGCTCGTCGTCGCAAGCGAGCGATGCGACAAGGGCTCCGTTGGAGGCGTTCATCGCTGCCAGCATCTCGGAGACCGTGTCCACCACGACGATAGTGTCGATGGGACCGAACGGCTCCGCGTGCATCAAGTCGACCGACCCGGGAGGAGCCAGGACACATGCCGGGGCGACATAGGCGGAGACGTCCTGGTCATCGAGGAAGGCGCCGTCGGCGAGGCTTCCACGGTACAGAGGGATGCCTCCGCCGTCGACGGCCTCGGCAAGCAGATCACCTAGCTCCCTGGCTTTGGCCGCGCTGATGACGGGGCCGTAATCGAGATCGGGCAGCTCATCGTCTGCATTCTCAACCGCGAGCGGGTGTCCGAAGGAGACACTGCGCGCCACCTCGAGGTACATGGCAAGGAAGTCGTCGAACAACGAACGCTGCACGACGTAACGAGGGTAGGCGGTGCAGCGCTGCTTACCGTACTCGAAGCCCTTCTTGAGGTGCTTGGCGAGAAGGTCCCATTGCGAGAAGGCCCACACGCCCCAGGCATTGAGCCCTTCCTGCTCGAGGAAGTGGCGCTTGCCGGTATCGACGAGCTGCGCCGCGACCTTCCCGCCGTTCGAGCGCCCGCCCACGAACGCGAGCGCGCCGATCTCATCGGCGCTCACCAGAGCGTCGGACAGCTCGCCCCCCGTGCCGGCGAGCAGCGTTACCGGTAGCCCTGCGCGCCGCATGATGGCGTGCGCGACGGTGAGGCACACAGCGCCGCCTTGAGAAGGGGTCTTGGCTATCACCGCGTTGCCCGCCAAGAGCTGCACCAGCTCGGAATGAACCAGCACACTCATCGGATAGTTCCAGCTGGCAATGTTGCTCACGGGCGCGCTGAGAGGGTTGCGGCCCTCGAGCATCGAGTCGATCTCCTCGAGGTACCAGCGCACTCCCTGCAGGCATCGGTCGACGTCGACGCAGGCAAGCCGCCATGGCTTACCGATCTCCCATAGGAGCAACTGTGCAAGTGTGTCGCGACTGTCGGCGAGCGCGTCGACGGCAGCAGATACCCGTTCCTTGCGCTCCTCGAGCGGCTTCTGTGACCAACCCGCATGCTCTTTGGCGACGTGGGCCAAGGACTCGAACGCGATGTCAAGGGACACACGGGAAGGCCCCGGGATCTCGCTGCCGTCCACCGGAGTGACGGCGGCTTGCGGCTCGCCCCCGTCCTGCCATCCGCCGTCGAACAGATTCAGCAAGCGATTCCCATCAAACGCTTCGGGCGCGGCCGACTGAGCTCGCGCGTAGACATCGGGCCACTGGAGTCCGGGCTTTGCAAGCAACGCATTACCTCGCAGTTTCTTTGAAGGAGCGGACGCCGATATCCTGCGCCGCGCACGATAGTGGCCAGTCTAAGCGGGCGGCCTGCTCTCCGGACGGCCGCAAGATCACCTACACCTCACCTTCACGCCGACCCAGTGAAACAACCGTGCGACGCGTCGATACGGGTCCCTTCTTCCCGCTTCCCACTCGGCCTCCAGCACATCGTCCAGATCCGAGCCCGGGCGCTCCCTCGTTCGGTAATCGGTAAGCACTCTCACTCCGTACCACGCCGCTTCCTCGACGCCGGCCCGAGCAAAGACGTCCGCGACGCGCTGAGGCTCGTCGCCCCGAGTCACGACGCCGAGGTTGCCGACATCCCTGTCGGTATCGAAGACCTCCAGCGCGTCGCGCCAGCGGCCCTGCAAGGCCGGGCGCAGTGCTAGTGCCGAGGCGTTCTTGGCAAGCACCGACACGACGCCGTCGGTAGCGAGCAGCGCAACAAGGGACCGCAGAAGCGCGTCTGGATTCTCAAGGTACATCACGACGCCGTGACACAGCACAGTCTGAAAGGACCTGCCGGCGAGCACCTCAGGTGCGTCCTCGCCCCTGGCCTCGACGAGGTCGACGCGTTCGCGTACCTCGGGGCTCTCCTGTTGAAGTTGTCTTGCGGCGCGCCCCAGCATCTCTTGTGACGGATCGAGGATGGTCACCGTGTAGCCCGAGCGGGCAAGCGGCAGCGACTGGAGACCCGTTCCCCCGCCCACGTCGAGCACAGCTCCAGGAGGCGAAGCGAGGTGCTCACGCAGCTGGCGGGAAACGAGAGAGTGGCGGACCGTGCCGCGCAGGGTGTCGTAGTGGCCGACAAAGGGCTCGGCTAGATCACGATAGGGATCGCTGGTCACGAAGGCCAGCCTATCTGGGGACCGCCGTTCGACGCCGCCGGGGCCTGCGTGACGGCTTGCCAGTCTGCGGCGAGATCGAGGCGAGCAGGAGCCGTGCCGGCGGCGTCGAATCTACTGATATCAATTAGGTGTCATCCAGGGCAAACACAGAGCAAAAGGAGCAAACCGTGGGTCTAAGACGCGTCGTTGCACTGCTGCTGACTGGGACCCTCGTGGCCCTGTTTACGGTCGTGGGGGCCGCAGCCTCTACCCCGCCGGCCGGGACGGTCACCGTGCCGTCGAGTGCAGGGGGCACAGCCATGGACAACTGGACGGGCACGATCCCGCCGGGAATCAACCCGACCAGCGACTGCACTCCTCCTTCGCCCAGCACGCCAGACAGCCATTTCATTCAGATCAATGTCCCCGCAGGCACCTACCAGACCGTGAACGCCTCGTTCGCGTTCTCGATCTCGTGGAACCCGGGCACGCCGACCGAGGACACTGCCGACGAGATCTTGACGGTGCTCGCTCCGGACGGCTCCGAGGTTGGCTCCAGCGACACCGCCAGCACCACCGAGACCGTCAACGCAACGAATCTTCCGGCCGGCAAGTACACGGTACTCGCCTGCGGCTTCAACAACGAGCTCCCGCAGGACTACTCCGGCAAGCTGGTAGTAAAGACGACCAGTGCATCGTCCGAGTCCTCCCTGCCCTCAGCCGACGCTCGGGGCCTTAAGTTCTCGGCCGCGGTCCCTGCCGACGTGCAGCGGGACGAGGCCGAGCCCCTCATGGAAACCGGCAAGGACGGGCGCATCTACACGTGTGGTCCCACGGGCTTCTCCAACATCTCTGACTACGCTCAGGTCTCCACCGACGGGGGCGACCAGTTCCACATGCTGGGCACTCCCCCGCGCGGGCAGCAGGGGGCCGGGGGCGGCGGCGACTGCGGGATCGCTCTGGGAGTCAACAAGAACATCGAGAATAACTACCAGTACGCCTACACGGGCCTCGGGCCCCTGACCGGCTTCGTAACCTCGACGTCGGAGGACAACGGGCACCGGCTCGCCACGGGAGGCCCCTTCGGCAACGGGGTCACCGACAAGGGAGGCGGCGCCGACCGCCAGTGGATGACGTTTACCAGCGCCAAGGACGTGCTCCTCATCTACAACCAGCAGGAGCCACGCAACGTCGTCGTGCAGAAGTCATCAGACGGGGGATTGACCTACAGCCCGCTCTCCGCGGTTGCGGCGCACGATCCCGATTTCCCCGGTCCCATCCGCTACGACCAGCAGCACCACCTCGCGTACTTCGGCTGGAGCCGCGGCGATCACGTGAACCTGTCGGTGTCCCGCGACGGCGGCACCAGCTGGTTCAACTGCCGTGCCGCCACGGCACCCGCGTCGCCGGCCGGTTTCGTGACCGTCGACAACGACAGCGCGGGCAACATCTACATGGCATACGGCGAGAAGGCCAAGTACCACACCTACATGACCGAGCTGACGGCAGATCGCGTCAGCAAGTGCGACCAGAAGGTCGATCAGGATCCGACCTCCACCGAGCAGCCCACGGTGAATCCCGGCTTCTCTCCGCCGGTGCAGGTGGACCGCAACGGCGTGCGCACGACCGTGTTCCCGTGGATCGCCGCGGGCGCCACACCCGGCCGCGTGGCGGTCGCCTTCTATGGGACGGAGAGCGACGGTAACCCCAACCTCGGCTCTTTCAAGGCGTCGTGGGACGTGTACGTCAACCAGTCGCTCAACGCGCTGTCGTCGGCGCGCACCTTCAGCCAGGTGAAGGCCACCACCCACCCCTTCCACTACGACTCGATATGCCTCAACGGCCTCGGCTGTGACCTCAGCGTGCCGCCGGGCGACCGCTCTCTGGCGGACTTCTTCGCCATCGACTACAACCAGGCGGACAAGAAGCTCTCGGTCGTGTTCGACCGCGGCAACAAGAAGCCCGATGAGGCCAGCGGTCACGTGGCCACACCGATGGTCACCACTCAGATAGCCGGTCCCACGAACGGCGGAACGAGCCTCACTGCGCCTGCGTCGCGGGCGGTTGTGAGGACCTTCTCGGCCGATCCCACGAAGGACGCGCTGGCGAGGTACTCGTTCATCCTTCCCGAGCCTCCCGAGCGCTTTCCGCCGACGGAGAACGAGCCCGGGGGCGACTTCACCTCGGTGGCCGTGGGCCCGCAAGTCAATCTCAACACCGGGCAACCCGTCGCCAACGGTGGCTTCACGGTAACGATGAAGCTGTCGAGCTTGTCGGATGCTTCTCTTACGCAAGCGATGACCGGCACCGACTCACAATCCTTGCTGTGGGTCTTCCACTTCGTCAACGGCTATCAAGCGTCGGCGGCAAGCGCCCGCTACAACCCGGCCCAGGGCTTCACCTTCGGGTACAACAACTACACGACCGGATCGGCACCGTGCCAGTCGTCCCTCGCGGGCAACGGGGACAAATGCGTGCTCTTCCCCGGCGACACTCCCATTCAGGGCAAGGTCGACCGGGCGACGGGGACGATTCGCTTGAGCGTCCCGCGCATACTGCTCAAGGGCCTGAGCGGGGGCACCGGCCCCGACCAGCGCCCCAGTCAGGTTCCGGCGACGAACGGAACTCGTTTCTACGACGCCACCGCTTTCTCGATGGGCAACCCGGTTTCACCGACACAGGATGTGCAGTCGTTCCTCTACCCGCTGGACAACACCCCGGCGATGGACTTCCTGCTCGGCTCCGGAGGGTAGTCGGAGCGAGATTCGTAAGGCGCACAAGAGAAGGGCCGGCCCAAACCGGCCGGCCCTTCTGGTTTGCTCGTTGACCGACTCCCCGGGCCACCAGTCCCTGCTCGACCGTGTGGCTGGCCGCAGCGATGAAGCTGGTGGTCGAATCGGCCGCTCCCCGCCCGCCAGAGCTCCCCATCGGGGAGAATTGAGTGCGTGTACTGGCGCAAGGTCAGTGGGTTGGTGCTTCCGGTCTTCATTGCCGGGCACCCCGCGCTCGATTTCTGCAACACCCGGGCGGGGTGGGGAGAAGAGGCTCCCAAGGAGTACCTGCACACCTACGATCACCTCGCCGTCTGGACACGGGAGGCGGGGCTCCTTCCCGCCAGTTGGGTGAGCGAGCTCCGCCGGGCAAGCGCAACCGCTCCCGATGCCGGTGCGAGAATCCTGCGGCGCGCCCTGGCGTTTCGCGACGCATTCTACGAGGTGTGCCTCGACCCGGGCCGCGGACCAAGCTGGAACATTCTCGCCGCCGAGGCGCGGCGAGCTGCGGCATCCTCTGAGCTCGTACCTCTCGCCGGGCGCGGCGTCTGGAAGCTGCGCCGGGACGCCGGACCCGTCCTCCCGCTTCTCGCCGTAGCCCACAGCGCCGCGGAGCTGGTGGCTTCTTCTGCGATCGAGACCATAGGAAGCTGTCCGGGACACGGCTGCGGCTGGCTGTTCCTCAATCCGAGCGGGCGCCGGCGCTGGTGTTCGATGGCCGGGTGCGGCAACCGAGCCAAGGCGCGCCGTCATGCCCGGCGAGCGAGGACAAGCCGGTCGGGCGCCTAGGCCAGAGCTGCTCCCGCAAGCCGCTTCTTACTCCTCCGCTCGCATGAGCTGTCCCACATCGGCCCGATCGGCGAGGAGCTGCAGGACGACTGCGGCCACCAGGGCGGCCACAACGAGCCCGGCGCCTGCACCCTGCATGACGCCCCAGGGGATCCGGAACAGCGCGGGCGGCGGCAGGGACGGCATGGGATCAAACGCCCTGTACACGAGCCGGGCGGCGAGCAGCCCCAAGAAGGAAGCCGCAAGCAGCGCCGGCGTGAGCAGTCCTGCAAACTCGAGAGCAATGGCGACCCGGTGCTGCCGCCGCGTCAGACCCATCCGCAGTGCCAGGACATAGGAGAGCTCACGTCTTTTCTGGCGCGCTTGGGCGAACAGAAGAGCTGCGATCAGGGAGACCGACCCGATGAGGATTCCCAGCGCGTTGAGGAACCCCAGACTCCAGCCCAGGATGCGGAAGGGTGGCTGCCTTGTGGCTTGATCGGCGCTCGTAACCGTGGCGGCGCTTACGCCCGCGCCCCTAAGGGCTCGGATGACTCCCCCGGACGGCCCCTTCATCAGCAGGATCGAGCGCGGGAAATAAAGGCTCACGTGGGCCGCTCTAAAGGCGCGGTCCAGGGCACCTCGGGTGGTGACCAGCAGCGGCTGCCCCCTCGGCATGCCAGGCCACAGCCGGGCACTCGCTACCACCTCAATGGGTATTTGCTCGGCGCCCAACTCAAGAGCGCCCCTGCTTTGCGGCTGTTGAATTCCGACGGCGACGACCGGCAGCCGGTTCCCGGTGTCTCTGCGCAGACGATTGATCAAGTTTTCGAGAGGAAGGCTCGCAAACGAGTCATCCCAGTACGCGGTTGCCGCAAAAGTGCGCGGATCGATGGCCGTTACGTTCGCGAGCGCTCCGGTGGGGGCGATCTGCAGATTGTCCATCTGCGTGACGAAAGTCACGGGGTAGGGAAAGCTCGCCGAGGACACCGGCGCTTTCGGTGTGTAGGGAATTCCGGCGGACACATCGCTTCCGACGAAGAGCTCTGCCTTGGCTCGCTCGCTCGCGGCCGTTGAAGACGACAGGGTGCCCGCATACACAAGGACTCCGGCCGACAGAGTAGCCGCCGTGACGAGGAACAGACCAGAGCGCGGCGCGCCTCCAAGCCTCCGAGCAGCAAGATAAAGGGGGCCATTCACGCGCATTGGAAACCGGGTGAGCAAAGCGAGGATACGGCCCACGCCCCGGCCCGCAAACCCCGCACCCGCAGCCACCGCCAGAAGCGGGAACAGCAGAGTCAGTCCGTCGAGTCGCAGCGCGCCCGCCGATGTCACGATCGGAGTGGCCCCTCGCAGTGAGAGCTCATAGAAGGCTGCGCCGGCTATCAGAATCAGGCCAAGCTCCCATGGCTGACGGGCAAGACGAGAACGTAGTGAAGCCGTGGCACCCTCAACCTCCAGGTGGCGCCGGGCAGACAGTGCGGCGGAAACACCAATCACCGCCAGCGCAAGGATGTAGCCGCCGGTTACCGATCGCAGAGACTGGACCAGGGCCCGGGACTCGATCGTTCCTCCCGGCCCGAATCTTTTCGTCAACTCGATGCATAGCCCCCAACCTGCTGCACATCCCAGCAGCGCAGGCAGCGCAGCCTCGATCGCAGTCTTGATCGCTATCTGCAACGGCGCCACACCGCGCGTCAACAAGGAGATCGTCTCGGTTCGCCTGCGCTGGACGCCGAAGACACCGACCGCAGCACAAATGAGCAGCGCGACGGCAAACCCGGTCACGGAAATGAGCGCTGCCGGTTGACGCGCCTGCCCCACCGGCCCCCGCAGATCGGACAGAGCGTTGTCTATGACGGTCTGCACGTGAGGGTTGTCAAACAACGCCCCGAGTCGGGATCTCGAGTCGCCGATGGTCGCGTCCAGCCCTTGGATTCTGCGTGCGAGGGTGGTCGCGTCCTGCTCGGTCAGGTGTTCAACGTCGACGGGAAAGTTCCACTGGAGCCTTGTCTTGTCACCCAAGCTGTGCTCGATCCGCGCGAGCAAACCGGGGCTCGCCAGCATGAACTCCTTGGGCGGCTGGGTGTTTGGGTGACCGATGACGCTACCTACGACGGGAAGAGAGCGCTGCGGCGGCTCGAGATTGATCGCGTTGCCCGCATAGAGGAACCGCAGCGAAGTCCAGTAGTCCTCGTTTCCCCTCGCCTTGGCCAGACCTTGGTAGACGCCCGCTACACGAACCTTTACGGGCGGCGCCCGTAAAGGCGCCTCCTTGAGACGAACGTAGACGTTGTCTCCGGGCCTTGCTCCAACCGACGCTGCGGCCGCGCGCGTCAGCCATACGCCCTTTCCGGGCGCTTTTTCGAGCACCCTGACGTGGTTAAGAACATCGGTGCGAGCCAGCGGCAGGCTCGCGGTGGATCTTTTCGTGGAGGGGCTCGTGTAAAGCTTGACGTCGGAGCCGAAGCGGCTGGTAAGCCCGCCGGCGAGGGCCGGGAGGTCTTGGGCTGCTGTTCGCAGAGCCCGATCAGAGCGCGCCACCGTCGCGAGCTCGGCCCTCGGATTCACAAAGCTCGCCCGGCTCGTGACCTGCAGGCCTGCTCCCCAAGCGCCTGGACCCGCAAGCTGCGTCGTCAGGGCCTCACTCGAGCCCGAGGAGATGAACAGCGGATAGGCGGCTGCCGTCATAGCAACGATTGCACCGGCAAAGAGCACGGCTGCGAACGCTGCTCTGAAGCGCAGCAGCACCAGGGGTGCTTTCCTCCACAAGGGGCCAACCAAATCCGCCGTCTCCCGACTTCGAGCCAAGGTCGCGGGCCAACCCTACTAACCCGATAGTTGAGCCTAAGTGGTTAGGCCAGTGGGGTCAACCTATAGAGACGGGCACGCCGAGAGCTTCCGCTGCGAGGGTGCGGGCGGGATCGACGGCCTGGATGGCCACGATGCCACCTCGATCTTAGCAAGCGTCGGAAACCCTGGCGGTTATCTCGCCAACGCCACGCCCGGCAACATGGGGCAATGCGAAAGGCCGGCGAGCGCTCGTTCGCGTGAAGCGAGCTTGATGGCCTCCTAAGAGAGCCCCGCCAGAAACGGGGATGGCCAGTAGCCTTACGACAATGCGAGTTAGCGGCGGACTACCGGCGATGAGGTCAATCACGAAGGTGGCACTGATCGTAAGAAACAACTATGAAAAGAGTGGGTGCCGCAGCGCACGTCCAACGAACCGCTCGGTAACCCTGACCGTAACGCAGCCCGGCCGACCCATCGCCTCAATAATCCCTTTCATCAAGAACCGCTTACTGTGTATGTAGCAAGACCAAGGCGGCAGGCTAGGAACATTGTGGGTGGGGCGTCCTTCCAAGGATTGATCATGCGGAAAACTCGTCTTGATGCTTCTGATTTGGCTCGCTTTGACGGGCTGCACGGCCGGTGATGGTGCGAGACAGCCGGCGACCGAGGGGAGCGGGGTCCGAAGCGCCTCCCCACCCGCGGTCGCTGCCCCGACCGGACGACCTCCTGGTGGAAACGAGCGAGAAGATCCCCCTCCTGCGTGGGTGGAGTCGTCGAAAGGGTCGTTCTGGCTCGCGTATACCAGCTCGTGCTGGACGGCATGTGTTGATTACGTCTCTCCCAGCCACAGAGACGACGTGCCGAGGATCGAGGCTCACCGGGGCGATACCGTCAGGTTTCACCTTCGTATCGAGCCTAAGAGGCTCGCCCTCTATGAAGAGCAGGAGGGGGGCCGCGTTCGACTGGAGCTGAAATCGGACGCAACGTGGAGAGTGACCCAAGCGGGGTTCTTAACACTCGTCGCCGAAGTCCCCGGGCGAGGGAAAGCGGCGTACACCTTCGAGATCGTGATGAACTAGTCAAGTCGGTCCATCGGACCAAGGAGTGCGGCCGAACGCCTCCATAAGGCTGGGCGCGGTTGTCGAGCGGATGTTGGACGACTACCGCTCAGCGAGCCGATCGCGGATGCACTTGCTGATCGATGGAGCTGATTGATCGGTGCGCGAACCGCTGGGACTTTCCTGTCGGCGCCCTTCAGCTTGCGTGTGGATGATGGAGCGGGCTGAATAGGTTTGTGGGAACGATCGGTGGACCCAGGGGGTTCGAACCGCTCAGATGGGCGACCTAGCTCTTACAGCAGGATCTCACCGCCGAACTTCGCGACGATCTCTTGGAGACGGGCGATGTCGGGCATCTCCTCGGGCGGCGGAGGAACGCTCCGGGTCGCCGCCGGCTCGCTCGTAGCCATGACGAGATCTTCGAACCCGCCGGGGGTGAGGAGGAAGAGCATCCGGCTGCCCTTGTCGCCGACGGTGAAGCTGTGCGGGACATCACGGGGGCCGAATGCGTAGTCCCCGGCCGATGCTTCGATCACCGTTCCGCCTATGTCCAGAGTCACGTCGCCCTCAAGGACCCAAAACGCCTCGTCTTCGCGATGATGCACGTGCCGAACGGCCTCGTAGCGCGGACCGTTCGTCACTTCGATGAGCGTGAACTGCCCGTTGGTGTCGGCCGCCGTCGCCTTGATCTCGGCCAGTGCCCCGAACCACCACCGCGCCTCTCCGGTGCCGCTTGCCACCCGTGAAATCTCAGCCGTGTGAAGCACTCGCGCCTCCCCTGTCTAGGGTCCAGTTATAGCGTAACACCGTGTCACTCTAAAGGCAGGCCGGCTCGGTTGTCAATTGCTGTGTCAGCGTGGCACGTTGATAAGGCTCGCGGCGAGACGCCTCCCTCTTATTCACGTGTCAGACCGTCCCCCGATATATCCTCGATTGTGATGGCCCGCAAGTATGAGATGGTGAAGAGGCGCGAGAAAGTCGAACAGACCCGTCGCCGCATCGCCAAAGCGACCTATGAGCTCCACTCGACTATCGGCCCCGCATCTACGACCGTTGCGCAGATCGCCGAGAGAGCTCGACTCCCGCGGCAGACCGTCTATCGAAACTTCCCTACGCAGCTCGACCTCTTCCGCGGTTGCATCGCGTTCGGCCTCGATCTGAGCCCGCCGCCGGACCCGGCCGAATGGCAGGCGATCCCAGACCCCGTGAGTCGTCTGCACGCCGCGCTCGGTGAGCTCTACAGGTGGTTCGAGGACGTCGAACAGATCATGACGAACTCCTTGAGGGATATCGGGGCTGCGCCGGCGGCGGCGGAGGCCATGCAACCGCTCGCCGAGCTCGTGCAATTCATGCATCGAACATTGTCGGCGGGGCGGGACATGCAAACCGTTTCTCCACTCATCCGGCTGGCGATCGACTTCCCGACGTGGAAGCTGCTGCGACGCGTCGAGGAGATGGAGTCCCCATCGATCGCCGACCTCTGGATACAGCTGATCGACTGCGCCTGAATGGGGTTTGAACCGCCCCGGGAATCTTGGAGGCTCCGGAGTTTGAGAGGGTGGAGCCATGTCAACATCCCGGAGGTATCCCAAAGAGGTACGCGAGCGCGCGGTGCGCCTCGTATTCGAGAACGAGCAGGACTATCCATCGCAGTGGGCCGCGATCACCTCGATCGCCGCCCGGGTCTCTCCACCGAGGAACGGTTCAAGGCTCGTTTCAAAGCTACCAATACCCGACAGCAATCAGGCCTATTGGCGTCGCACTTCCTCATCTCCCAAGCCGGAGAGCTTCCCCCACATCCTCTCAGGATTGACGACCGTCACCGCCATCGCAGTAAGCATCTCGACGACCTGATCGTAGGAGGCTCGGGACCTTATCGAGTCGAACACCGGAAAGCTGGTCAGTGCCCACAACGCCTCTATCATGGCTCGTCTTGAATGGCGGGCGATAAGCCGCTGGGAGATCGCATCTATTGCCGCTGAGCGGTCCCCTTCCCGATCGTCAATAACCTGCCGACGCTCCGGATCGACCTCTCCTAAGCTCATCACCTTGCGGAACAGTGAGGGTTCGCTATCCCGACTCATGTTCGATCGCGGGCGTGCCGCCTCCCAGCTCGACCTCGCGCATTTGGCCTTCTGCAAATCCTGCCGTCAGATCGCCTTCCCCACCGAGCACGAGCTCGCCAACAGAATCTCAGCGAGCTGTTTGTTCTGCGGCCTCAGAGCACAGATGAGCCTCGTCGATGCCTTGAGGAAGCGGCTGGTCTCGTCAATGGAGGACGGCTCCTGGAGTGTCTGTCATCCGCCGGTGTCAGCATGGGTGACCACGGAAGCTGCAAGACCCCAGGCATTAGGCGTGGACAAGGAGTGGTGACTATGAGGATCGCGACTTACACCCGGATCTCGACCGATGAGGACAACCAACCGTTCTCTCTCGGCGCGCAGCGAGACCGACTCGACGCCTACTGCAAATCTCAGGATGGATGGCGGATCGTGTCTCACTACTCGGACCAAGCTTCGGGGGCGACCCTGGAGCGTGCGGGCCTTAAGCGTGCGCTGGTGGAGGCAACCAACGGCGTCTATGAGCTGTTGCTGGTGCACCGCGTCGACCGGCTGTCGAGGAACGTCCGTCAGCTAGCACAGATCTCCGAAGATCTCGATCGCGCCGGGGTGGCGCTGCGGTCGGTTACCGAACCCTTCGATACTTCTTCGGCGGCGGGCAAGATGATGATGCAGATGCTCGGGGTGTTCGCCGAGTTCGAACGCACCACCATCGTCGAGCGCATCACGGCCGGCATGGGGCGAGCTGCGTCCGAAGGCCGATGGGTCGTCGGCAAGGTACCCTACGGCTACGCACGCGACAAGGACACCAAGCTGCTCGCACCCGAGCTTGGCCAATCACAGACCGTGAAGCGGATCTTCGATCTCTACGTCCGAGGCCAGCTCGGGTCCGAAGCGATCGCGCAGCTGCTCAACTCCGAGGGTCTCGCAACCAAGACCGGGGTGCCGTTTTCGGCGCGGACCGTCATCCACATGTTGTCCAACCCCATCTACATTGGCCGGGTCGTATTCGGAGACAAAAACTACCCAGGTCTGCACGAGTCGTTGATCGATGAGCAGAGCTTCTCGGCGGCACAGAGGATCCTGACCGAGCGCAGCGAGTCACAAGCACTGCGTCGGGGGCATCCCGCCGACTACCTGTTGTCCGGTCTCATCCGCTGCGGACAGTGCGGACGCGCCTTCATCGGAACCTCGGCCAAGGGTCGGTCCCGCCTCTACCACTACTACACGTGCTCGACGCGTTACCGCTACGGCACCCGCAACTGCAGTGCAGATCGACTCCCCAAGAACGAGCTCGAGGACGCGGTGTTGGAGCAGATGATCGAGATCTATCGGGACAGCAGTCTCATGACCGACGCCTTGGCTCAGTTGGAGACATCTGGTCGGGAGGAGCGAGGGACGCTCGATGCTCGGATCGCCGGGCTGCGCCAAGAACAGGCAGGGGCCAGACGTTCGATAGATCGTTACTTCGCCGCGTTCGAGACCGGAACGATGAAGCCGGGTACATGTCAGCAGCGGTTGGACTTCCTCCAGATCCGGCTCGACACCCTCATCGCCGAAGAGCAAAAACTGTTGTCAGACGAGGAAGGCGAAAAGCCTCCGACGCCCGAGCTCGTAGCCACGTGGGCGCAGACCCTAGATGTTGCTCTCTACAGCGGTACGGCCCAGCAAAGGAAAGCGCTTATCCGCAAGCTCGTGAAGGAGCTCCGGGTCATGGACCGCGATGAAATCATTCCTACATACCGCGTCCCGGCGTTGGTTCGCGCACCAGGAGATCAAGTGGAGCGGATCGGACTCGAACCGACGACTTCCTGCTTGCAAAGCAGGTGCTCTACCAACTGAGCTACCGCCCCTAGGAGATGTAGAAAACGCGGTCGAAAACTTCGGCTGACCGCTTCCTACAGACCTCCATCACAGTCTAGAGGCTTCCGGTCATGCGTTGGATGGCGTCACCGGGATGCTGTGGGGACCTGTCGGGCGCGGGAGGCTAAGCCTTCGCCGGAGGCGACAAAAACTGTGGGGTCAGGCCGCCACCTGTAAGCGCTCTCGGGCGCGATGACGGGCCAGCGTGAGCGAGTTCACCAGCTGGGCGAAGCCGAGGAGATCGGCTTCTTGGCGAAAAGGGGCCAAGGCTGTGCGCCTTCTTGAGGTAAAGGGAATCCTCGAGGCTTCTGTTGATGGACTCGGCGTCACCTCGCCTTGCGTACATACCCTTGAAGTCGGGGTCCTCTGGCGGGATCGCTCGCAGGCTCTCGGCTCGGTTGAGACGTCTTTCCTTGTCTTCAATGCTGTTGTGGAGCCGCACCGTAATTTCCCGGGTAGCGTAGCCCCGCGGCATCTCGTATTGGTTGTAAAAGCGATAGCCGTTCTTGCCCCCGAACCGCTGGGTGCGGATGCGCCTGAGGGCAACAAAGACGGACTCACCGGCGTGTTCCCTCGAACTCTGTATCAATTGCGGGTTTGTCTCGGGTGTCTGCGGGGCAGTCGTCAGTAGCTGAAGGTAGTGGCGGCCTCGTCGCCGATCCAATCCCACATTGGGACCGTGCCCCCGATCTCGGCGTTACCGAGGAGGTCGCCCTTGTCGAGCTTGCGCGCATCAAAGCAGATTGGGCACACCATGAAGCGGCCGCCCGCCTTGTCGTATCGGTCGATTAAGTCGGAGAGTGATGGACACCCATCGCATGCGACGGCGTGCCCGAACCCTGGAATCGCGAGCCGGACGGCCTCCTTAGCAAGGAACATCAGAGTGGGCCGGCCCTTTTCCGCTGCTCCTACCGCGACGAGAAACGCCACAGTCACCTTTTCAGAGTCATCCAGTCCCGTTGAAAGGCTGATGACTGCTTTGTTGCTCATTCGAGTCCCTCCTGGGTGTGGGAAAGGGAGGTTCCTTCGGAGAAGATTAGCACCCGAACTCAGTTGTTGGAGCCCTTCGGAGCAAGCTCGTAGGTTCCAGGGTGAGTTCTTCCGAAGGGCTCCCGCCCTGGGCTAACGAAGAACAGAGAGGTGTGGCTGAGCGACTACGAGGCGCTTGAAGACGCGCGCCTGAGGATCGGGCGCTACATCGATCGCTATCACGACCGACCGTACTCGTCGCTGAACTATCGAACGCCGAACGAGGTGGCGCGGATGTGGGAGGAAGGTCAGACTGCAAACAAATCGGCGGCCTGAGGTGTCAACTTCCGCGGGGAGCAGGCCATTCTCGCGTTACGAGATCGGCCCTTGGGCGTTACGAGCGGCCATCCAAGCAAACCCCTGACCTGCAGGAAGAGAGTTTCCTACCAGTCCGACCGCCCCTAATGACCCTGGAATCGTAACTCGCTAGTTAGAAAAGGGCTCGACAGTCCGAGCACTACGCGCGTCGTCGCCGTCGATCCC
This sequence comes from Actinomycetota bacterium, assembly GCA_038254435.1. GTDB lineage: Bacteria > Actinomycetota > CADDZG01 > CADDZG01 > WHSQ01 > JBBSGD01. Next base: position 24,920 of record JBBSGD010000025.1, read on the forward strand.
GAAGCTGACTATGCGCTGCGGCGTGATGCGGATGACCTCGGGATCGAAATCCTCGTTGACCTCCCGGCCCCCGTCGGCGAGCGCCTCCGCACGCCCGCGCACTTCGATCATGCGAGGCCGCCACGGGGGCCTGACGTCGTCGACCACGAAGGCGGCCGCCTGTCCGCGCGCTACGTCACGGAACTTCTTGCTCTTGGCGATGCCGTGGCCGCCGACATCGATGGTATCCACCTCGGAGTTGTAGCGAAAGGTCACCGGCACGACGTGCGGCTCGCCACCCGCGCCTACCGTTGCGATGCGGCCGAGGCGCTGCTCGGCCATGTACTCGATCTCCGCCCTGCTGAATGCGCTCATGATGCCTCCTTAGAACCGCGTGCTCATGCTCTTCATAACGCCGCGGCCCAGAAATCATTGCCGGGGCTTGGCGAGCTGGCGCAGGTGAAGGAATACCCTGCCGAATGGCGGAGTTTTCCCTAATGCGGGCGACAATTGGATTCCCCTAGTCAGGAGGCGCAGTCATGGAGGCAGTCACCGAGCAGGACTTCAACGAGGTGGTGCTCGCCTCGGATACGCCGGTCATCGTCGACTTCTGGGCAGAGTGGTGCGGGCCCTGCCGCCTCGTGCACCCCGAGCTCGAGAAGGTTCAGACCGAGCTCGGCGCCAAGGTCAAGGTGGTCAAGCTCAACATCGACGAGAACCCTTCGGTGGCGAGCAAGTACGGGGTCATGAGCATCCCCACGATCGCCCTATTCGAGGACGGCGACGTCAAGTCCCAAGTCATCGGCGCCCGACCGAAGGACGACATCCTTTCGGGCCTCGGTCTGGGCGGCTGATCCGGCTGCCTGCGGCGGGTAATATCGCCTGCCGCGGGCCCATAGCTCAGCTCGGTTAGAGCGCACCCCTGATAAGGGTGAGGTCGATGGTTCAAATCCATCTGGGCCCACCAAGCCGGAGCATGCGATGAACTCCACCAGCGCCGCCGATCTCTTCGATCTCCTCGACTGGAAGAGGCGCGTCTTCGCTCTGTACGCGGAGATCCGGGGGGCCGGCGATCCCGTGCGCGCCTGGAAGCGGTGGAAGTCCGTGAGGGCCGAGCTCTTTGCGACTCATCCTCAGAGCCCGTGGCCCCCCGGCGAGCACGGGGAGCTGGCCTACTTCGACTACGAGCCGGCGGCACGGGTCCTCGCCTCGGTACGAGATGCACCCCCCATGCGCTACGCCATCGGCACCAGCGGTGATGGGACCTACGCTTTCTCTCGCTTCGCCACGGCGCGCTTCGAGCTCGCCGGGAAGCCTCTCGAGCTCGAGCTCTACTGGTTGGAGGGGTACGGGGGCGGACTGTTCGTTCCCTTCCGCGACGCAACCGCAGGACGGGAGACTTATGGCGCAGGGCGCTACCTGCTCGACAGCGTGAAGGGCGCCGACCTCGGCATGGAGACCGGCCGCCTGGTGTTCGACTTCAACTTCTCCTACCAGCCGTCATGCTCCTACGATCCGGGCTGGGTCTGCCCCCTCGCCCCGCCCCCCAACCACCTCGACGCCCCCATCCGCGCCGGCGAGCGCCTCGCAACTTGACCCGCGTTTCCCGCGAGTCACGACGAGGGGGCCGTTAAGTGACCGGCCCCCTCGTTCGCTGTTGGTCGCCGCTGTCCGACCTACGGGGCGGGCTTTGCGAGATCGCTCATCTTCTTCAGATCGTACTTATCGGCTGTTTCCTTCGTGACACAGAAGACATTCGTGTCGTTTGCCGGCGCAAAGTCAAGAACGTCTACGTCTTCCTTTGCGTAGGCTTTCTTGAGCCGGGGAAGAACCTCGGCGGCGGTGCCCGTTGCGTCCGCCGAGGGGTCGAGTTGACTCAGTTCGTTCGCGACGTACTCGGGTTTCACGTCGATGTCCCCGCTGAACAGCGCCTTGTCCGACACGATGCGGGACTGGAGGTTCGGCTGAGTATTCACCGAGTAGCCTGCGTTTGCCAGAACCTGCGCGTACATCTCGACCACGATCTGGCTCTCGGGGAACGCGCCCGAGACACCCACGATGATGTCGCCACTGCCGGAGCTCCCTCCGGTCAAGAGCCCCTCGTCGTCGAGAAAGCTCTTGGCGACGTCTGCCGCGTCCTTCTTCTCAATCGATACCTGCCTAACGAGTGCCGTGATCTTGTCCGTCGTTAGCTTCGCCGACACTGCATTGAGAAGCTTGGCGACAGTTGGGCTGTTGGCATCCTTTCGAATGACGGGAACTATGTTGCCGGCCGGCTGGAGATGCTTGTCGTCGATGAGCGGCACAAAGCCGCTATCGGCGATCACCGGGTCGGTCGAGAACAACTCCCCAATCTGGACCTTTCCGGACTTTATGTCTGCCACGGTTTGCGGTCCGCCCACGTCAAGCGGTACGAACTGCTTGAACTTCAACCCGTAGGTCTTCTCCAGCCCGGGCTTGCAATAGGGCTGTTTGGGACACTCGGGCGGTCCGCCGAGGATGAACTGGCTTGCCACGTCTCCCGAACTGCCACTGCTCGAACCGTCCCCACCCGACCCGCACGCGGCAAGAAGCATCGCTCCCACCACGAGCGCAGTCGCCCCAAGGACGTAACTGCGGGATCTCCGCATGGGTCTCCTCCCATCGGTATCTCAGGGGAGTCCATCCCCCCTCGGCCAAAATGGACCGCCAGAGCCTACCCGTAGGGGGTGCTTAAACGATCCGTTGGGGGATTCCTACGCGCGGCTTGCGCGCAGTTGCGGCAAAAACTGCTTCTCGGTCGACGCCTGGCGAGGCCTCACGAGGCGCTCGAGGCCGGCCAGCAGCACCTCGGTGACAATGGCCAGGAGCGCAACGAGCACCGCGCCGGCCACGACCTCGACCAGGATGTTCTGCGCGAAACCGTCGATGATGAAGCGCCCGTAACCTCCCCAGCCGCCCAGCGAAGCAAGCGTCGCGGTAGCGACCACGGCCACTGCCGCGTTGCGGACACCCGCGACTATGAGGGGAGCGGCCAGCGGCAGCTCGAGGTGCAGAAGCACGTCTCTCTCCTTGAGCCCCATGCCGCGCGCCGCCTCCAGCATGTCGTCGTCAATGTTCTTGACTCCTACGAATGTGTTCGTGAGGATCGGCGGAATCGACAGCAAGAACAGCGCGATGAGGGCCGGATAGAAACCGAACCCGGGAAGGTTGATGGCGAGCGGCGTCACGATGCCGATGATCCCGAACGAAGGGATGGCGCGTCCGAGGTTTGCTATCGACACGATGAGGAACTCGAAGCGGCGTGTGTGCCCGACGTAGAGTCCGGCCGGTATCGCCACCAGGGCTCCCAGCGCTGTTGCAAGAAGAGTCATCTGAACGTGCTCGGTAGTCCGGAAGTAGACGCCGTCCGGTCCCGTCAGGTGGTTGCCGATCCACGAGAACAGATGCGCGAATACGTCCATCAGGCCGCCGCCTCAACCTGCAGACTCTCGCCGCGCTGCCCTCCGGCGTGTGAGCCGCGGCGCCACGGAGTGACGCGCCGTTCGGCCACAAGAATGAGTCCGTCGAGGATGATCGCGAGTGCCGCCGACAGCACCGAGCCGAGCAGCGTCTCGGTCGTGAAGAACTGTTGCAGACCCGTGTAGATGAAGTAACCAAGGCCCCCGAAGCCGATCCACGACGTCACCGTGACCAGGCCGACGGTCGTCACGGTTGCTACGCGCACGCCGGCCACGATGACGGGCATTGCCAGCGGTATCTCGACCCGCCACAGGACCTGGCGGTCCGAGAATCCCATGCCGCGCGCCGCCTCGCGCGCATCCTCGGGCACTCCGTTTAGTCCCGCGACAATATTGCGAATGAGGATGAGAAGCGTATAGCCCACGAGCGCTATCTCGCAGGTCAAGACCGTCAAGTGCGTGAAGGGAATGAGCAGCACGATGAGCGCGAGACTCGGGATCGTGTAGAGGATGCCGGTCGCGTAGGTGACCGGCGCAAGAAACCAGTGGTGCCTGTACGCATAAATCCCGAGCGGGAACGAGATCAAAAAGCCAATGCCCACCGCGAGAACCGTCAGCTCGAGGTGCTCGAGCAAGCGCTGGTAGATGACGTCTGTGTGATCGCCGATCCACGACCATTGAATGGCTTCGGCGATCACGACAGGATCTCCCTGGAGATACGCTCGAGAGTCAGGATTCCCGAGAACCGCTGGCCCTCGCTGAGCACGACGGCCACCTGAGTACGCGATGTCACTACCGAATCGAGCGCTTGGCGCAGCGAGCTATCCGGCGTCACGTGGGCCGAGAAACGTCTGGGCTCGACCTCTGAAACCGATTCTTTCCCCTTGAGGTCGCGTGCCTCGACCCAGCCGATGAGCTCGCCGTCCTCGACGACGCTGGTCCACCCGTAATCGAACTTCTCGATCATGTGCAGCGCGTCCTGGGCGCTCGCGCCGGGCGCCACGATGGGTCCATCCTCGGGCTCTATCTCGTCCACGCTGATGAGCGCGAGGCGCTTGAGTCCTCGTTCGGGACCGATGAAGTCGCGCACGAAATCATTGGCCGGCGAGGCAAGGATCTCCGCCGGAGTGGCGTACTGCTCGAGCACACCGCCGACGTTGAGAATGACTATCCGATCGGCCAGCTTGACGGCCTCGTCCACGTCGTGAGTGACGAACACGATCGTCTTTCTAAGCTCTCGCTGAATGCTGAGGAACTGCTCCTGCAAGCGGC
>JBBSGD010000026.1:0-29462 GCA_038254435.1 Actinomycetota bacterium
AAGGCCAAGGACACGACCACCAAGGCGACCGGCACCGCCACCCAGACCGTGACCGACACGACCACCAAGGCCAAGGACACGACCACCAAGGCGACCGGCACCGCCACCCAGACCGTGACCGACACGACCACCAAGGCCAAGGACACGACCACCAAGGCGACCGGCACGGCCACCCAGACCGTGACCGACACGACCAACAAGGCTCACAAGACCTCGACAGCGCATGGGACGGCCGGCGAAGGCTCGAGCCCGGCCCGCGACGCCGGGACTGCCTCATCTTCGAGCGGCAAGGGCGCCCCCCAATCAACCGGCCAGAGGGCTTCAGCTGCGCAATCGAGCCACTCATCCACCTCTGACTCCGGTGGCGGCAGCGGCAAGGTCCTTGCTGCCGCGAACCTTCGCCAGAACGGGCATGTGGTGGGCAAGCAAGTGGCGGATGACCTCGTTGCAATCGTGGGTGTCGGCGAGAAGGTGCGTGGGACCGTAGTGAAGAGCATCCACCTCTTGGCCGCTACCCACGGGACTCCGCAGGATCGTGTGTCGGGCAGCCAGCCACTGCCGTTCACCGGGGCCGAGATCGTGGGCTTCCTCCAGTGGGCCAGTGGGCTGCTGCTGATGGGTGGGTTGTTGATGTGCGTGCGCCGCCGCGGGCAGGAGTACGGTTTGAACTACATCCACTAATCCACCAAAGGGGGCAGTGATTCGTCGCTTCCTGGGACGCGGGGGGCGCTACTCGCTCCCGCGTCCGGTTGCCGCCGTCCTCAAGCTACTGATCGTCGCCGGTTTGATTGCAGAGATCGTTGCCTTCTTCGTGCTTGCCGATCCCCGGCCCTCGATTCCGCCAGGTTCGAATCGGTCCTCGCCGACGGCCGAGTCGCATGCGCAACACATGCAAGAAGAAGGTTTCTCTTTCGAGGCTCCCAAGGCTTGGAGCGTCAGGCGGGCGGGCGCCATTATCAAGCTCGTCCGTCCCGACAGGGCGATGGCGCTCTCTTACGGCCAGGTAGCAAAGTTGCCGGTGGACGAGCTTGCTGCTCGTACCACCAGCGAGCTGCGCGCCGCCTACCGAGATCTCCGCCTCGGACCGGTTCTCCACACCCGCGTGGCGGGCCTCCCGGCCTTGCTCGGCAAGGGACGAGCGACGAGCTCGAATGGCTCGAGGTTGATCCTGCGCTACGAGGTCATCGATGGCAGGCAGGCGACCTATCTGGCGACGGGCTTTGTCGACGCTTACAGCAAGGATCTGCGAAGCTTCGACCGCAACTTCGGGCGTCTGACGAGCTCCTTTAGGTCACCCTCCTAGTTCACGCCGGCGAGGCCTGGGCCGAGTCGCCCTTGCTCGCCGAGTGGGTGGATACGCGCGCATTTGCCCGCTCACCACCCACTGGGCAGATGACGGAGCGCTGGCGCTGCTGGCGTCCGAGTTGCTGGAGACACCTAAGGACGAGGTCTGCGGTTCCAGCCGAGTCGAACCGGAGCTGTGCCCAGGTCAGCCGCAGCACTCGGATACCGAGGGCCTGGAGCTGCCCGTCCCGAAGGCGGTCACGCTCGAAAGCCGAGCGATCCGAGTGCCACGCGTACCCATCGAGCTCGATCGCCAGGTTGGCTTCCCGGTAGAAGAAATCGACATGAATCAGCCCTGTGGGTAGCTCGAACGGGAACTGCGCTACCGGTTCGGGGAGCCCCTCCCCGCGCATCGCAGCGCGGAACATGACTTCAAGCTCGCTGTGAGTGGGCGCCTGGCCGGGCGTGCGTTGCCTCAGGAGGTCTCTCATGATGGCGATGCCGCGCCGGCCTCTCGTCCACTCCTTTTCGTAGAGTAGCCACATCTCGCCGAGCGCCGTGAGCCCTTCGTGGACGGCTTGATCGAGTGCTCCTTCCGTTCGGAACCCGCGCCCGGCCAGGTCGAGGAGGGTGCGCGGCACCGACGTCACGGGGATTCCCCTGACGTGATCGACCTCCGAGAGCAGATGGCGATCCAGCCGGTGCACGGCGAAGGGGAGGCCGTGCGGGCGCCGCCGGGCTGTGGTCGCTATCTCTACAGGTGCGGCTCGGTAACTCCGTAGGCCCCACAGTCTAGCCCCGGCCCGGAGGCACGCGACGGCTCGGTCCGGGACCCACAGGCAAGCTGCGGCTTGGTCGCGCTCGAACGACCGGGGAACGCCGGCTATGCAAAAGACGCCGGGAAGCAGACGCTCGAACCGGCCCCTCGCAACTCGATAGCGGATCGCTTCGCAGGTCAAACCTGCAGCAAGCGCTTGGGATCTCGAGAAAACGCCGTGGTGCGCTCGAGCCATTCGAGCACAGACGAAGTCTGCCTCCTCCGTTCGTATGCGTGCCCGGGCGTGCATTCCCCATTGACTGATCAAACGGTGAGGGACAGCAGTGACCCACCTCACTTACTCGGCTCCTGGGTAGCAACGCCCCCATCATCGGCTCACCACCCACTCACCACCCCGCCCCCCCGTCGAGTGGGTGGATACGCGCGCATTTGCCCGCCTACCACCCACTCGGCGAGAACGAGGGGGTTAGAAGTCCATGTCGCCGCCCGGCATGGGCGGAGCGGCCTCCTTCTCCGGCTTGTCGGCGACTATCGCCTCGGTGGTGAGGAACAGGGCGGCGATCGAGGCCGCGTTCTGTAGCGCCGAACGAGTCACTTTGGCTGCGTCGATGACCCCGGCCTTGAACAGGTCCCCGTACTCGCCGGTAGCGGCGTTGAGCCCCTCGCCCGGCCCGAGCGTGCGCACCTTCTCGACCACAACGCCACCCTCGAGGCCGGCGTTTTGCGAGATCACCTTGAGCGGCTCCTCGAGGGCCCGTCTGACGATGGTCCGGCCGGTTGCCTCGTCGCCGTCGAGCTCGAGCTTCTCGAGCGCCTCCTGCGCGTTCAGCAGGGTGACCCCGCCGCCGGCCACGATGCCCTCTTCGACCGCCGCCTTGGTGGTCTGCACGGCGTCCTCGATGCGGTGCTTTTTCTCCCTCAGCTCCACCTCGGTGGCGGCACCCACTTTGATTACGCCCACCCCGCCGGATAGCTTGGCGAGGCGCTCCTGCAGCTTCTCGATGTCGTAGTCGGAGTCGCTGCGCTCGATCTCTGACTTGATCTGGTTGATGCGCCCGGAGATCTCGTCGCCCGAGCCGCCGCCCTCGACCACGGTCGTGTCGTCCTTGGTGACCTGCACCTTGCGGGCGGTCCCGAGCATGTCGAGCGCCACCTTCTCGAGCGTCAGGCCGATCTCCTCGGAGATCACCTGGCCGCCGGTGAGAACGGCGATGTCGCCGAGCATGGCCTTGCGCCGGTCGCCGAACCCGGGGGCCTTGACCGCCGCCGCCTTGAAGGTGCCCCGGATCTTGTTGACGACCATGGTGGCCAGGGCCTCGCCCTCGAGGTCCTCGGACACGATCAGGAGCGGCTTGCCCGCCTGCATGACCTTCTCGAGGATCGGCAGCAGGTCCTTGACTGCCGAGATCTTCTGGTTGGCGATGAGGACGTAGGGCTCCTCGAGAACCGCCTCCATACGCTCGGTGTCGGTCACGAAGTAGGGCGAGATGTAGCCCTTGTCGAAACGCATTCCCTCGACGAGATCGAGCTCGAGCCCAAAGGTGTTGGATTCCTCGACCGTGATGACACCGTCCTTGCCAACCTTGTCCATGGCCTCGGCGATGACCTCGCCGACCTCGGGGTCGTTGTTGGCCGAGATCGCTGCGACTTGAGCGATCTGGTCGCGGCCCTCGACGTCACGGGACACGGAGCGGATCGCCTCGACCGACGTGGCTATGGATTTCTCGATGCCGCGCTTTATGGCGATGGGGTTGGCCCCCGCAGTGACGTTGCGCAGGCCCTCGCGTACCATGGCCTGGGCGAGCACGGTGGCAGTTGTGGTGCCGTCGCCGGCGACGTCGTCGGTCTTCTTGGCCACCTCTTTGACGAGCTCGGCCCCGACCTTCTCGTACGGGTCCTCGAGCTCGATCTCCTTGGCGATCGAGACGCCGTCGTTGGTGATTGTCGGGGAGCCCCACTTCTTCTCGAGCACCACATTGCGCCCCCTGGGTCCGAGCGTCACCTTGACAGCGTCGGCCAGCTGGTTCATGCCGCGCTCAAGCGCACGCCGGGCATCCTCGTCGAACGACAGGATCTTTGTCACTTTTACCTCCCATTAGAAGTGCGGGCCGATGGGGGCCCGGTTCTTCGCGATCGATGCTGCGCACACACATTCCGTCACCGGATTGTGGCGAGGAGCCTCGAGGCGCCGGCATCGAGCCTTAGCACTCAACTCCTCTGAGTGCCAAAGATAGCCCCCGGGGACGGCACGCGCAACTCGAAGCAGCGTCGAGCCCGGCGACTCGAGGCCCTGCCACTCGAAGCGCGCCCCCGGCAACCGAGGCTGCGGGGTTGTAATGTTCGGCCATGGTCACGGTGACCCTTCCACGGCTCCTCGCCGAGCGCGCCGGCCTCGCCCAGATCGAGGTCGACGCGGCCACCGTGCGAGGCGTGCTTAGCACCCTCGAGCGAGACCACGGCCTGGCCGGGTGGATGCTCGACGAGCAGGGCGGGCTTAGGCCTCACGTCGGCGTCTTCGTCAACGCCGAGCAGGCTTCGTGCGACGAGCCCGTCGGCCCCGGCGACGAGTTGCGGATTCTTCCGGCGATCTCGGGAGGCGCGCGGTGACTGCCGAGGTGCTGGTCGGGACGCGCAAGGGCCTCGTGGTCCTGCGCGGCGAGCGCGGGGGCCTGCTCGAGGTAGCGGGACGCTCGTTCGAAGGCCTCGTCGTCGAGTACGCGATGCGAGATCCCCGCAGCGGCCTCTACTACGCGTCGGTGACCACGTGGCACTTCGGGCCCAAGGTCTATTGGGCCGAGGATGCGGCCGGGCCGTGGAACCAAGCGGACGGGCCGACCTTTCCAGAGGCAACGGGGGCTGCGCTCGAGCGCATCTGGTCGATCGTCCCGGCGGAGGAGGACGGTGTGCTGTGGGCGGGTGTCGCGCCGGCGGCGCTGTTCCGGAGTGAGGACGGCGGCAGGCGCTGGGCACTCAACCGGCCGCTGTGGGAGGTGCCCGGCCGGGACGAGTGGTCACCGGGCGCCGGGGGTCTGTGCCTGCACTCGATATGCCCGTGGCCCGGCAATCCGCAGCGACTCGCGCTAGGGATCTCGGCCGCGGGCGTGTGGATCACCGAGGACGGCGGACAGACATGGGACAGCGGCTTCACGGGGCTCGTGCCCGGCTACATACCCGAGGAGGCGCGTGCCGGAACGAGCGCTCTGTGCGTGCACAACATGCACCGCGCCCGACCCGGCCCGAGCGTCTCTACCTACAGTTTCACGGCGGCGTGTACCGCTCGGACGACTCAGGGGCGACGTGGCAGAGCATCGCCGCCGGGCTCCCGAGCGACTTTGGCTTCCCGCTGGTGGTGGACCCGCGCGACCCCGCCATAGCCTTCGTGCTTCCGCTGACCTCGGCCGAGGACCGCGTCACCCCGGACGGAGCCCTGAGGGTCTATGCGACGCGCGACGCGGGGGCCTCGTGGACGGCTCTGACACAGGGACTGCCGCAGGAGAACGCCTATTACACCGTGCTCCGGCAGGCGTTCGCGGGCGACGGCGCCGACCCGCTGGGCCTTTACTTCGGGACCGAGCAGGGCTCCGTGTTCGGTTCGATCGACGCAGGGGAGACATGGCGAGTGGCCGCCGAGCATCTGCCGCCGGTCAGCTCCGTGCGCTGCGCGTAGGAGCTCAGGTCAGGGCGATGATTGTCGCTCCCACGATTGCCGCCAGCGCAATCGAGTTGGCCCACCGCGGGAAACCCCCGTCGCCGAGCTCCCCCACCCGTTCGGCGACATCGGTCACCCCGGCCCCATCGTGCGTGCGCCGGGCGACCAGCACTGCAGCGCCCCGGGCCACTCCGAAGGGCAGGCACAGGAGCGCGCCGGCGGCCGGGCTTCCCGTCACAAGGGCGCCGGCAACCACGACCACGAAGGTCCCCGCGTACAGGAAGGTGGCGAAACCCGCCCCCAACCCCACCCCGTAGAGAAGCGCCGTGACGCGCAGCGAGAAGAAAGTGCGCCACCACTCGGGCACCTGGCCGCGCCGTGAGGGCACCGGCACGGGCAGCCCGGCGACCTCACGGAGCAGGTAAAGGAGTGCGCCGGCGCCCACGAAGGCGATGCCGGCGCGGCCCCAGGGAGCCCCGGCGATCCCTCCCGCCGCCCCGGCGAGCGTGCCCACAATTGCCGCCGCGAGCCCGGACCCAAGAACGTGCAGGGCGACCGTCAACCTGTAGCTCCTCCTGTCCCCGTGGACCACGGGGGCGATGGTCTCGACCATCGAGATGCCTCAGGGCGAGAACAGACCGCTCCACCCGGCGATCGCGGAAGCGGCTGCAACGGTCGCGCCGAGACCCGGGCTCAGCACCGGACCTTGGTGTTGCGGTAGGTGACGCAGAAGACCCTCCGGCCGTGATGGCAATAGCCGGTAAGCGACGCATCGCCGTTGATCCTCGTGCGCGAGTACGAGCAGCAGTCGGTCAGCTTGCGAATGTGCCCGTGGCAGCAGCGGCTCCACGTTCCACCGAGGCTTGCGTTGCCGGTGTAGGGATAGAGCTTGCGGACCCTCTCCTCGCACACCTTGCTCCGTTTCTGATCGCGTGACTTGTAGAGGTTGCCCCAATCGTCCACCGGATAGCCGTAGCGCGGGTGCAGCGGGTAGCCGTAACGATCGATGCGCGAGTACGGCGCGTAGGGGTGAGGGCACGACCCGGTCGTGTACGTGTGCCCGCAAAAGGTGTAGTAGCGGGCCTCTGCCCTGATGGGCTTGAGCGCCGAGGCGACAAGCTGCCCGCCGGTCAGTGCGACGAGGCCCGCACCCAGCTTGCCGAGGAAGGAGCGTCTGCTGCTCGTGCCGGCAAGGTTCAGAGTCGCTCGTTCGATCCTTTGGTCCAGCATGTCAGCTCACCTTCCCGGCGACGGCCTCGGTGGTCATGCGCCGGCGCGCCGTGTCGATGAGACCTTCCATCTGCTCGAGGTTGTTGATGGTGCCCTTGCCCCTCACCGCACCGGTGTCGTCGAGCACGACGAGAAAGGGAGTGCCCGGGATGCCGTAGGCCGCGGTTACCTCGGCGGCCGAGGTCACCGGGGCGCCGAGCTTGCGCGGCGCGTAGGCAGCGTAGGCGTCGTCTGGGGGGGCGGAGGTGACCACGTGCGCCGCGAGCCCCGCCGCCTTGGCGGCGACTGCCAGGGATGGAAGCACCTCCTCGCACAGTGGGCACGACGGGGAGGTGAAGAACACGAGCTGAGCCCTGCCCGGCCCTCCGATGACGAAAGGCCTGCCGTCAAGGTCGGTGACCTCGGCCGGCGGAGGCACTTCTCCGAGGGACGGCCCTTCGATGTCCACCTCGAGCGCACCACGGGGGCCGAGCCGGAGGTGAAGGGTCCCGATCTGGCGTGCGAGCGCGACTACCAGCACGCCCAACAGGATCACGAGGCCCCACAGGACGACATAGCTCACAGCCCACCACCCCTGCACGCCGCGCCTCCTCCTGTCTCAAGAACCGCGTTCGACCGGCTGTGTGAACCGGTTGCAAGAAGATACAACGGCCCGCCCGGCCGTGAGGGGTGGCCCGAAGGCGGCGTGGTATGCGGCTCGGCAGGCCCGGCGCACGAGCCGTGTCCACGATGCTCGGTCCACGATGCCCGGCGTAGGATGCATGTGCATGTTGGACACGTTCGTGACCGTCTGCTCGCTAGTCCTGGCCCTCGCTTTTGCGTGGGCGGGATTGCTCAAGCTGCTTCGCTTTCGAGCGTGGCTGGGCGCGCTCGACAGGTATGGGCTGCCGCCGGCGGCAGTGCGAGGAACGGCGATAAGCGTGCCGCTCGTCGAGCTAGCAGTTGCCACCGTGCTTGCCTTCGGGCCCGTACGCATCGGGGCGGCGACGACGATCTTTCTTCTCGCCTTGTTCTCGCTTGCGATCCTGCGAGCCCGCATGCTCGAGGGCGACAAGGTGCCGTGCGGCTGCTTCGGGGGGACCGCAGCGCGCGATTACCGGGTCATGATCACGCGCAACGTGCTGCTGGGCGTGCTCGCGGCGTTCGTGCTCCTGCTCGGAGCGAGCGCCGGACGCGTGGATGGAATCGGTCCGGAGCTGCTGCCCGCACTGCTTGCCTTTGCCGGCGTCATCGCGGCTCTCTTTTTCGTCCGTTCGTTTGGCACGTCGCTCAAGAAAGGGGCGCGTTCGTGACAGGGATGGTCAAGAAGCTCACGTGCGCGCTCGGTGCCTGCGTTCTCATGCTCGCTTTCGCAGCGCCTGCGGCCTTTGCGCTTACGAGGATCACCGACGCCGACGACTCGCGCGGCCTGCTCGACATTCATCGCGTCGTGCGCAAGCATGTGCACACGCCGTCGTTTCGTATCGCTACCTACGCGCGGTGGAGGGCGAAGACGATCTGGGACGAGGGCGAGTTTCTCGTGCGGCTCGAAACCTTCGGCGATGCGCACTATGACTACTACGCGTTGGTGCGCTCAAACGGGCACAAGATGGTCGCGAGGCTCTACCGTGACTATAAGAACCCGTCGCACCGAGACGCGCGTCGGGGCAGCCTCGTGGTGTGGCGGCCGGACGGGCACAGCGTGCGCGTCAACGTGCCCTTGCGTCGCCTGATCATCGGACGTCAGCGTCACGAGTACATGTGGCAGGCGCAGTCTCTGCTCACCAGCGACAGGTGTCACCAGGTGTGCTTCGACTTCGCTCCCAACCTCCACGGACACACCGAGACATTGCCCCCCGATCCAACCAAGTAGTGGCGCCGCGGCTGGCCGTTCTCGGATGGGACTCGGCGACTTTCGATGTCATCGATCCCATGGTTGCAGCGCGTCGTCTCCCCGCCTTCGAAGCGCTGCAGTCGCGTGGCTTTCGGGCGGCCCTTCGTTCGACATGGCCCCCGATGACCGATTGCGCGTGGACGTCCGCCTTCACCGGCCGTAACCCCGGCGGGCACGGCATCTTCGGCTCCTGGTACCGCGCGCCGGGCAAGTACGCGTGTCGCTACTTCTCGTCGCGCGACCGGCGCGCTCCCGCGCTATGGGAGCTCGCAAGCAGCGTGCGGTGGCTCGTGTGGAATGTTCCGATGGCCTTTCCCCCGCAAGAGGTCAACGGCGTCATGGTGTCCGGCTACGGCGCGCCGCCGGGAGCGACTTTCTGCGCCCCGGCGAGCTGGCAGGAAAAGCTTGCCGCGCGCTACCCACTCGAAGACATCTTTGACTGTGCTCCTCACTCCTCGCTGGAGAGGTTCCTCGAGGATCTCGTGCGCGGCCTCGATGTGCAGGCCGAGGCCCTCATGTGGGCGGCGCAGGACACCGCTGCTGAGTGTGTGGTTGCGGTGTGGCCGCACGTCGACCGCGCACAGCATTTCTTCTGGCAGTTCCGCGGCACCTCTCATCCGCTGGCGGGCGCGGTGCTAGACGTCTACCAAGCCATGGACCGCGCCACCGGCAAGCTGCTCGAGGCGTGGCCCGACGCCGACTTCCTCGTCGTCTCCGACCACGGGGCCGGAACGCTGCACGGCGATGTCAACGTCGGTGCGTGGCTGGGTCAAGGCGGCTACGCGTCGCACGGAGCCCGGCGCACCTCGAGGCTCGTCGACCTGGCCTGGGCGATGCCCCCACCCGTGCGCCGTTTCGGCAGGAGACTCGCGCCCGGTATGGCGCGCCGTGCTTTCTCTGCCACGTTGACGGGGCAGCTCGGCTCTTTCGAATGGGACAGGACGCGCGCCTTCCTCGGCTGGCACAGTGACCTGTGGCTCAACCTCGCCGGGCGCGAAGAGGCCGGCATCGTTACCCAGGGGGAGGCCGAGGCCCTCCTCGACGAGCTGGCCGGTGGCCTGCTGGCGATCCGCGACCCCGCCACCGGTACTCCGGTGTTCGGCGGCGCGCACCGGCGCGCCGAGCTATTCAGCGGCCCCGCAGCGGCCATGGGGCCCGACCTGATGCTCGATTCCTGGTCGGCCGGGTACCGCGTGGCGCCGGGACGCGAGCGCTCCGAGCAAGTGGTCATCCCCCCTGCTCCGCTCGCCGGGGTGAAGGCGGCGTGGTCGGCAGACCATCGCCCCCTCGGCGTCTTCGCAGGGGCCGGACCGCGCCTCGCCCGGGGCCGCACCGACGAGCTCTCTCTGTACGACCTCTGCCCGCTCGCCCTCGCGCTGCTGGAGCAGCCGGTGCCGGATGGGCTCGACGGCAGCGCCCGAGAGGAGGTCCTCAGCGGCGATTTCCTCGCCGCACATCCGCTGCGCGGCGGGGCCACAGCAGCGGAGCGCAACGCCGGCGGGGACTACTCGAACGATGAGGCGGAGGCAGTAACCGCGCACCTCAAGGACCTCGGTTACATCGAATAGCCGCTCGCGCCCTGGAATGCCGCACGGCGAGGCGCGCTAGCCCGCCCGTTCCTTCACATAACGACTCCATACCTCGAGCCCGTCGGGCACGAAATCCCATTCCTTCATGCGCACCGTCACGTCTTGCTCTGTCATCCATGCACCCCAGGCGATCTCGGCGGCTTGATGCGCGATCGGTCCGTCCCACGTCACCTCGTAGATCGACGAGAAACAGTGGTTGTCCTCGCCGCTGTAGAAGTGCTTGAAGAGGTAACGTAGTGGCGCCCCGGAGACGCCCAGCTCTTCGGCGAGCTCGCGTCGCGCCGCGTCGGCGTACGGTTCGCCCGCCTTCACCATGCCTCCCACGAACATGTCGTACATGCAAGGAAAGACGTCCTTGGTCTTAGTTCGCCGGTGAACGTAGAGCTCTCCTGTGGACCGGCGACACAGCACTCCGATGCCGCGATGGCGCAGGTTCGCCGCACGCACCTCGGCGCGCGCTGCGCGCCCGATCACCGAATCGGTCTCGTCAACAAGATCGACGACCTCCTCGCCGAGAGACTTCAACGGCCCGACACTCGCACCGTTTTGAACATCCCCTCGAGGTAGTGCCCGGCAATGTTGCACACAAAGACGTATCGTCCCGGGCGCAGGTTGACGGTCTCCTCGACCTCGTCGCCCGGGTTGAGGTTCCTCGTGGAGGCAACAGAGTCGAGCCCGGGAGCGCTGAGGTCGACGTTGACTCCGTCGAGGGGCAGCTTGTTGGCCGGAAGGTCGGTTCGGATGACGGTCAGCTGATGCACCGAGGGACCCTGGTTGACGACGTCGAGATCGACTCTGCCTGCTGTCGTGGTGGGTGGCTGCATGCGGATGTTGAAATTGTCCATGGTGATCCCGGGTGAGCGCGGCCCCGAGGCATGGGGCGTTATTCCGATCTTGCCGTTGCCGCAGCCGGCCAGGGACGGCGGGACGATGAGAAGCGCAAGCGCGGCGATTCGCAAACATCTGAGCGGGGGCACGCTCTCGATACTAGGAGCGCGTGTTCAGGAACGAGAACGGCGCGCGTCCACCCGCCTGGTTGGCTGGGCTTGGCCGCCGCCGCGCCTGCGCGCCGGGTCCGGCTGTGAGCGGTGTCGAGCGGGCTTGCGCGACCTTGCCGCGCGGTGCCGCGCCGCCTTCTTCATGCTGTGCGAGATCGAGCGGGACACCACGATCCAGGCCAGTGAGACCGCGATGAGCAGCACGCAGGCAACTGTGAGCAAGGGATCACGGGCGAGCTCGACGATCGAGCTCTTGGCGACGAGTGCGAGGTGCATTATGGGACGGTATCTCTTTCCTGGGAGGATGTTGGGTATGAACGCCGCACTGATTGCCAAGCGAAACGAGCTCGAGGCGACCCTGCGCGACGCTGGATCCGTGGTCGTCGCATACTCGGGTGGCGTTGATTCGTCGGTAGTCGCCGAGGTGGCGCACCGCGTGCTGGGCGAGCGCTCGCTTGCCGCGACGGCGGTATCCGCTTCGCTTGCGCGCCGGGAGCTCGACGCGGCCGTGGCTCTTGCCCACGAGAGGTCGTGGAACCACCGCATCGTGACGACCCACGAGGTTGCGCGCGACGAGTACGCAGTCAACGCGCCCGACCGTTGTTACTGGTGCAAGACGGAGCTTTACGAGGTGCTCGCTCCCCTTGCCGCGCAGCGCTCCGCCGCCATGGTGACGGGGACGAACGCCGACGACCTCGGTGATCACCGGCCCGGATTGCAGGCTGCGGGGGAGCATTCGGTTCGCGCCCCTCTCGCCGAGTGCGGCATCTCCAAGGCCGAGGTGCGGGCGCTCGCTGTGGTGCTAAGCCTTCCCACCCACGACAAGCCGGCGTCTCCCTGCCTCGCCTCGCGCTTCGCCTACGGCGTGCGCGTGACTCCCGAAGGCCTGCGGCGCATCGAGCGTGCCGAAGAGGCGGTGAGGGCTTTGGGCTTCACCGAGCTTCGGGTGCGCGATCACGGGGACCTCGCCCGGGTCGAGGTCCCGGCCGGCCAGCTGGAGCTGGCTGCGGCCTCGGGCGGGGCGCTCGTCGACGAGCTGAAGGCTCTCGGGTGGCGCTACGTAACTCTCGACTTGGCGGGATTCCGCTCGGGATCGTTGAACGAGGTGCTCGCCGCGCCCGCCCTGCGCCGGTCGCCCTAAGAGGTTGGTGCAACCACCCACCTCGAGAGTGGGTCGGTGCACAACGTCGGGCTCACGAGGAACGGCCCCCGCAAGAACGGGGGCCGTCTCTGACGGGCCTTCGACCCCAGTCGGGGCAGTCGCCGGGCGGACGGTAGGCGGCTTGGGACCCGGCCCGCCTGCATTCACATGCAATCTCATGACGGTGAACCGGCCGCGGACCTCCGAGGGCTCCGGCCGCTCGTAAGCGCAGATGTGGAGTCCCGCGACCGGTCCGTTCCGTCGTTACGAGTTCGCACGCCGGGGCGCGGGCGGATTGTTGCTTCGCAATTGCGTGCCCACGAGCAGGGGCTTACTGGGTTGCGATGAGCGGGGCAGTTGTGGGGGCTCGCGAGCCGCCGTCGGGTTCGATGGTCACCGCCGCGGCGTTGGCCCGGGAGACCGACTTGTCGACGTGCAAAACCGTGAGCTCGCCGCCATCGAAGGTGCCCGCCGAGACCATGCGCCCGTTCTCGCTCAGCCACACCTGGTAGGTCTTTCCCTCAGGGGCGTGGTGGAAGCCGGCGGCGACGAAGATCGCCCCCGAGTCGCCCGGGACGAGGCTCGCAACCGCCCGCCCACTTCCGCTGAGAGCAAACCCGCCCCGCCCGCCGACCAGCGCGGTCAGGGCCGCGCGGCTGTCATCGAGCTGACTCTGCGTGCGGACGAGGTTGAAGGTGAGGAGCCCGAGAGCCACCACGACGGCGAGGCCGCCGGCCAGTGCGCCGCTCAGCCACCTGCGCCCAAGGCTCATGCTCTGCCGCACCGGCGCGGCCGCGGGGGAGCGTGCGTCTTGTCTGGCCGCCGCCATGATCCGCTCTGTCAGGCCTGCCGGCAGCTGCACGGGAGCTACGGTCTCGGTCAACAGCGCGACGGCTGCGCGCATCGACTCGGCGTCGCGCTGGCATTCCTTGCACGACAGGACGTGGCCCCGCACCACGCGCTCTTCCTCGGGCGTGAGCGCCCCGAGGGCGAATGGCGCCATCAGCGTCTTGAGCTCGTCATGCGTGCGTTCCACTGCCAGCTCCCTAACTTCTCTCCGGACTCGCCAAGAGGGTTCTGAGCTTCGTGAGTGCGTCTCTCAGGCGAGTCTTCGCAGTGCCTTCGGGGATGCCGAGCTCTTCGGCAACCTCTCGGTACGTGCGCCCGCCGAAATAGGCAAGCACCACGGCTTCTCGCTGGACCTCTGACAACCGTCCCAAAGCGTCCCTTACCTCTGCTCTCTCT
The DNA here is from genome assembly GCA_038254435.1 of Actinomycetota bacterium. Lineage (GTDB taxonomy): Bacteria > Actinomycetota > CADDZG01 > CADDZG01 > WHSQ01 > JBBSGD01. The sequence continues at coordinate 13,788 of JBBSGD010000026.1, forward strand.
TCTAGTCCCTCCAAAGCGTGCATGTCGCACTGCGGTTCTATCTCCGCCTCCCGAAGGAGGGCCTCTCTCGTGCGCCTCCTGGCCTCTTCCCGTCTCACCAGGTCGACTGCCTTGTTGCGTGCTATCCCAACGAGGAAGGACTGCAACGCCCCGCGCGTCGGGTCGAACGCCCCCGGCCGTCTCCACAACGCCAAGAAGGTGTCCTGCGCCACCTCCTCGGCGAGCGTCGGCTCCGTAATCACCCTCATGGCAATCCCGTATACCGACGACCCGTGGCGGGCGATGGCCTCCCGCAAGGCATCGTCTTCTCTGGCGAGCAGCCTGTCGGCCAGCTCGGAATCTCGTGATGAAGCCACGGGCGAATCGTAGCCTCGCCCGTCATCAATTGTTCGCAATGCCCCGGCTGCTTGGATTGTCGCCTGTGCAGATTGTCCGTTATCGCGGGTTGAACGGATCTCCCGAGCGAGGCTGGGATCCCACCCAAACGGGTCGGGCATGTCCCCCAAGACGGTGAGCCGGAGCGCCCCTTCGCAACGGCCGGAGGCGTCGGGGGCCGACGACGCCTCCGGAGCGCGTTGGTTCGCTTCCCTGGTCTGCGTACCGGCGCTGTGCCCCGTTGTTCGGCGCGAGGAGGTGGCGTGGATGGGACGATTTGCAGGCCTGACGGTCGCCCCCCGGCTCCCGAGTCCACGCGCAAGGACGGGGCCGAGCGGCCCCGTCCTTGGTGCTTGTGGCTGCTACCCGGTAGCTACGCGGTGGCGGTGCGCGCGGCGGTTGCTCCCGCCGTTCCGAAGTACACGCCCAGGGCGCCGGAGACAAGGTGCAGAATCGCGTCTGCGCCAATGCCGCTGTCGATCGCCAGCCACTTGAGGGCCCCGAAGAGTCCCAGCAAGAAGATCAGCAGGTAGGCAACGCCGATGATCAGGTTGACTCCCTTGGCCGCCGCGTGACTGCGCGCTGCACCGATCCACACCACTCCGAGAAGGGCATGCACGATGTTGTGCGCGGGGTTGACCGGGAACACTACGAAGGTGTCACCCGCGTGATTGAAGAAGCCGCCGAACCCCGTGGCGATGAACCCCAGAACCCCCACGACGAGATAGACGATCCCGAACACCAACGCAAACAGTTGAGCCTGGGACCTGGTACCCGAAGCTGAAGCCATTACGATTCCCCTTTCCCTAAGTTATCGATTCCGTCCCTACATTCTTTCGTTGCGCCACTGGATGCCGGATTGCCGACGCCGCCGCACACGAGCACAGAGGTTGCTGATCCGCCTCTTGTTCGGCCCCCTTTCATTTGCCTGGTCTCCGCAGCTGCCCGCTCCTTCGTCGTCGGAACGCTTGGTCAGACATAGCTTGTCTTTGTAATCGTAGCCCCAAGGACCCGAGAAATGCGTGATTCGTCAAAAGCTCGAGCCGCGGGCGATTCGACGCCTCGCCGAGGCATTGGTTACCTCGTAACAGATCAGAGCTGCACTATCGGGCAGGTCAGGGTGCGCGTGATGCCTTCGACTGCTTGGATTCGAGCCACCACCAGCTTGCCGAGCTGGTCCATGTCGGCGGAGCTCGCTCGCACGATGACGTCGTAGGGGCCGGATACGTCGTCGGCGGACTCGACGCCGTCGACATCGCGTATCTCGCGCGCCACATGGGCGGCGTTGACCGCAGTCTGGATCAGGATATACGCCCTCACCCGGTCGGCCACTGCCTCTCCTCTGGTTCGCTTTGCCAACAACATCCGGCCCGCACTGCCCTTGCGGCATTGTAGAGCGAACCCATTGAGCCGGCACGCCGGGCCTGCATCAGCTGAAGATGCTGACTCCCCCCGGTCCCACGAGCAACCCGACGATGATCAGCACGATGCCGAAAAGCAACCGGCCTCGCAGGATCGTGACGATTCCCCAGATCACGAGGATGACCGCGATGATCCACAGGATCGTCGCGGTGCCACCCTTGGCCGAGGTGGCCGCGGCCAGCGCGACAATCGGCATGAACGACGAGTACGCGCTGCGGATGTGCCTGGGTGCGTGACGCGACGCACCTTCGTCCCGCTCAAGAGCCATGCGACCCTCCCTTGTTCGTGTTGCGCTGCCGGCTCGACGGCATCCGTAGCCGTGCAGAGCCGATCGACGGAGCCCTGCCCGTAAGGCAGTCAACAGCATTCCCTTGCGCCGCGCGGCGAAACAACGGACGCCTGTTGCCACTCCAAAAGGTAGTCTCGTTCCAGATGCAACAGACTCATGCAACGGTCGGCGTGGTGCTGCTCGTAGCCATCGCGCTGTTCACTGCTGTCGCCGCCGTCCTGAGTCGCGCTTCGGGCGCCCGGCCGTGGCTCGAGAAGCTGCGTGTGGCAGTCGTTTCCCTCCTCGTTGTGCAAGCATTACTGGGCGCGCTCATTTACTCTCAGGGGGAACGTCCGTCCGAGGGGCTGCACCTTCTGTACGGGGCGTTCGCGCTGGGTGCCATTCCGGCCGTCAGCGCCTTTGCGGCGGAGGCGCCGCCAAGGTCCAGGGCCGGAGCGCTTGCCATAGGAGGCTTGTTCACGCTCGTGTTGATCTGGCGACTTTTCGTGACCGGCGGCAGCGGCTCGTGACCCGCTTGCTCGGTACGCGCGCGCTGGGGCCTCGCGTGGCCATGGCGCTGGCGCTGACGCTGGTCTTGGTCCTTTCGATCGTGCTGTGGCTCGGCTCGCCGGGGGCGCGCGGCCAGAGCTCGCCGCAGTCGAAATCCTCGGGCTACGACCCGGCGCTCGTGTCCCGGGGAGAGCAGCTGTTCATCGCCAACTGCGCTTCCTGCCACGGCGCGAGCGGGGGCGGAACCAGCGCCGGCCCGCCTCTTATCGACGTAGGAGCGGCCGCGGCCGACTTCATGTTGCGCACGGGCCGCATGCCTGCCGCCAACTCCAAGGATCAGGCACTCCGCCGAGACCCCGCCTACAGCGAGGGCAAGATCCGAGCGCTCACCGCCTTCGTGGCGTCGCTCGACGACGGGCCGGGGATTCCGACCGTCGACCTCGCGGGCTCGGACCTGGGCCGCGGCGAGGAGCTGTTCCTCCAGAACTGTGCGCCGTGTCACGGCTCCACCGGCGTCGGCGGGACTGTCGGCAACGTCCTTGCCCCAGGTCTCAAGGCCTCGGAGCCCGTCGACGTGGCCGAAGCCGTCATCATTGGGCCGGGGCAGATGCCCGCCTTCGCCTTCGACCAGTCCCAGCGCGACGATCTGGCGGCGTTCGTCAAGCATCTCCAAGGCTCGACGGGGCCGGGCGGCGCGGACATCGGCGCGGTCGGGCCCGTGCCCGAGGGATTTGTTGCCTGGGGAATCGGCCTCGGCGTCGTCATCTTCGTTCTGTTCCTCATCGGCAGGTCTCATGTCAAGCCGGAAGGGGAGGTGGAAGCGGGGCATGAAGGCTAATAGCCGGCTCGTCGTTGTGTCCTTCGCCATCTCGATGCTGGCGTCGCTTGGATGGATCGTGGTGTACATCATCGATGCGGGGCTCTTGTGGGAGGGCATCACGCTCGGGCTTGCTCTCGGCGGGCTCGGTTTCGGCATCGTCCTGTGGGCGGACCGCTTGCTCGACGCGCCCGAAGAGAGCGAGGAGCGCCACTCCCTCGCCTCGACCCCCGAGCAGAACGAGGCCTTCGAGGAGACTCTCGGGGAGGGCGTCGGCGCCGTCAGCAGGCGCAAGATACTGGGCGGCACGCTTGCCGGAGCGGCCGGGCTCTTCGGCGCCGCCTTGGTAGCTCCTTTGTTCTCGCTCGGCCCCGGCCCCAACGGGCAGCTGCGCACCACCAAGTGGTACAAGGGGGCTCGCCTCGTCAATTATGACGGCAAGCCCGTCAAGCCGACGGACCTGCCCACCGAGAGCATCATCACCGTCTTTCCCGAGGGCAACGTCGAATCGGGCGACTCCCAGGCGGTGCTCATCAGGGTCGACCCGCAGGACCTCGCGCTTCCCACCGACCGTATGAGCTGGACCCAGCAAGGCTGCATCGTCTACTCGAAGGTCTGTACGCACGCCGGCTGTCCGGTGTCGCTCTACCGGTCGGATTCCGCTCAGCTCGTGTGCCCCTGCCACCAGTCGACCTTCGACGTCCTTACCGGCGCGAACGTCGTCTTTGGCCCGGCAGGTCGTCCGCTGCCCCAGCTGCCCCTGGCCCTTGATAACGAGGGATACTTGATAGCGCAGGGAGATTTCCCGGGGACGGTAGGACCGAGCTACTGGGACATCCACCATAGCGAAGGGAGCAGCTCGTGATCCGCTGGGCCGACGAACGCCTCGGCTCCTCAAAATGGTCCCGCAGCGCCATGCGCAAGATCTTCCCCGACCATTGGTCGTTCCTTCTCGGGGAGATAGCGCTCTTCACCTTCGTCATCCTTCTGCTGACCGGCATCTTCCTGACGTTCTTCTTCCGTCCCGACCAGTCCGATGTCGTCTACCTGGGGCCGTACGCGCCGCTTCACGGCCACACGGTGTCCGCAGCTTTCGCTTCGGTCCTCAAGCTGAGCTTCGAGGTCAAGCTGGGGCTGTTGATGCGCCAGATGCACCACTGGGCGGCCCTGGTGTTCGTGGCGGCCATCGTGGTCCACATGTCGCGAGTGTTCTTCACGGGAGCGTTCCGCCGTCCCCGTGAGGTCAACTGGCTGGTGGGGATCAACCTCATCATCCTGGCGCTGCTGATGGGCTTTACGGGCTACTCGCTGCCCGACGACCTGCTGTCGGGGATCGGCCTTCGCATCGCCAACGCCATCGTCCTATCGATTCCGTTCATAGGGCCGCGCGCCGCCTTCCTCGTGTTCGGCGGGGAGTTCCCGACACACGACATCATCTCGAGGTTGTTCGTTCTGCACGTCATGCTGATCCCGTGGATCCTGATGGGCCTCATCGGCTTGCACCTGGCGATCCTCTACGCACAGAAGCACACGCAGTTCCGGGGGCCGGGCAAGACCGAGAACAACGTCGTAGGCAAGGCCTTCTTTCCTTATCAAGTGCTGAAGTCGACTGGTTTGATGATTTTGACCGGCGCCGTCATCGCTTTGCTCGGCGGACTCGTTCAGATCAACCCCGTGTGGTCCTACGGGCCTTACGACCCCAGTCTGGCGACAGTCCCATCGCAACCGGACTGGTATATGGGCTGGCTCGAGGGAACAATTCGCATGTTCCCCGCCTTCGAACCCACGATCTTCGGCGTCACGATACCTACGAGCCTGCTCGTGCCCGCCGTCATCCTGCCCGGCATCGTCTTTACGGTTCTCGCCATGTGGCCGTGGATCGAGCGCCGCATCACCGGAGACACTGCCGAGCACAACCTGCTCGACACGCCGCGCGATGCGCCGCTGCGTACTGCCTTCGGGGTTGCGGGCTTGACGTTCATGACGATCTACATGCTGGCGGGCGGCAATGACGTTTTCGCGTCGATGTTCAACATCAACGTCGAGGCCATGACCTGGGCGTTCAGGGTCTCGTTCTTCGTCTTGCCGCCCCTGGCGGGCTACGTCGCCTACAGGATGGCGAACGAGCTCAACGACACGGGCAAGCACCCCTTCAGGCCGAGCAAGGGGATCGTGCTCAAGCGCAACCCCGAGGGTGGATTCGAATAGACCCGGGGCCGGAGGGGCCCGTCGAGTGGGTGGCAACCGGGCAAATGCGCGCGCTGCCACCCAGTGGGCACCGGCGCACGGTTGGGCCGCTGAGGGGTTAGCGGGAGAGTTGGGTCAGCCAGCCGCGGGCGACGTAGAGGCCCAGCAGGATCGCCGGCACCCACAGCCAGGCACCGAAGAGAAGGCCCATCACGAAGAGGAACACGCACACGGCCCCAACGATGGGCCAGACACTCGCCGTGGGAACCGCTTGCTCCTGGAGCGTCATGGGGCCGCCTGAGGCATCGCCGGGGTGCTCTTCGAATCCGATGACCCGGTCGATCATGTCCAGCGTCCGGTTCTTGTGCAGCCTCTGCGCGTCGTCCACGCGGATCTCGGAGTGTGTCTGGCGCAGCAAGTGCGCGATCGCTCCGACGAAGAAGAAGCAGCCGGCTGCAAGGAAGAGAAACAGGACGGTGCCGGCGTGCTCCTTGGCCATGATCCAGTATGCGATGGACGCTGCCACGACATAGAGGGCGATGCGCAGAAAGAAACGAAGCTCTTCAGCCATTGGGGCTCACTCTATCGTTCCGCCCGGAGAGCTCCGCGCCGCGACGGTCGAGTTGCGGATCTTCATGGCCCCGCCTTGATCTCAGCGGCTCTTTGCCTGAGCGCCTCGCGTTCGTCGAAGACGGGGCGCTCGGAGCGAATCGGCGGCAGCCGGTAGAAGTTGTGATGAGGCGGCGGCGAGGTGGTCGCCCACTCGAGTGAGTAGCCTTCCCAGGGGTCGTTGCCGGCGGTCTTACCGGTCCTCATCGATCTGAAGAAGTTGATGATGAACACGAGGATTCCGAGCGCCAGTATCCCGGAGCCGATCGAGCTGATCAGATTGAGCCGGTCGAAGCTCGCCGTGTCGGCGTAGTCGGCGACCCGGCGAGGCATGCCGTCGATGCCGAGCTGGAACTGCGGGTAGAAGGTGATCCACATGCCGACGAGCATCAGCCAGAAGCTCGTTTTGCCGAGACGTTCGTCCATCATCTTGCCCGTCATCTTGGGGACCCAGAAGTAGAGACCGGCGAAGATCGCAAATGCGCTTCCCCCGAACAGCACGAAGTGCAAGTGAGCGACAACATAATAGGTGTCGGTAAGTGAATAGTCGATGGCGGGCGCGGCGAGGTAGACGCCGGTGATGCCTCCTATGAGGAACGTGAACAGAAAGCCCATGCAGAACAACATGGGTGTCGTGAAGCTGAGCTTTCCCCGCCACATTGTAGCGATCCAGTTGAAGAACTTGATACCGGTTGGAACCGCGATGAGCATCGACGTCGCCGAGAAGAAGGGACCATTCACAACGCCGGTGGCAAACATGTGGTGTGCCCACACCGAGAAGCTGTAGATGCCGATGAGCAGGGACGCGAGCACGAACCCGCGATAGCCGAATATCGGCTTGCGGCTGAACACCGGGATGATCTCTGTGATGATCCCAAAGAAGGGCAAGATGACGATGTAGACCTCCGGATGGCCGAAGAACCAGAAGATGTGCTGGTACAGGACGGCGTCGCCGCCCACCGCCGGGTTGAAGAAGTGCCCTCCGAGGTGACGGTCGATGAAGGTCATGATCAGACCCGCCGACAGGGCCGGAAAGCTGAACATTATGAGCGCCATCGTGATGAGGATGTTCCAGTTGAAGACAGACATGCGGAACATGGTCATTCCCGGCGCGCGCATCCCAAAGATCGTTGCCATCAGATTGATGGAACCGAGGATGGTTGCGGTCCCGCTCATCGTCACCCCGATGAGCCAGAAGTCGGCGCCGTGACCGGGTGAGTAGGTGCCGTTGGTAAGCGGTGAATAGGCGGTCCACCCGAACGCGGCCGCGCCGCTGGTGGTTAGGAAGCCGGAGAACGCCGTCAGAGCGCCGAGCAGCGACATCCAGTAGGTCATGGCGTTGAGACGCGGATAGGCGACGTCGGCTGCGCCGATTTGCAAAGGAGTGAAGTAGTTGGCGAGACCGATCACGAGCGGGGTTGCAAAGAAGAAGATCATCCCGGTGCCGTGCATGGTGAAGAACTCGTTGTAGGTCTGGGCACTGAGGAACTGAAGACCCGGGAAGGCAAGCTCGGCGCGCATCGCGAGAGCGAGAAGTCCCGAGATTACGAAGAAGGTCATGGCAGTGACGATGTACAGGATGCCCACCTTCTTGTGGTCGATCGTCGTTATCCAATCGACGACGCCGCTGCGTTCGTGGTGAGCGATGTCGTGGTGCCCGACCCTCTGCTCAACCGTTGCCATTCGTGCCTCCTCCTCTAAGCCTCGCTCGCCCCAGGCTCATGCCGGAGGCCCGGCTCCCAGGGGATGAGGCTGCGATCGTCACCGCCTGCGAGCTGCTCACGCGATCTTGGAAAGGATCGCTCACGGCTGCGCCTGCTGCTGCTGTTGCGCGAGCCACGACTGGAACTCGCCGTCCGAGACCACTTTCACGTCGAAGCTCATTCGGTTGTGGAAGAGACCGCAGTACTCGGCGCAGCGGCCGACGTAAGTCCCCGGGTCGGTGATGTTGAGGTCGATCCGGTTGGTGTGCCCGGGGATGGCGTCACGCTTGCTAAGGAGCGCCGGCAGATAGAACGAATGGATGACGTCCTGAGAGGTGATTCGGAACTCGATGGTTTGGTCTTCCGGCAGGTAGATCGTGGCGTTCTGATCGGGTGTCGAGTGGATGGTCACGCCCGAGTCCGCGTAGCCGAAGTTCCATCCCCATTGGAATCCGGTGACGTTCAGTGTCATGTCCGGATTGGGGTCGAGCTTGTTGACGGACGACAGCGTCAGAGTCGAAGCGATGAACAGGATGATCACGATGACCTGCGGTATTGCGAACCACGCAATCTCAAGGGGGATGTGTTTTTGGAACTGCGGCGGCAGCTCGTCGTCATCAGGCTTCTTGCGGTAGCGGATGATGCTCCACGCGATGAGCCCTGCGGTGATGACGAAGATGACCGCGGCGAAGTACGTAAAGAAGTCATACAGACCCTTGACGTCCCTGCCCTGTGTGTCTGGAGGAACGCCGACACAACCGGTCGAGCCCAGGGCCACGCCCAGGCAGGCGACGAGCAGGAGCCGGCGGCGATGGGGTTTCATCTCCGCCGAGATTACATGGCGAGGGCAGCTCCTTCCTACATGCGGGCGCGGTCAGCACACAAGAGATCGGGGGGATGCTCCTTGTGGAATCGTGAAGCCGCGCGACGCACAAGCGCCAAGAGCTATCGAATGAGGGGCGCTCGCACAACGGATAGGTTGCTGAACATGGCCGCGTCGCCCCGCGCTAGAGCCGTTCAGCCAGATGAGGCATCCGGCCTCGTGGACGAAGCCGCGCTGTCCGAATACCTCGATCGACGGATGCCAAGCCGGGCCCCGGTGAAGGTGACGAGGCACCGAGCGGGGCATTCGAACGAGACCTTCTTTGTCACACGCGGCGACCGGCGGTGGGTCCTGCGCCGTCCACCGCGTGGCGCCTTTCTGCCGACGGCGCACGACGTGGGCCGCGAGTACCGGGCCATGGCCGCCCTTCAGCGCACGATTGCTCGCGTGCCGCGGACTCATCTTTACTGCGCGGACGAGTCGGTCATCGGCGCGCCTTTCTATCTGATGGAGCGGGTGGAGGGCGTGGTCGTGCGCGACCGGGCTCCCAAGGGCTTCGGCCCGGGCGCGCGTGCGGGATTCGGGACCGAGCTGGTCGACACGCTGGCCGAGCTGCACTCGCTCGACCCGGCGACGCTCGACGTTCCCGGCGGCGCACGACCCGGCGGCTACCTGGAACGGCAGCTCAGGCGCTGGAGCGGGCAGCTCGAGCTCACGCTGCCGCACACGCGGCCCATTCCCGATCTCGAGACCGTCGGCGCCTGGCTCGCTGCCAACAAGCCTCAGTCGCCACCGCCTACCGTCGTGCACGGCGACTACAAGCTCGACAACGCGCTGTTCTCGCCCCGGCCCCCGGCCCGCCTCGAGGTGATGCTCGACTGGGAGATGGCGACGGTGGGCGATCCGCTGGCCGATCTCGGGTGGCTGATCTCGTTCTGGCCCGACTCGCCGGGCGCCGATGACCTCCTTGCGCGCATGACGCCGGTGGGAACAGAGCCCGGCTTCACGGCGCGGGCCGAGCTCGTGCGTCGTTACGGCGAGCGCACCGGGCTCGAGCTGGCGGGGCTGGACTGGTACGAGGTCCTGGCCGTGTGGAAGCTGGCGATCCTCCTCGAGGGCTCCTACGCGCGGCATCTGAGCGGCGCTACCGACGACCCGTTCTTTGCCGAGCTGGGCCGCGCCGTGCCTCAGCTCGCGCTGAGGGCGAGGAAGGTGGCCGCGGCATGAGCCGCTTTGATGCCCTGATCGTTGATTTCGGCGGCGTGCTCACAACCCCGCTACAGGACGCGCTGTCCGCCTTCGCGCGGCGCAACGGCCTCGAGCTCCAGGATCTCGTGCGCGCCGCCCTCAAGGCCTATGCCGGGGACGACGACCGCCTCGTCACGGATTTCGAAACCGGCGCCATCGCCGAGCCGGAGTTCGCCGCGCAGCTGTCCCTCCGCCTCGCCGAGGAGACCGGCGTTGCCATCGATTCGCAAGGCTTGATCGACTCTCTCTTTGCTAGTCTCGAGCTCGAGGAGTCGATGTTCGCGGCAGTCGCCAAGGTGCGGCGGGCCGGCCTCAAGAGCGCGCTCCTGTCCAATTCGTGGGGCGAGGGCATATACCCCAAGGAGCGTCTGTCCGAGCTCTTTGACGTCGTCGTCATCTCGAGCCAGGTGGGGCTCCGCAAACCCGACCCGGCCATCTTCAGGCTCACCACCGAGCGGCTCGCCCTTGCCCCCGCGCGCTGCGTCTTCGTAGACGATCACCCTGGGCACCTCGAGGCCGCGAGTGAGCAGGGGATGACCACTGTGCTGCACCGCTCGCCGGAGACGACCATCGCCGAGCTCGAGGCCCTGCTCAACCTGGAGCTTCGCTAATAGCCGCCGGGGCGTGCGCAGGCGCTGCAGCAATCCCCGGGGGCTAACGATAGTTCGTGAACTGGAGCGGGATGCCGAAGTCGTGTTCGGTGAGCGCCTGAATGATGTCCTGGAGCACGTCACGGGACTTCGAGCTGATGCGTACCTGGTCGCTCTGCACCGAGGCCTGTGCCTTGACCTTGAGGTCCTTGACGTGCTTCACGACCTCCCTGGCCTTGTCCGTCGAGATGCCCTGGTTGATGGTCAGGGTTTGGCGGGCGGTTCCGCCGCCGGCAGGCTGGATCTCGCCGCGCGCCAGGGCCTTGAGCGGGACCTTGCGCTTGACGAGCTTCTCGTCGAGGACCCTGGCGCAGTCCTTGACCTTCTGCTCGGTGTTGGAGCGGACGACGATGGCGTCGGCTGCGCCTTCGGTGCCCAGCTCGAGGCTCGAGCCCGTGCCCTTGAAGTCGTAGCGCTGAGAGATCTCACGTGTTGCCTGGTCGAGCGCGTTGCGGACCTCTTGCAGATCGACCTCAGAGACGACGTCGAATGAGGATTCTTTGGCCATGTAGCGAGGGTACCGGATGCGCGAAGCAGGGCGTGCTAGCGCACGAACTCCCGCAGCAGGGGCATGAGCTCCGAGATGCGCGCCTTGTTGAGGTAGGCGTCCGCCCAGCCGGGGAGCTCTTCGAGGGCCGCCGAGAAGGCCACGATCTTGGTCCCGGGGATGACCGCTCGCAGGATCTCTGCAGCTCCTTCGCCGTCGAGCCGGGGCAGCCGGTAGTCGAGGATGACCACGTCGGGCTGGAGGTGAAGGGCAAGCGGCACCGCTTCGACCCCATTGGAGGCTTCGCCCACGACCTCGAGCCCGTCGTCCTCACAAAGAAGGCGGAGGACGTGGCGGACCTCCTCGTCGTCGTCGACTATGAGGACGGTGCTCCCGCTGTGCAGCGGCTGCGTGTTCACAAGAGTGAGCCTGCCCTAAGGGGGTCCGGTTTGTCTAGTCCCCCGGGGCCACTAAAAAAATCTGGAAAATCTCCGGCGCCTTGCCTACCGCTTGTGACCAGCGGCTAGTTACGCAAGGTTGCAGATGGACTACGAAGGGTAGCCGGCGAGACCGGTTTTCGGGTGGACAGGGCGAGGGAATGTCTGGTAACTAGTCAGCATAGTTACGGGCCTCACAGACAGGCCCTAGGCGCGCTCTCTCGTGGGGCGGCGAAGGCGGACCGCCGGCGCGCCGATCGCGGGTAACTGAAAGGAGAGTGGACGTAGATGTTCTACGCGCGCGCCCTTTTTGGCGGCTCCCCCCGGCCGCTCACGCTGCTGGTCGCATTGGTCGTTGGCTTCGTGCTGCTCGTCCCCGGGGGAGCCGGGTCGGGTCGGCATTCTCCGTGGGCGTCCCCTAGGGCCAAGGCTGCAGGCCGCTGGCATTTCAAGGGGATGGAGAGGTGCTTCATGAAAAAGATCAACCACAGGCGGGCCCACCACGGCAGGCGCAAGCTCGATTCAGACAAGCAGCTCGGTTACGTCGCGCGCAGGCACGCCAAGCGCGAGGCGAGGTCGGCCGGGATCTACCATGACGACCGTCTCGCAGCAGAGGTGACGCACTGGAGGGCGCTGGGACAGAACACCGGGGAGGGGTTCGGCTGCAAGTCGCTGTTCCACGCGTTCTGGTATTCGTCCGTGCACCGCGCCAACATCCTCGGACAGTGGCGTCATTTTGCGGTCGGAACCAAATGGCGCCACGGGGTGCTCTATGTGCAGCAGGTGTTCGAGGCTCGGCACAACCCAGGCAACGTGTGGCATTCGCCGTAGAGACAGACCTGCGCTTCCTGCCCAGCGGCCCGGCCGCGCGGCCCGGCGCTCTGCCGCGCCCCTAGCCGGCGGGTGAGGGCGAGGGGGTGGGCGTGGCTTCGGGAAACAGCGCCGCGGCGTCCTCAACCGCCATCTTTGGTGCCTGGGTCAAAGGACGCGGAACGTAATCCGCGATCCACTTGTCGTAGGACTCGATCCAGGACCCGAAGGCCTTGAAGCCGACTATCTCGCGATCGAGATAAGCGATCCAGCCCTTGCCCTCGGGAGCGCCGACGATTCCGTAGCCTTCGGTAGAGAGCTGGTCCCCTGTGATCTTGAGCCGTGGGTCGTCGACCGCCCCGGGCAGGAGCTTCACGTTGGAAGCGGTCACCGCGTCGACTTTGCCCTTGCGAAGAAGCGCGATGCAGCGGGCCGGGGACGCCTCGATGACCCGTGAGGGGGTCACCCCGAGCTCGCCGGCGGCCACCTCGGTGACGGGATCGAGGCTTGCGCACAGCCGCTTGTCGCCGAGGTCGGATACTTGCTCGAGCCCAGAGCCGGCCGCCACGAGAAGCTGCTGGTGGGCCACGAAATAGGGGTTGGTCGTGGGGTTGTCGTGGGTGAACAGCTGGGTAATAGGCGAGGTCGAGAAGGTCATGTCGAGCTGCCCCCGATCGGCCATCTTCACGAGCTTCCCACTGGGCCCGACAACGAACACCGGCTTGACGCCCAACGAGTCTGCTATGAAGCGGGCGAGGTCGACCATGAACCCACGCGGCGCCCCGTCGCCCGTGTAAGCAAAGGGCGCAAGGTCCTTGGGCAGTCCCACGCGCAGCTCGCCGGCCGCCTGCACTTGCGCCATCTGCGTCACCGGGTCGAAGGTCCGAGGGCCACCGGCCGGGTTGGCGCCCGACGAGGTGCACGCCGCACAGGTGAGCCCCACGGCGATCACGAACGCAGAGAGTCGTGGGGGCCGGGTCATGTGTGCGCGGTGGCCTACAGGTAACCGAGCGATTGCAGACGCTTGCGGATCGCCTCGATCTCCTCGGGCGAGAGCGGATCGCCCTCGTCCGTGGCGGCGGGACCGCCGGACGAAGGAGCGCCGGGGGTGCCCGAAAGCTTGCCGGTGAGGGCATGGTGAGACACGAGATCGCGCAGCACATAGACGGCGAACTCGGTGACCGAGTGGAACCCCGAGCCCTCGATCACTTGCTTGAGCTGTGTGTACAGGGGGCGCGGGATCTTGAGCGTGACATTGCTCTCGGGCCTGGGCTCTTGCTTCATCGTCACGCATCATCCCCGATATCGCGCCGGCGCTCCTACGGATTCTTGCATAAGGGACTATTCACCCGTTCGTCACTCGGCTACCATCACCCACCTATGCAGTCGCGGGTTCCCCTGTACCTTCGCCTCGTCGTCGCGCTCGCCGTCCTGGCCGCGCTGCTCGTGCCTCCGCTGGTGGCGCCCGCGCGCACCGTCTACGTTCCCCGCACGATGGCTCGCTCGGTGAGGCTGGCGCCTGCCCTCACACCCGAGCGCCTCCCGCTGCGCCTTGCCGCGACGCACATTGCTTTTTCCTGGACGGGTGATGACAGAACCGGGATCGCCTACCGGCTGGTCTCGAGCGACGGGCAGACGTCATCGTGGTTGAGGGCGCATGAAGCGCACGACCTCGAGCACGGCGATCACCATTACTCCACAGTTCTCGAGGTTGACAAGCCACTAGCCATCCGGTGGAAGGCGATCACGCCCCCGGGATTGCGCATGGGCCCGGTCACCGTCGACGAGCTCAACACTGAAGACGGACCGGCGACGCCGGTTACCGTGCCCGCGACTGCCGATGCGCGCGCACGGACTCCCGACATAGTCACGCGGGCCGAGTGGGGCGCCAACGAATCGCTGAAGCGGGTCTCGAGAGGCTGCAAGCGTCACTTCTACCCTTTCCAGCAACTCTTCGTTCATCACACCGCCGGGGTCAATCACGACACGCACCCCCGGGCGACTATGCGGGCCATCTACTGGTTCCACACCGAGCGGCGCGGCTGGTGCGACATTGGCTACAACTTCGTGATCGCGCCCAACGGCAAGATCTTCGAGGGCCGCTGGGCGCGCGACTACAAGCCCTTCGAGCTGCACGACGGCGAGACCGGCTCGGGCAAGAAGGTGGTTCAGGGCGCTCATGTCGAGGGCTTCAACTCCGGGAGCATGGGCATCAGCATGATGGGCAACTACTCCACGGTTCGGCCCCCGCACGCCATGAAGCATTCGCTTGCCAGGCTGCTGGCTTTCGAGGCCGACCGGCACAACCTCAACCCGACCGGCTCGCATGTCTATCGCAACCCGGTCACCGGGCTCACGAAACGCCTCCCTTATATCGCAGGCCACCGCGATGCGGGCTCCACCGAGTGCCCCGGCAACCATCTGTATGCCGACCTGCCGGGCATCCGCAGGCACGTCAAGAGGATCGTGGGGGCCGGAAAGGCAAACACCAGGCTTCGTCTCTCCCCGCCCACTGCGCCCGCCGTGTACGGTTCGGCTGCCCGTATCTCGGGGCGTCTGCGCAGCGCCGCTGGGGAGCCTCTTGCGGGCCGCTCGATCACGATCTTCCGGCGCTACGAGGGCTCGTCGTGGCGCACAGAAGGTAGCGTCACGAGCCGCGCGGACGGGCGGTTGACGGCGACCCTGTTGCTCAAGAGGGACGCCTCGGTGATCGCCGTGTATGACGGAGGCCGTCACCTGTGGGGCTCGCAGAGCCACAAGGTGGTGCAGGCGGTGGCGCCGAAGCTCTCGCTCCTCGCCGAGGGAGGCACGAAGGGCCCAGACGGCGTGGTGACCTACCCTGCGGGCACCGAGGCAGTGCACCTATCCGGGACGGTTGCCCCGCCCCACGTGGGTTCGACGATCAAGGTGAACGTTTCTTCGGTGGACGACAACGGCACCCGCACCAGGGTGGCCACCGGGCGGCCCAAGGCGGGTAACTCCGGCGGCTACCGCTATCGCTTCTCGATGCCTCACCCCGGGAGCGGGGGGACCTTTCGGGCCGTGGCGCACGTCGCTGCCGTCCGGCACCACGCCGCCGGGCGCAGCGAGCCGGTGAAGTTCGTGATCACGCCGCCGGCCTCGGGCTAGATATCCCACGCCTCCAACTGTCAAGCCACCTTCTCGATGAGGGGCGGCCAGGCGGTGGGTTCGTCGTAAATCTCGCGTCGTCGAAGGCAGCCGTGGAGGATCCCGACGAGGCGATTGGCCACCGCGCGGAGCGCCTGGTTATGGGTCTTGCCCCGGGCTCGCTGGAGGTCATAGTAGGCACGCGCCCCCGGCGACCTGGT
>JBBSGD010000027.1:0-29369 GCA_038254435.1 Actinomycetota bacterium
CGGGCCGCAAGAAGTCGACGGGCCGCAAGAAGTCGACGGGCCGCAAGAAGTCGACGGGCCGCAAGAAGTCGACGGGCCGCAAGAAGTCGACGGGCCGCAAGAAGTCGACGGGCCGCAAGAAGTCGACGGCACGCCGCAAGCCCTCGAACGGGCGCAGGAAGAAGACCACACGGCGTAGCTCCTAGCGGCGCAACCTGGATTCGAGCGAGCGGCCCGGTTCCACGAGGAGCCGGGCCGCCGGCGCGTCGGGAGCCGGTAGAAACCGTTCGGGCACCAGTCCCACTATCTCGGCGCGCGTTACTGCGGCACCCCTTGCCCCTGCTGCACTTGCGACGACTTCGAACATGTCATCGATGTTGGTTGTCTGGGGGTCGATGAGGTTCATCGACACTTGAGCTTCACCTCCGGGCCACTCCAAGCCGAGCGCTCTGACGCCCGGGGGCCCGCCTTGGCTGGTTCTGATCGAACTTGCGATGCTGCGCGCCAGGGACGCGGAGCCCTCTACCCACACGTTGAAGGCAATCAGGACATTGCGCGCTCCGACGCACACAGCGCCGCTGCGCAGAGAGATCTCCCGCGGCCCGGCATCGGGGGTCAGGCCACGTGCAGCCCGCCTCACAAGCCCTTCTAGGCCACCTTTTCGCAGCGAGGGCAGGCACCGAGTCTCGGCGCGCGTCGCCGCTTGTCCGTAGAAATAGACGGGGAGCCCGTGTTCGTCTGCGATGGCGCATCCCACCGCATGCGCAACTTCGACTGCGGATTCCATGATTTCTTCGAAGGGCACGATAGGACAAACGTCTAGACCACCGAGCCGCGGATGAACGCCTTGGTGCTCGCGCAGATCGATCGACTTGGCGGCGGCGGCGAGAAGGGACAGTCCGGCAACGAGCTCGTCCGGGTGGGCCGTCACCGTGAAGACGCTGCGGTTGTGGATCGGGTCGACGTGCTCGTCGAGGATGTGTGCATTACCCTTGTCGAGGGCGGAGCGGAGATGCTGGAGCCGTACTGGGTCGGACCCTTCCGATACGTTGGGCACAGCGATCAGAGCCATCACCGGGTACGGTAGGGCAAATGACCGAGTATGGGTACCGTGTCGAGGTGCCGCAAGGCTACGACGAAGCGGTAGTTCGGACTCAGCTTGCTTTGAAGGGCGAAGGCTTTTCGATCCTCACTGCCATGCATGTGGGAGGGCTTCTCGACGAGTCTCACGAACCCGGCCGCCGGTTCCTGATCATGGGGGCGTGGAGCCCCGCGACCTCGAATCGCGAGCTGGGAACCTCCCTTCACGTGGCCGTTCATCTCCCCTGCAATGTCGTGGTGCAGGAGCAGGGCGATTGCGCAATCGTTGCAGTCCTGGATCCGGCCGACGATGCGGGGGCAGACAGCTCTGTGGACGCCATAGCCCAGGCGCGTGCAGCCGTGGGGCGGGTTTTGCAACAAGTGTCCGAGGTGGCGTGATGGCTCGCGGCGGCTCCGTGAACTTCATCATCGGCTCGTTCCTCGAGCGGCTGGACGAAATAGTTGTTCGCTGCACGGATGCAATCTGGAGCGCAATTCCTGCCTACGAGCGCGCCGGCGACACAGTCAAGGACGATCTGAGGGCTTCGGTCCGCGACAATGTTGCCACCCTGTCGGAGGTCCTGAGCAACGGACGCGCTGTGTCCCGGGACGAGCTCGAGCGAATAGAGAGGGTCGGGGCACGCCGGGCCGAAGGGGGGATCCCTCTTGATGACGTGCTGCACGCTTACCGAACGGTGTCGCGCTGCTGCTGGGACATCCTCGCCGAGGAATGCAAGAGATACGAAGGCGATGCTCTCGACGCGACAATCCTCATCGCCGAGGCTGTGCTCCGCTACACAGACGAGATATCTACCTCGGCCGCCAAGGCTTATGCGAGGGCACAGCGCACCATCGTGCGCCAGCAAGAAGGCGCTCGCCGGGAGTTCCTCGCAGACGTCCTCTACGGGACCGATTCCCCGCCCGACGACATCCTGCGCCGGGCGCACACGTTCGGGTACGACCTTTCTCTAAGCTATCTGGCGATGGTCGGGCAAAGCCCCAACGCGGAGGTTCGCTCGGAGGCGGCCGTGTCAACCGCCGCCGGCAACGCAGTGCTCGACGCGAGTGCGGATCCGATCGTCTTACAGAGAGCCGAGCACACCATCGCGCTGCTTCCTGCCGACTCGTCGCTCGATCCTGGAGTCGTTCCCGAGAAGGTGACAGGCGAGCTCGGGGCCGGCTGGCGCTTCGGAATCGGCGGTCCGGAACCCGGCCTCGAAGGAATTCGGCGCGCCTATCTCGAAGCGCGGGAAGCTCTCGAGATCGGCATTGCCCTGCACATCGACGGACCGGTGTTCCGCTTTGACGAGCTGCTGCTCTATCACTTCCTCAGGGTCGAGCCCGGGCTCATCGACCGCTTCGTCGAGCAGATGCTAGGCCCCTTGATCGCACACGACGAACGCCGCAAGAGCGAGCTGATCAAGACCCTCGAGTGCTATTTCGACTCCGACGGGAGCGTGAAGCTTGCCGGCGAGGCCCTGTTCGCGCATCCGCACACGATCAGCTACCGGCTCAAACAGGTGCAGAAGCTGAGCGGCTGGTCGCTGCGCAACCCCGAGGACAAGCTCCGACTTCAGCTTGGCTTGCGGGCTCACCGCCTCGCGCAAGCCCGGCGCGACGAAACCTCGTAACCTCACCTCGTGCCAGAACGAGTCCTTGTAATCGGCTGGGACGGAGCCGACTGGAATGTCCTGCGTCCACTGCTCGAGGCCGGTGAGCTGCCGAATCTCGCTGCTCTGATCGAGCGCGGCGCTCATGGAGAGTGCCTATCGACCGTGCCGTCGCATTCCTGGTGCGCATGGCCCTCGTTCATGACCGGTCTCAACCCCGCCGGGCACGGAGTGTTCGACATCCTCGAGCACAAGCCTGGTGCCAACCGCCGTCTGCCCGTCACTTACCGGTCGATCAGAGCGCGGACGATCTTCGACGATCTCGCCGCAGCCGGCAAGACCACGATCGCTGCGAACATTCCACTCACTTTTCCGACGCCTGCCGTAAAGGGAAAAGTCATTGCAGGGGGAGTGCTGCCGGCGAGCCGCTCCTACACTCATCCCGCGGCGCTGGGTGCCGAGCTCGCCGAACGCGCTCCGTGGCCCGTCAACGGAATGAGCTGGACCACCTTCCGCAACCGCCCGGAGCCCTTTCTGAGCGAGGTGTCGGCCATAACGGCCAAGCGCCAGAAGACCTTCGAGTACCTGCTCGATACCACCGAGTGGGATGCGGCGGTGCTCGTGTACGTGTCGACCGACCGCATCCAGCATTGCTTGATGGAGTACGTGTCACCGGAGCATCCGGCCTATGAGTCGATGAGGAGCTCGACGGTAGCTTCGAAGGTCAGGGGCATCTACCGCCAGCTCGACGACGGGCTGGGCAAGCTTCTCGAGCGCACCGGCGAGCGTGATCTTGTGATCTTCATGTCGGATCACGGTCATCAGCCGTGCACCCGCACATGCACGATGGACCGCATTCTCGAGCACCTGGGTTGGCTGAGGTTCGGCCGAGGCTCTTTCGCGTTCAATCTGATTCGCTGGGGGCCGGGCCGCCACGTCGCAAGGCGCGTCTATGACATCCTCAAGCTGCACGGGAAGATCTCAATCCCGGCCTCTCCAATCGAGTGGTCGAGCTCACGTGCCTACACGAGCGTTGTATCGACCGGCGAGGGCGTGTCGGTCAACCTCAAGGGCAGGGAACCGGGTGGGATAGTCGCTCCGAACGACTATGAGCGAGTGCGAGATGATCTTGCCGCAGCACTGCAAGGGTTTCGCGACCCTCACACCGGACAGAGCCCCATCGGTGCGATCCATCGCAAGGAAGAGATTCTCTCGGGGCCATTCCTCGACACCGCGCCCGATCTTCTTCTCGTCCCGGCTCCCCTTTATTCGCTTACGCACGCTCGGGGAATGGTGGAAAGAGCGGATTGGCTATCGGGCGACCACCGGGTCGAGGGCGTTCTCGTCGCCACCGGCCCGGAGGTGAGCCCGGGGCCTCTTGAGCAGCCGGCCCATCTCATCGACCTCGGGCCGACGACTCTGGCTGCTTTGGGTACGCCGAGCGCGATAGCGCGCGACGGATCGGTGCTCGCGCCTCTGGTGGGAGCCGGCGGGAAGCTTACAATCGCACCGGCTTCGGGTGGCCGGTGGCCCGGCGGGGCCTCGGAAGAAGGCCTCACGGCGAGCGAAGAGGGCGAGATCGAGGATCATCTGAGGGGGCTTGGCTATGTCGAGTAAGGGGATCGAAGGAGGAAACTTGCGCGCGCGCCGGTCTTGCTTGTCGGTTCCCGGCTCTAATCCCAAGATGCTCGCAAAGAGCGCTTCGCTGCCGGCAGACGAGGTCTTCATGGACCTGGAGGACTCGGTTGCGCCGCGCGCCAAGGAAAGCGCGCGCGGCAGCGTGGTTGAGGCTCTCGAAGCGGGTGGGTGGGGCGACAAGACGGTGGTTGTGAGGATCAACTCGATCGACACGCAGTGGGCGGCGGACGATCTCAGGGCTGTTGTCGAGGGAGCCGGCCGTTATGTCGACTGCATCATGATCCCCAAGGTGCAGTACGCGCACGAGGTGATGTTCGTCGACCATCAGCTGCGGATGCTCGAGGTCAACAACTCCCTCGAGCGCCGTATAGGGATCGAGGTGCAGATCGAAACTGCGGCGGGACTCGAGAACATCTTCGATATCGCGCACTCGTCTGGAAGGCTCGAGACGCTCATCTTCGGGCCCGCCGATATGAGCGCGTCGCTGGGCCTGCCGACGGTGACCGCAGGGCTCCCCATTCCCGGATATCCAGGCGACCACTGGCACTGGGTGCTCGCCAGGATTCTCGTTGCCGCTCGCTCGGCCGGATTGCAGGCGATCGACGGCCCTTACCTCTTGATCAAGGACCTCGACGGCTTCAGGGACGCGGCGATGCGCTCGCGCGCCCTCGGTTACGACGGCAAATGGGCGCTTCATCCCGGTCAGATCGACGTGCTCAACGACGTCTTCAAGCCGACTCAGGAGGAGTACGACAAAGCCGAAGCCTTGCTCGACGCCTACGAGCACGCTACTGAGGTCGAGCAGACGGGCGCGGTCATGTTCGGGACCGAGATGATCGACGAGGCCTCGCGCAAGATGGCGGTGCAGTTCGCAGAACGGGGCCGGGCCGCGGGAATGCGGCGCGACAAGAAGCTCGAGGACTACGCAGGTGAAGGGGGCTCGAGGTAGGTGCTGGAGCTTACCGACATTCAAAAAGAGATCGTGGGAACCGTCCGAGAGTTCGTCGAGAAAGAAGTGATCCCCGTCGCCGACGAGATGGAGCGTGACGACGAGTTCCCCGAGGCGATCGTCGAGCAGATGAGAGAGCTCGGGCTCTTCGGCCTCACGGTACCCGAGCACTACGGTGGGATTGGCGAGTCGATAGTCACGTATGCGCTCACAGTGGTGGAGCTGGCGCGCGGGTGGATGAGCCTGTCGGGGGTGCTGAACACTCACTTCATGGGCTGCTATCTGATCGACAAATTTGGAACCGACGAGCAAAAGGACAGGCTTCTGCCCAAGATGGCGACCGGAGAGATACGGTCCGCTCTCGCCATGAGCGAGCCCGAGGCGGGCTCCGACGTTCAGCGCATCCGCACGAAGGCGGTGCGCGAGGGCCACGAGTATGTGGTCAACGGCCAGAAGATGTGGCTCACCAACGGCCTGCGCTCCTCGATCGTGATGACGCTCGTCAAGACCGACCCTTCTGCAAATCCTCCCCACAAGGGTATGAGCATGCTGATCGTCGAAAAGGAAGGGGGGAACCCACAGCCCGCTCCCGGCCTCGACGTCGGCAAGAACATCGCCAAGATGGGTTACAAGGGTGTCGAGACCACCGAGATGAGCTTCAGCGACTTTCGCCTGCCCGCGTCGTCTTTGCTCGGAGAGGAAGAAGGGCGGGGCTTCCGTCAGGTGCTCGACGGCATCGAGATAGGACGGGTCAACGTCGCGGCGCGGGCGGTGGGGCTGGCGACGCGTGCCTTCGAGGAAGCAATCGCCTACTCGCAAGAGCGCAAGGCGTTCGGCAAGGCGATATGCGAGCATCAGGCGATCCAGATACACCTCGCCGAGATGGGTACCCAGCTCGAGGCAGCGAGGCTGATGATGCTGAGCGCAGCCATCAAGAAGGCTGCAGGCGAGCGCTCGGACCTCGAAGCGGGAATGGCAAAGCTGTTCGCATCCGAGGCGTGCCACGAGATCTGCCTCAAGGCGCTGCGCGTGCACGGAGGCTACGGGTACTCGAAGGAGTTCACCATCGAACGGCTCTACCGGGACGCGCCCTTCCTGCTCATCGGCGAGGGCACTTCCGAGATCCAAAAGACGGTCATCGCCCGGCGACTCCTCGAGCGCCACAAGACCTGACAACCCCAACTTTTCTCACCAGGCTCTTTCCGCACGGGTTGAGAAAAGTTGGTGGCGCGAGGCCCGGGCACTGCGCCTTTTACACTCGGTCGATGAAAATAGGACTTGCGCTACCCCATTACGACACCAGCCTTGCCGGAGAGCCCGTCTCCTGGGACGGCGTCAAACGGGTTGCCCTCCGGGCGGAGGCCGCCGGGTTCAACTCCGTATGGGTGTCCGACCACCTCTTCCTCGACTGGGGAAAGTATGGGGGCCCCTCCGAGCGCCAGGGGTCGCTCGAGTGCTTTACGACGATGTCCGCCCTTGCTGCCGTCACCGACACGGTTCGCATTGGCTCGCTCGCCCTCTGCAACGACCTGCGTAATCCTGCCCTCGTCGCCAAGATGGCGGCTACCCTCGACGTGCTGTCGGGCGGGCGGCTCGACATCGGCCTCGGGGCGGGATGGTACGAGCCCGAGTACGAGGCTGCCGGGATCGACTTGGATCCGGCGGGGGTGCGCATCCGGCGCATGGGCGAGGCGGCCTCCATCATCGGTCGCTTGCTGGCGGGCGAAGAGGTGACCGCCACGGGCAAGCACTACACGCTCAACGGCGCGATCTGCCGGCCGGGCCCGGTGCAGCAGCCTTCTCCGCCGCTATGGATGGGCGGCAAGGGCGACCTCCTGCTCGCTACCGCGGCGCGCGTTGCAGACGGGTGGAACTTCTCGTGGATCGGGTCTCTAGAGGCCTACGCCGGGCGGGTTGAGGCGGCGCAGCGGGCGTGCGAATCCGTGGACCGTGACCCCCTCACTCTGAGACGCTCGGTAGGTGCGCACCTACTCGTGGGCAGGGATGATGCAGACGCGGCCCGGCGCTTCGAGCGTTTGCTGGAGCGGACCCCCGCAGGGGTCCTGGCCGGCCATAAAGGCCAATCGAGCGTATCCTTGCAAGAGTTCAAGGCAACGAGCGTTGCCGGAACCGTCGAGGAGGTTCTTGATCGTTTGGGCCGCCTGGCGGATCTGGGAGTAGAAGAGGTAGTGGTCGCACTGGGGGCCCTGCCCTTTCAGCTCTCGGACGAAGAAGACATTGACATTGTCGGCGCAGCCATAGCGCCGGCCATCGACTGAAAGGCGGAGGTCGCAAGATGAACATTCCCGGTGGGTTCGAGCTCCTCATAGTGCTGGTCGTCGTCTTGTTGCTGTTCGGCGCCTCCCGCCTCCCGAAGCTGGCGAGGTCATTGGGTGAAGCCGGACGCGAGCTGAAGTCTGGGATGAAAGAGGGCGCTAAGGAGCAGCCCGTCGAGGGCAAGTGCCCGTTCTGCGGCGTCGACGTGCCCGCCGACTCCAAGTTCTGCCCCGGCTGCGCCAGGCCGGGCGACGAGATCGTGGCCGAGCGCATCCGCCTGGGCCAAGAAAAGAGCGCCTGAGAGCGCTTACGGCCTCAGGACCACCTTCATGGCCCGCCGCTGCGCGAAGAGCTCGTAGGCCTCAGGGGAGTCGACGAGGCTCATTCTGTGCGTGATCAGCGAGGTGGGGTCGACCTCGCGCCGCTGGACCGCTTCCAAAGCCGGCCCCCAATGCGCGTGCACGTTGGCCATCCCGGCCCAGCGGACCTCGAGCCCGCGCGCCCACATGACGCCCATGGGTAGCTCGTAGCGTTCCGAACCGTAGACGCCGACCACCACCACGCGGCCCCCGTCCCGCACGCACCGAAGGGCGCTCTTGAAGGCATCAAGCGCCCCGACGGCCTCGACCACTACACCGGCCATCGTTGCGCTGGTAGCTTCGGCCACCGCCGCTTCGGGGCTCGTCTCGGCCACGTCGACGGCGTTCAGCCCGAGCTCCTCGCGCGCCCACAACACACGCGCAGGGTCCTGGTCGACAACGATTACGCTCCCCGTCCCCTCGCGCCTCAGCGCAAGCGCGCACATGATCCCGACGGGGCCTGCGCCGATCACGACCGCGGCCTCCCCGCCGCGCAGACCGGCCAGCGAGGATGCGTAGAAGCCCGTGGCCATGATGTCGCCCGCGAACAGGGCCGCCTCGTCCGACAGCTCGGCCAAGGAGCCGCTCAACGGTTTTAGGTTGATCGAGCCGTTCGGAACGCGAACGAGCTCGGCCTGGGCGCCATCGAGGTCTCCCGTCAGCTTCCCGAGGCCCAGCGCGCGCCGCTCCTCGCAGTGGTTGAAGCGCTGTGCCTGACAGGCTCGGCACGATCCGCAGGCGATGAGGAAGGAGCCGACGACCCGGCGCCCGAGAAGGTCCGGATCCACGCCCGCCCCTGCGTCGGCGACGGTGCCGACGAACTCATGCCCGATGACCGAGCCCGGCCGCATGCCCGGCGTCCTGCCCGAGAGCACATGAAGGTCCGAGCCGCAGATGGCGCTGACGGCGACATTGACTATTGCGTCGGTCGGGTGATCGATGGTGGGTTGGGGGACATCCGCGACCTCGATCGCTCCCTTGTCCTTGAACACGACGGCTTTCACGATGATGCTTCGGCGATTCGCCGGCGGGGTGGGTCGAGGTACTCGGAGCGGGAATCTTCCGGCATGGCCTCTCGTTCTCTCTCACAGGAGGTCGACTCAATGGCGAATGCGACAACCGTGACAATGTATTCGACCGAGTGGTGCGGTCACTGCCGCCGCCTCAAGGGCCAGATGGATGACAACGGAATCGCCTACCGCGAGGTGGACCTCGGCGACAACGAGGATGCCGCCCGGCGGATCGAGGTGGCGACGGGCGGCTACCGGACGGTCCCGACGGTGCAGATCGGGGAGCGCCTGCTGGTCAATCCGTCGCTCGGCGAGGTGCGCGCCGTGCTCGGTGCTGCGAGCAATTAACACCTATTGTAAGGTGCGAACATGCCCAACTTTCGTGAGCTGCTGACGAACCTCAAGCAGGAGGTCGGGGAAACGACGGCCGAAGAGCTGAGGCGGCGCCTGGAGGAGCCGGGCGACGTCGAGCTACTCGACGTGCGCGAGCCGGACGAGATCAGCGGCGGCATGCTTCCGGGTGCTCACCACCTTGCCCGGGCCCATTTCGAGAGCCGGGTCGAGGATCTGCTTCCCGACAAGGACCGCGCGGTGGTCGTCTATTGCGCGAGCGGCGTGCGCAGCGTGTTCGCCGCCAACACTCTCAGCGAGCTCGGCTACTCGAACGTGCGTTCTCTGGCCGGAGGATTCACGCGATGGCGGGACCTCGGCTATGACTGGCGCATCCCGCGCGTGCTCGACGCAGCGCAGCGAGACCGCTACTCGCGCCATCTGGTCTTGCCCGAAGTGGGCGAAAAGGGGCAGAGGAAGCTCCTTGATTCCAAGGTGATCTTCATCGGCGCCGGGGGCCTGGGCTCGCCGGCGCTGCTTTATCTCGCCGCCGCGGGAGTCGGAGCAATTGGCGTAATCGACGATGACGTAGTCGAGGAGAGCAACCTGCAACGCCAGGTCATTCACTCTATCGAGACCGTTGGGCAGAACAAGGCCGAGTCGGCCCGCACGACGATTCAACGCCTCAATCCGGACGTCGAGGTGAAGGTGCACCCCACGCGCATCGACAAGGACAACGCGCAGGAGCTGATCGACGGCTACGACGTGGTTGTCGACGGGTCCGACAACTTCGACACCCGCTACGTCATCAACGATGCTGCGGTTGCGCTACGGAAACCGGTCGTGCACGGTTCGATCTTTCGCTTCGAGGGGATGGTGTCGACGTTCGTTCCCTTCGAGGGCCCGTGTTACCGCTGCCTGTATCCGGAGGCGCCGCCGCCCGAGCTGGCCCCCACCTGAAGCGAAGCAGGCGTCCTGGGCGTGCTCCCGGGAATCGTTGGAACGCTTCAGGCAAACGAAGCGCTGAAGCTCATAGTGGGGTATGGCCGGCCACTCACCGGCAGGCTGCTCACATTCGACGCGCAAGCTACCCGTTTCGCCGAGGTCAAGGTACGGCGCGATCCCAAGTGCCCCACGTGCGGTGAAGGCCGCCTCAAGGCCGTGGCCGATGGCGCCGCCGCGGTAGACCACTCGGCGGCGTGACCGCCCGCTCGGCCTGATTCCCTTTCGTGAAGGTGGTAGTGCTCGCAGACACGCACACGAGAGGCGCATCACGCGCCCTGCCACAGGGAGCGTGGCCCTACGTCGAGACCGCCGACCGCATATTGCACGCGGGCGACGTCTGCGATCCTGCTCTTCTCGACGAGCTCGCGTCCTTTGCTCCGGTAGAGGTAGTCATGGGCAACTGCGACGCGCTCGACGTGCGTGATTGGGGTGCGCCCGACGAAATTGAGATCACCCTGCAGGGCGTGACGATAGCCATAGTGCACGACGCGGGGCTGGCGAAGGGCCGGCGCAGCAGGGTCGAGGCGCGCTACCCGTCGGCCCGCGTGGTCGTCTTCGGGCACTCCCACATGCCGGTCAACGATGACTCCGACGGGCTCTTGCTGCTCAATCCCGGGAGCCCGACGTGGAGGCGTAAAGCCCCGTTCCCGTCGATGGGCATCTTGTGGATCGAGGACGGAGGCGTCGAGGCTGAGGTTTTTCCCATCTAGATGGTCGGTCTTGCAAGCGCCGCCGACGAGAGGTTTTGCGGAGGGCAGATGGGATCCTCCGCGATTAGTACAGGGCAATGGTTGCTGGTGAGCCGGCCCCAGTTCCTTGGGACAGCTTCCTGACCTTAACCATCACGCTGCCTGGCTCTCCATCGCGGCCGCGTGGCGCTCGCGTTGTGTGCAATGTCCGTGTCTTTCGATGAGCCACTCGTCGTTGTAGCGACGGGTAAATTCCAACACCGCGGCGCAGATCTTCGATGTCTTAGTAGAGGAGCGCCCACAAGCACTGCTCCTTTGAGAGTTCGATGGTTCGGCACACCCGTCGCGCGGAAAGCGCAAGTGCGTTGTAAGCGATGCGAGATCATCACTCACACACGCCACCGCGCCTGGATACGAGCCGCTCCACTTATTCACGAACGCGTCGGCGTGGGCGCGAGCTTGGATGAGGCGAGCTTGTTCAGGTCCCTAGGTTGCTTCGCCGTTTAGGTATGGTTTATGGAGAGGTGCTGGCGGCACCGTCAACTGGAGGGGACGCTTAATGCGGGGGTCAAGAGTGAAGCCGCCAGGTTGGGCCATCGTCATGGCGCTGATAGCGGGTATCGCCGTCGGCTTCGCTATCCTACTTTTCCTGACGAGTGGCTACTGGCCATATGGCTTCCTTGTCGGAGCGGTGGTCTTTGTGCTGGTGCTGGCCATTTTGTCTTCGGTAAGCGGTCGATGGCATCCTGTCGCGGGAGCGGGTGGCGCATTCGTGCTTGCTTTCTTGTTATTTGCACCTTCCCTCTGCGTCTCAGGAAGTGATGGGGCAACTCTAACCTCGTGTCAGGCAGCATTCTTCGGTGTGATGCTTCCGGGCTATTCGGGTACCGGGGACCGCTTCACGCCCAGCCTTCTCCCGGCCCTCTCCCTCGCAGTCATCGCTGCGGGAGGGGTTTTGTTTGTGGCTAGGAGATCGCGCCGGCAGCACCTTTCTTCAAACTGAGCAAAGCCCTCGAGATGACCGGGCCTCACTCGGCGCGCAAGCGGGGACCGAAGCTACGCTTCTGAATCTCCGCAGCAGCAGTTGGGCTGGCGTCCGAACTTCTGACTCGAACCCCTATGACCAGCGGCGGCGCTGAAAAACTGACCATCTACCGGGCGTTGGGTTAACGTCCCACCCCACCTCCCGAGTAGGGACCGACGGGGAATGGGTGTGGGGCCGCTAATCACCGCTGCCGGCAACACGCTCTTTACGGGTGCAGGTCGCGCTCCATCCACACGAACGGATCGCGGATTTCCTCGAGCGACGGAAGGTTGTCGGGGGCGTCCCACACGAGGTTCAGGGTGTCCGGGCCCTTGAGCTTCACGACTGCGGCCGCGAATGTCGCCCCGGCTTCCTCGAGAGCGTGATCGAGGTTGAGCCCGAGCATTTGGGTTACGAGTCTCTCGCCGTCGCTTCCACCCGTTCGCCTGCGCGTCAGGACCTCGTCGATCCCCTTGGCTTCGCCGATGATCTCGCCGGCCACTGCTCGCGACGCGTGGATCGCATAACCCTCGAAGAGTGCGAGAAAGGCTGTAAGGCGATCGTGGGCCCGTTTGTGGCGCTCGGTGGGCACGATCGGGAAAGCATCTTGCGCGCCCGTGCCGCCCTGCAGGGCGTCCATCCCCTGGCTCTGGAGGTCGATGAGCCTGCGCTCGAGATCGCCCGTGTCTATCTCGATCGAGTCCACGAGCTCTCCGAGCAGAGACTTCTGGTAGCGCTCGAGCCACGGCACCGTCGTGACGAGCAGGTGACGAGAGGCCTCGTGCAGCGCAAGCCAGCCGCGAAACGCGTCGGGATCCAGCCCGAGGTCGCGCCGTGCTGCGTCGAAGTTGGTGGGCAGCAAGAAGAGGAGCCCGTCGTCCTCGCGCGGAAGCGGGAGGTCGTAGCGGGCGAGCGCTTCGGTAGCCAGATTGCCGAGCAGAGTCCCTGTTTGTATGCCGAGCAGCAGCGGTGTTATCTGACCCATCGCCGCCTGCATGGGGTTGCCGCCGGCGGCCTCGTCCCCAAGGTGAGACAGTCCGCTCGCAAAGCGGGTCGAAAGCCGGGCAAGGAGCCATCCCCACGCGTCGAGTGTCGTAGTCATCCACTCGTGCCGAGACAGCACTCTCGAGCGCGCCGGTTCATCCACCTCCCGGCGCGTGTAG
This sequence comes from Actinomycetota bacterium, assembly GCA_038254435.1. Taxonomy (GTDB): domain Bacteria; phylum Actinomycetota; class CADDZG01; order CADDZG01; family WHSQ01; genus JBBSGD01. The sequence continues at coordinate 13,114 of JBBSGD010000027.1, forward strand.
CCGGCCAGGAGAGCCTCGCAGCGGTGCACATCGGCCTCGAAGGCGCGCGCTGCGCCGGGGCCGGCGGTGGGCTCGGCCCCCGCCTGCGCGATGAGCGCGGACCCCACCTGTGAGGCGATCTCGACATTGATGGGCCCATGGCTGGAGGACAGGAGCCGCTGCAGCTCTCTGAACAGGGGGATGTCGCCGAAGGGCTCTTGCGTCACGAGGCCATTGTGACGCACCGCGCGCCCGGTGCACGAAATCAGCGCCGGGAGTGCGCACGAATCGGCGCCCTGGCCCTGCGTGCGGCGCCGCGGGCTCTGTTACCCTGGCGCGGGCGACCCACAGGGCGCCCCGCAGGCAAACGGGCTGGTCGATCGAGCGAATGCCGTCCGCGATCCGCAGCTTTCCGACACGAACCGAAACGCCTATCGCGACAGGAGTGAAGTGTGCTGTACCTCGCCATCCTGGTGGTCGTGGCCATCATCGGGATCACCAAGCTCTACCTGCAGCAGCGTAAGGAGCGTTCGCACATCCAGACTGTGGATGGGTTCCGCACGAGCCTTCAGAGACTGTCCGACGGCTCGGTGACCGCGCCGGGACAGGGCGCAGCTCCCCCTCCCGCCGCGGCCGAGCCCGAGCCGGCAGGCTCCGTCGAGCCCGAGGTGGTCGCTTTCCCCGAACCCGTGCGTACTCTCGGATCGCGACGCTCACACCCGGTGTTGGATCCCGCTCGCCGGGCGGCGGCCAAACGCCGCATCGAGGAGCGCCGCCGGGCCGCGCGGGCGCGCGCCGCAGGTGTCTAGTCCGGTCATCGACTAACCCAGGGGGGTTTCACGTGGCCCGCGACCTCGCGATCGACCTAGGCACCGCAAATACGCTCGTGTACCAGAAGGGCAAGGGCATTCTCTTTGCCGAGCCGACGGTGCTGGCGCTCAACAAGGACACCGGCGACGTCCTCGCGATGGGCGACGAAGCGTGGCAGATGATCGGCCGCACACCCGGTTATATCGTGGCGGTGCGTCCCCTGCGCTCCGGCGCGATCTCTGACTTCGAGATCACCTCCAAGTTGATCAGGCTCATTCTTCAGCGCTCCGGCGTCACGCGTATGTCGCGGCCCAAGGTGCTCGTCTGCGTCCCGAGTGCCCTGACGAGCGTCGAGCGGCGCGCAGTCGAGGAAGCGACCCTTTCCGCGGGAGCGCGTTCGTGTCACCTTCTCGAACAGCCCATCGCGGCGGCCGTGGGGGCCGGGCTCCCAATTCACGAACCACTAGGCAACCTCGTTGTCGACGTGGGGGGCGGCACCAGCGAGGTTGCGCTCATCTCACTCGGTGGGATCGTGACCGACACGGCGGTGCGCGTCGGAGGGTTCGATCTCGACAGCTCGATCCAGAGCTACGTGCGGCGGGAATATGCGATCGCAATCGGCGAGCGGACGGCCGAGCGCATCAAGATGTCCATCGGCTCGGCCTTCCCAATGCACGCAGAAGAGCGCGCCGAGCTGCGGGGCAGAGACCTCGCGACGGGCATGCCCAAGAGCGTGATGATTACCTCGGGGGAGATACGCGAGACCCTCAACGAGCACATCTCCTCCGTAGTGCAGTCGGTCATCGAGTGCCTCAGCTCGTCCCCTCCCGATCTGGTGCAAGACGTGCTCACACACGGCATCACCCTTACCGGGGGTGGGGCTCTGCTCAAAGGCCTCGACATGCTGCTGTCCCAGAGCACCGAGGTGCCCGTTCACATGACCGATCAGCCGCTCGAGTCGGTGGCGCTGGGCGCGGGCAAATGCCTCGAGTCCTTTGACAGCGTTAAGTCGATCTTCGCGGAGGTGTAGCCCCTCTCGGGCGACGGCCGAGCTACCCGAGCACCCACTCGTCGTCGACGATGATGGGCACGGCTGCTCCGGAGCGCTCGATGCCCTCTACGCGTACGTCGGGCCCGCCGATCATGAAGTCGGTGTGAACCTCGGACTGATTCATACCGAGCTCTTCACGCGCGCCCTTGTCGAGACCGGGCGAGCCCCGAACACTCGTCATGTATGCGTTTCCAAAGGCAATGTGGCAGGTCGCGTTCTCGTCGAAGAGCGTTTCGAGAAACACTCTTTGACTGCGGCCGACCGGGGAGCTGCCGTCCACCAGCGCCACCTCTCCCAGCCTGCGCGCTCCCTCGTCTTTGTCGAGCTGGCTGCGCACGACCTCGAGGCCGCTCGAAGCGTCGACGCGCGTGATCGCGCCGGAGTCGAGCTCCATCACGAGGTCCCTTACAACCGTGCCGCCGAGAGACAGCGGGCGCGTGGACATGACCTTGCCCCGGGCGCGGCGCCGATCCGGTGCGGTGAAGACCTCCTCGGTAGGGATGTTCGGCACGAAAGATCGTCCCCAGTTGGTGTTGACGGCGCCGCCGACCCACAGCGACTCGGGTAACAGACCAACCTCGAGATCGGTGCCGGGGCCGACGAAGCGCAGGGCATCGAACCGGCGCTCGGACAGCAGGCGAGCCCGTTCTTGAAGTCTGGCGATGTGTGTCCGCCAGGCCGCCACCGGATCGGGCTCGTCGAGCCTGGCGCAGCGAAAGATTTCCTTCCACAGCCGCTCGATGTCCTCCTCGCCGTAGACGGTCTTGGCCCAGCCCGCATTTGCACACCCCACTACCGTCCAGGTGACATCGCCCGACTGGACCACCTCCTGCGCCTCTTTGATGCGAGGCATCGGGTCCATCCCGACGCGCGCCTGGTCGAGATCGGCGAAGAGCTCGGGGGCGGGATCGCCGCGCAGCGCGATGTTGGCGCCCCTGCGCCGTCCCAGCTCACGCCAGCGTTCGATTAGCCACGGCGGAGTCCAGGTGAGCGAGTCCTCGGGAGCGTGCCGGTCTCGTGATCGCTTGGTGTGGGCGTCCCAGTACCACACGTCTACGTAGCGCGCCCCCATCTCGTAGGCGACCTCGGTGAGGGCGCGCGCGAAGCTCACGTGCTCCGGGAAGGCGCTTATTGCGACGTCCCGGCCCGGCTCGAGCCCAGCACCAACTTCGAGCACGACGCGTGCATAGTCCGCGTAGCGTTCGGAGGCCGGCACTTCTGAGCTGTTCGAACTCGAAACGTTGCTCGTCGTCAAAGCTCCTCCTCGATCCGTGCGACTGTATCGAGTGCGTCCACGGAAGGTTAGTCGCCCCGTTTGCCGCGCCGCGCGTCTAGAGTGCCTCGCATGCAGGACGACTCTCGAGAGCCTCCCGTTTTGCCACAGGGCCCCGGATCCAAGAAAAAGCTGCTGTCGCGCGAGTGGCGGCTGGCCATCGCGGCGCTCATCGTTGCCTTGGTGGTGGTGGCAGCCTTCGGGATCCGGCTGTCGTTTCTGGTCGAGTTCGTTCCCGGCCCCGCCCAAGACGTCGAGAGCAAGCTTCAAATCTCGGGTGCGCGAACGTTCTCATCTGCCGGCAAGCTCATCTTCACCACCGTCAGCATCGACACGAACGTCACCCTTGTCGACTGGTTCCGATCCAACTTCGACCCCAATCGAACGGTCATTAGTCTCAGCGACTACACGGGAGGACAGCCGTTGAGCAAGGTCGCTAGCGAGGCGAAGCTGCAGATGACTCAGTCTCAGAGGCACGCACAAGAGGTTGCCTTGTCACGCCTCGGGTACGGGCATCCCACCGGCGACGGCGCCCGCATCGTCGCCGTCGTGCAGGGGGAGCCGGCGGCCGGCGTGCTCCAGGTTGGCGACAAGCTCCTTGCGGTAGACAGCAAGCCGGTCGACACGACATGCGACGTCGGCCGCGACATCGGTAACCTCGACGTTGGACAGAGAACCACCATCACCGTGAGTCGCAAGGGGGCTAAGAAGCAAGTCAGTCTCAATACCGCCGACAATCCGACCAACCCGGGTGAGGCCTTTCTCGGAGTCGCCATGAAGGACATCCACTACCACTTCGATCCCAAGGTGGATGTGACCTTCGACATAGAGAACGTCGGAGGACCGTCGGCGGGAATGATGTTTGCCTTGACCCTGTACGACGAGCTCACTCCGGGAGACCTGACCGGGGGACGAGTGATCGCCGGTACCGGGGAGATCTCCTGTGACGGAGACGTTGCACCCATAGGCGGCGTCGAGGAAAAGGTCGCCGGAGCGGCCGCGGCGGGGGCGGATACCTTCTTGGCTCCGGCCGCCGATTACGCTGCTGCCAAGAAAGCCGCTCCCGAAGGACTTCACGTGGTGTCGGTGTCGAGCTTTGGCGACGCCCTCAGTTATCTCAAGGGTCTGGGTAGTCAATAGCACGGTCGCCGGCGGCTTCCGCTCTCGATCTCGCCGTCGAGCGGCAACGCTAACAACGGGATGAAGGTTACGCTGCTCCAATGGTGATCCGCAGACCCAGGCGTAGCCGCCGCGCCCTGGTCATAGTCATCGTCCTTGCCATCCTCCTGCTCGCGGGGGCGCTGGCGCGCTTCTACACCGACATCCTGTGGTTCCGGGAGGTGCATCTCACCTCGGTTCTGTGGACGAGCCTGGTGACCGAGATCGGCGTCGGAGTCGTCACCGGCATCGTCGTGGCTCTCATCATCTACGGCAACCTCGTCGTGGCCGGCAGGCTCGCGCCGCGCTATCGAACTCGATTCCAGATCGCAGGCCGCCCCGACCCCTTCGACCAGTACCGCGACGCGCTTGCTCCCTACGTCGGGCGGCTGCGCTTGGGCCTGGCCGCAGCAGTCGGCCTCCTTGCGGGACTCAGTGGGGCCGGGTCGTGGCAGACCGTGCTCCTTTACCTGCACCGGGTCAATTTCCAGGCCATCAACCCTGCCTTCACCCCCGACCAGCAGTTCCACAAGGACATCGGTTTCTACGTCTTCGAGCTGCCGTTCTTTCGCACCCTGCTCGGCATGCTGTGGTTTGCGCTGTTCGCCGCCATCGTGCTGTCGGTCGCGGCTCACTATTTCCATGGAGCGATAAGGCCCGAAAGGAGCCTCTCGGCCGTGCTACCGGGCGCTCTTGCACATATCTCGGTCTTGCTTGGCCTTCTCGCCCTCGTGAAGACCGGTCAGTACTTCATCGGTCAATACGCGCTGAACTTCTCGCCCTCCGGGACCGTGACCGGTGCCAGCTACACAGACGTGCACGCGCGTCTGCCGGCCCTCAAGCTCCTCATGGTCATCTCCGTCATCTCTGCGATCCTGTTTCTCGTCAACATTCGCGCGCGGCGCGTGTCGCTGCCGCTGGCTGCGGTCGGCATTTGGGTGCTGACCTCGGTGCTGGCTGGAGGAGTGTGGCCTCTGTGGGTGCAGAAGTTTTCCGTAGCTCCGCAGGAGCCCCAGAGAGAGGCTCCCTACATCCAGCGAAACCTCGACGCAACGAGGACGGCCTTTGGGCTCAACGACGTCAAGCAGAGACCCTTCGCCGCGACCGCGGGTCTCTCGGCCTCTCAGCTCGCGTCGAATCAGCCGTCGCTCAACAACGTGCGTTTGTGGGACCCAGATGTCCTTGCTCTCGCTTACAACCAGCTTCAGGCGATCCGCACGTACTACGATTTTCCCGACGTCGACGTGGACCGCTACCAGGTGAACGGCGCGATGCGACAGGTTCTCCTTTCTGCACGCGAGCTCTCGCCCAACGACTTGCCTAGCAACTCGAAGACGTGGTCCAACGTGCACCTTCAGTACACGCACGGCTACGGCCTGTCCGCCAGCCTCGCCAACGTCGCCTCGAGCGCCGGTCAGCCGGACTTTCTCGTGAAGGACCTTCCGGGGACCGTCGCGCCGGGGGCCGAGTCGTTGAGCACGGGGGCCCCGGGATCGGCGACGGCGCCCCGCATCTACTACGGGGAGGAGTTCCAACCGAGCGATTACTCGGTGGTCGACTCCAAACAGAAAGAGGTTGACTACCCAACCTCACAAGACCAAGGCCTTGCTCGCAACACCTATCCGGGAACGGGCGGCGTTCCGGTAGGCGGCTTTTTTGACAAGGTCCTGTTCGCCATCCGGGAGCGCGATCCCAACCTCGTTCTCAGCAGCCTCATCTCGAGCCAATCGAGGATCCTGATCTACAAGAACGTGCGCGACAGGGTGTTGCGCGCCGCGCCTTTCCTCTCGCTCGACAACGATCCTTATCCCGCCGTCGTGGACGGACGGCTCGTGTGGATACTCGACGCGTACACGTCCTCACCCTGGTATCCGTATTCCGAGCGTTTCAATGTCTCGGACATCCTCGGCAGTGATCAGAACGGGTCTCTTGGTGGGAACATCAACTACCTGAACAACTCGGTCAAGATCGTTGTCGACGCTCTCGATGGGACCATGAAGTTCTACGTAGTGAATCCCGACGACCCCATCATCCAGGCGTGGCGCTCTGCTTTCCCCGCGCTGTTCACCAGTGATCCTCCGTCCTCGAGCCTGCGTGAGCATTTTCGCTACCCCGAAGACCTCTTCAACGTGCAGTCCGACGTCTACCTCACTTATCACATGAAGGATCCGCAGAACTTCTACTCGAAGGAAGATGCGTGGAACGTGCCGGCCAATCCGCAAATTGGAAGCACGCTGACAAACGAGCCACCTCTGGTGCCTCCCACGTACCTGCTCTTCAAGCTTCCCGGGGACAGCTCCGAGGAGTTCCTTCTCACTCGGCCCTTCACGCCACGCGGCAAGAACAACATGATCGCGATCATGGCAGCGCGCTCTGATCCGCAGAACTACGGGCAGCTCGTCACGCTCGAGCTTCCGAGACAGAGCCTCGTCGCGGGACCGTCGCAAGTGGACAACCTCATCAACCAGGACGTGCGCATCTCCAAGCTGCTGACGCTGCTCAAATCTCAGGGCTCGACGGTCGAGTTCGGGAGCCTTGTCACCTTGCCCATAGAGGACTCGCTCGTCTACGTTCAGCCGCTGTTCGTCCGCGCCTCCTCAGGAGGCATCCCCGAGCTCAAGAAGGTGGTAGTCGTATACGGCGAGCAGGTGAAGATCGGGGATACCTTCGAGCAAGCGCTCGGACAGATCTTCAACTTGCAGCCGCCCACGCCCGGTGGGCCCGGGGGCGGCGGTAAGGGTGGCGGCGGCAAGGGCGGACAGGGCGGTGGCAAAGGCGGCGGACAGGGCGGCGGCGGCAAACCGTCGGCCGAGCTGCAGCGCACCATCCACAAGGCAGGGGTCCTCTACAGCCGGGCCCAGCAGGCCCTGTCGAATGGTGACTTCACCACCTACGCGAAGCTCATTCAGAGAGTCGGCGACCTGCTCAACCGGGCGCAGTCCCTGTCTCGTTAGGTCTTGGGGTGGCACCAGATCGCTTCTCTGGGAGGCATTTGCGTCTTCCGGAAACTTGCAGACCGCACTGTCGCCGCTTGGTAGGGTAGCGGGGCAGGGTGGAGCAGTCTGGTAGCTCGCCGGGCTCATAACCCGGAGGTCGCGGGTTCAAATCCCGCCCCTGCAACCAGTAGCGCTACTGAGATCGGTCGAACAGGAGGTCCCTGAGATGGGCGGCACCTGACGTAGCTGATGCAGTGGTTGGCCGATATGGCCGAGGGCGCCCCCCTGGGGCCGCCCTTTCCTCGTGGGGCTCGCGAGCGCCGGAGCGGCAGCGCGCCCCCGGCTTCTCGAAGGAATGAGCACCGAAGCCCTGCGCACAGCCGGTTCCCAACTATGCTCACGGCGGCGAGGCGCAGGCCCTCGCCTCTTCGACGAAAGGTGTTGACCGTTATGCGCATGATGATGAAGGTGCAAATCGACACCGAGGCCGGTAGCCGCGCCATTCAGGACGGTTCTCTGCCCCAGCTCATGCAGGAGATGTTCGGCAAGCTCGAGCCCGAGGCCGCCTACTTCGGTCCCGAGAACGGAGCACGGACGGCATTCATCGTGTTCGATCTCAAGGATCCTTCTCAGCTTCCGGCGATTTCGGAGCCCCTGTTCAGCAAGGTGAAGGCGAGAATCGATGTGTTCCCGGTGATGGATCGGGAGGACCTACAAAAGGGACTCCAGCAACTCGCATAACTTCTCGCAACCTTGCCTCGGTCGCCGAGGTGGGCACCGCCGACGAACTGGCCATTCAGCGAGGCGGCAAGATCGCCGCCGCGGGTCTCGTGGGCAGTACGAGAAGTTTGCACTCGCCCGATATGAGACCGACGGAACTTCGGACAAGGCCTTTCGGGAAAAACGAGAAGGTGGTAACGATTGCCAACGACGATCTCCAGCAATGCCTTTCAGAAGGGCGAGGACACGCTCAGGCTCCCGGGGCATACTCCCAGACCAGGACCGTTTCGTGCCGCTCCGGAGGCGAGGCGAGTAGCCGCTGGATCGCCTCGACGGTCTCGGCCAGTAGGTACTGCTCACTGCACTGACGCACACCCCGGCCGGCACGTCCGCGATGACTCGCACCTTCGTGGCTCCGTCCTGGCACGGGTACTCAATCTATGAGACGACATGAGGGGCTACCCCCTTGCTCGTGAACCCGGCCTCGTGGTTGGTTTTGTTCGGCGCTTCCCCCAGGACGGGGAAGGGAGGACGGGAGTATCTCGTCGTCTAGAGAAAGGAATCTTGCTAATGGACTTCTTAGTAGTTGTCCGGCCCCGAGACGTTCTTCCAATCGAGCAGATTGCGATGCTCCTCCAGGGAACTCGAGATTGGTTCCACCGCCATCAAAACTCCTTCCGTGCCTTTGGGACGTTTCCAGGAGGCGGAGGGTTCGGGGTTGTCTCGGTGGACGACAACGCCAGTCTGCACCGAATGATGGCAGAGTTGCCCTTTGCACCCTTTAGCGACACACGCATCGATCCTTTTGTCGAAGGCGATGAAGGCTTCGTCATCGCTCAAGAGGTGTTCGCGACGATGATGCAGAGCATGCAAGGTAGCTGACACGACTACACCCTTGCCGGGGAGGCCCTTGGAGAAAGAGGAGACCGAGCGATACCTTCTGGGCAACGCGGCGCCTGAAGCGGAGGCTCGCTTCGAGGCTCTGTCGGCGATCTTCGACCCGTCGACGTTCCGGCACATCGAAGATCTGGGAATCGACAGGGGATGGCGCTGCTGGGAGGTAGGAGCGGGCGGCCCGTCGGTGGTGCGGTGGCTGGCCGAGCGGGTCGGTCCCGAGGGTCGCGTGCTGGCAACGGACATCGACGTGTCCAGGACTCAGGAGGCCGCAGGGCCAACAGTCGAGGTGCGCCGCCACGACGTGGCGCGTGATGCGCCGCCGGGGGAGCCGTTTGACCTCGTTCATGCGCGCCTTGTCCTCGTACATGTTGCTGAGCGTGCCCAAGCGCTGCAGGCGATGGTCAACGTTTTGCGCCCCGGCGGCTGGCTGATCCTCGAGGACGCCGACCCTGCGCTGCAGCCGTTGAGCTGTCTCGATGCCCGGGGTCCCAAGGAGGAGCTGGCCAACAAGCTGCGCGCAGGGTTCAGGGCATTGCTGTCGCAGCGCGGCGCAGACCTCGAATACGGACGCAAGCTTCCAAGGCTGCTGCGAGATGCCGGTCTGGCCGAGGTCGCAGCCGATGCCTACTTTCCGGTGGCCATGCCCGCGTGTGCACAACTCGAGATCGCGACCGTCAACCTGGTGCGTGACCAGCTCCTCGCCCAGGGCGTTGCGACGATAGAAGAGATCGAGCACCACCTTGCCACTGTCGCAGCCGGGAACCTCGACCTCGCTCAGCCGCCCATGATCTCGGCTTGGGGCCGCCGCCGTTGCTCTTCTCTTGGATCCTGCCCTACGTGACGACTGAGCGACGGGTGGTCAAGCCCACCCCGGCGGACCTGTTTGTCGACATGGGCGACGGCATCAACTACGAGACTCAAGTGCGAAGCCTTGCCGGATACATCACGCCGAACAACCGTTTCTTCGTCCGAAACCACGGTGCCACGCCCGTCATCGACGCATCTGAGTGGCGGCTCGTTATCGACGGCACCGGAGTAGAGCGCCCCATGGAGCTCGGTTACGAATATTTGCGGTCCATGCCGCAGACCTCTGTGACGCGCGTTATCGAATGTGCCGGCAACGGCCGCAAGCACTTTGCGGAGGCACATGGCCGCGCCGCCGAGGGCAGCCAATGGGGCTCCGGGGCGATCGGTGCGGCCGAGTGGTCGGGCGTTCGTCTGAGCGACGTCCTCGAGCTGGCCGGCGTGACCGGCGGCGCCCGCGACGTCATGCCGGAGGGACTCGACGAACCCCGCATGCAACGCCCGATTCCACTCGCCAAGGCCCTAAGGGACGACACAATCCTGGCTCTGGACATGAACGGGGAGGCCTTGCCCCCAGACCACGGCTACCCCGCCCGCATGGTCGTTCCCGGATGGCTGGGAACCGCGAGCATCAAATGGGTGGGCCGCTTGCAGGTGTCAGAAGAGCAGCTGTGGTCGCACTGGAACACCCAAGACTACGTGCTGATTGGACCCGATTACGCTCCCGAGGGCGAGGCGCAGGGACGGGTCATAACGACGATGCCCCCCGTGAGCATCGTCGAGCTCAACCGGCCCGCCCGGTTGGCGCCCGGACACCACGTCATCGGTGGCAGGGCGTACGCGGGGGAAAGTCGCGTGTCGCGCGTCGAATATCGCGTCGATGACGGCGTCTGGAGGGAAGCAGCCCTGTGCGAACCGAACATTGCCGGATCCTGGGTTCGCTGGCAGTTTCCGTGGGAAGCGCAGACCGGGCAACACATCATTCGTGTACGAGCAACCGATGAGTCGGGCAACAACCAGCCGGATTCGGTGCCGTGGAACGACCTCGGCTGCCTCTACAACGCCGTGGTCCCGCATCCCGTCCAGGTTGGTTGATATGCCCGCGAGGGTGAGGGTTAGAGTCGAGCGATGGCTCACTTGCTCCTTAGCCCGTGACCGCGATGGCTGCCAAGGAGAGTGATGAGGTAGTCGACGCGACCCGGCGCACGCGCTTGGCCGACGAGCGTACCTATCTTGCGTGGTGGCGCACCGGCTTGACGGCTTTCGCAGTGAGTGCGGGCGTCGGCAAGATCGTTCCCGAGCTCGCGGGGGGTGACAATTTCCTCTACGAGCTCGCAGGTGTGGGTTTCGCAATTCTGGGAGTCGCCTTCATCGTCTACGGCCTCGTTCGTCACCGCGCGCTGGAGAGGGCGCTCGACAAGGGCGAGTTCCAGTCTCTCGGCAGTGGGACAATGCTTGCCTTTTCGATCTTGGGGGCAGTTCTAGGGGTGATCGTGGCCGTTTTGGTGCTGGTGACCGATTGACCGAGCGAGTGCAAAGGATCGGAGGCTGACATGAGCCGCAGCGTGTTGATCACCGGAGGAACGGGAGCTCTGGGGGAGGCGGTCACGCGCCGTTTCCTGGGAGACGGCCACAAGGTCGCAGTTACATGGATCGTGCAGGAGGAGGCAGACAGGCTGCGCGATTCCCTCGCGAGCGAATCCTCCCAGCCGGCTCTCGTCAGTGCAGACGTAACGGATCCCGACTCGATTGCCTCTGCGGTCGAAGAGATCGCGCAACAACAAGGATCGATCGAGGTCCTCGTCCATCTGGTCGGAGGATGGAAGGGCGGGGAACCGGTGCACGAGCATTCGATTGCTACTTGGGACAAGATGATGCAGCTAAACCTGCGCTCTGCCTTCCTGTGCTCGCGCGCCGTGCTGCCGAAGATGCTCGAGAATGCTTGGGGGCGCATAGTGCTCGTGTCGGCGCGCACGGCTCGAGTTGGACGCACAGGGCAGGCTGCTTATGCGATCGCCAAAGCCGGAGTGGGACTTCTTGCCGAGATCGTTGCCGAGGAGACACGCGGCTCGGGAGTGACCGCGAACGCAATTGCTCCTTCGTCGCTCGATACCCCGGCGAACCGCCGCTCGATGCCGAATGCCGACCATACGGCCTGGGTACCCACAGACCTGGCGGCGGCGTCCATCTTCTTCCTCGCGTCCGAAGAAGCCGGACAGCTGCGCGGCGCGTGGCTTCCGGTCTTCGGGTCGGTATGACCGATATCGAGGGGCAATGGGCCGCAGTCGATCGCTACATCACCGATCTGTTCGTGCAATCCGATCCCGTTCTGGACGCGGCGCTCGAGGCCAGCGGCGCGGCGGGTTTGCCGCCGCACGCTGTGGCTCCGAACCAGGGCAAGCTCCTGCAGCTGCTGGCGCGCGCCCAGGGAGCGCGCAAGATCCTCGAGATCGGGGCGCTGGGCGGCTACAGCACGATCTGGCTGGGGCTGGCACTGCCAGAGGGGGGCAGCCTCATAACGCTGGAGGCCGATGTGCGCGCCGCCGAGATTGCGCGCGCCAACATCGCGCGCGCCGGGCTATCTTGCGTGGTCGAGCTGCGCTGTGGAGGGGCACTCGAGTCGCTGGCGCAGCTCGCCGGGCAGGGCTTCGGCCCGTTCGATTTGATCTTCATCGATGCCGACAAGCCCAGCGCTCCCGATTACTTCGTGTGGGCTCTGAAGCTGTCGCGCCGCGGCACCTTGATAATCGCCGACAACGTCGTGCGCAACGGCGCGGTAATCGAGGTGGGCTCGGATGATCCGAGCGTCCAGGGAATGCGCCGCTTCAACGAGCTGCTCGCGGGCGAGCCGCGGGTAACAGCCACGGCGATCCAGACCGTCGGGAGCAAGGGATACGACGGCTTCGCGATAGCCCTCGTCACGGCTGGCCCGCGCGACTGACGGGCTGCCGCTCTGCGGAAGCCAGCTCGAACGCGGGCGCAGAGCGCGCCGTGAGCCATAGCTGCACCGTCGTTACCCACAAGGCCACGGCCCCCGCCACGTGCAGCTCGACCAGGTAGCCCGGCAGCCCGAGGTGGTACTGAGTGATCCCGAGCGCGGCCTGTGCGGCAAGGATTGAGACCTGAATCGAGCTCAGCCGTTGCAAGGGAGCCGCCGCGCCATCGCGCGCGAGCAGATAACGGAGCAGGAGTGCTACGGCGACCAGCGCCGCGACCGCCGAGCTGTGAAGCTGCACTGCGCTCTGCAGCCGGCCGAGACGCGGCACACCGGCGTCGCCCGAGTGCGGCCCCGCGGCAGTAGTCAACGTCCCGAGGAGGATGACGATTGCAACAACCGCCCCGTTGAGGCGAACGAGCTTGCGCGCCCGCGGCGCCGCGGGTCGTCCGGGCCGGGTGTCCGTGCGAGCGCGGGTCCATAGCAAGGACGCAAGCACGATCATCACCATGGACACCGCAAAATGCGCCATGACGAAAACGGGCTCGAGTTTGAACAGCACGGTCACGCCTCCGAGCACTATCTGAACGAAGATCCCGCCGATCAACGCCCCCGCCAGGACGATGAGGTCGCGCCTACGCGGCGCACGCAGTAAGGCCGTGACGAGTGTCACGAACACCCATGCCGTGATCCCGAGCGTGAAGACGCGGTTGCTCCATTCGATTGCGTAGTGATAGTTCCACTGCCCGAAGAAGCTGCTACCGACGCACTTCGGCCACGTGGGACAGCCCAGGCCCGATCCGGTAATGCGCACGGCAGCCCCCGTCAGCACTATCGCCACGTTGAGGGCAAGGGCAATGAAAGCGATGCGCCCGAAGGCCTCGGGAGAGACCCTCACGGAGCGGATGCGCTCGCGGGCAGAGCGCGCTCCACTCTCGGTCGCATTGCTCCACGCCATGACCCAAGTTTACAAGGCATGCCGACCTGCCCTCCGCCGCCCGGGGTGTGCTCGAGTCGTACAAACGGGCGAAGCGTGCCACCGCTCATGCGCCACGAGCGACATGCCGCCGCCCGCCGAGGCCTGCTACCTTGCTCGTTCAGAACCGTTTGGGTGGAAGGGAGCTTTGGCATGGGTAAGCACACCATCAAGAACTTTATAGGCAACGAGCAGGCGGACCCGTCCGAGGGCCAGACGATGCCCCTCGTGAATCCCTCGACCGGGAAGCAGTTCGCCGAGGCTCCTCTGTCCACCGAGGCCGACATCGACTTGGCTTGTCAGGCGGCGCGGCGGGGCTTCGAGGTGTGGCGGGACAAGACACCATCCGAACGCAGCCTTGCCCTCTTCCGCATCGCCGACGCGATCGAAGCGAAGGCGCAGGAGCTCGTCATGCTCGAGTCCGAGAACACGGGCAAGCCCATACAGCTCACCCTGGACGAGGAGATCCCACCGATGGTGGACCAGATCCGGTTCTTCGGGAGTGCCGCACGGTGCCTCGAGGGCAAGTCGACGGGCGAATACATGGCGGGCCATACCTCGATGATGAGGCGCGAGCCCGTCGGGGTCTGCGCCCAGGTCACCCCGTGGAACTACCCGATGATGATGGCGGTGTGGAAGTGGGCTCCGGCAATCGCTGCGGGCAACGCGGTAGTCCTCAAGCCCTCGGACACAACCCCCCTGTCGACGGTGGCCATGGCCGAGATCATGGCCGAGTTTCTTCCGCCGGGCGTAATGAACGTCGTGTGCGGCGATCGTTCTACGGGGGCGGCGCTGGTCAGGCACCCGATTCCCGACATGGCTTCGGTGACCGGCAGCGTGCGCGCCGGCAAGGAAGTTGCCGCCTCCGCCGCCACAGACCTCAAGCGCGTGCACCTCGAGCTGGGCGGCAAGGCCCCCGTTATCGTGTTCGACGATGCGGACGTCGCCGCAGCTGCCGAAGGGATCGCGGTGGCCGGCTACTTCAACGCGGGCCAGGACTGCACTGCCGCGACGCGCGTCCTCGCGGGGCCCAAGGTGCACGACGACTTCGTAGCGGCGCTCACCGAGCAGGCGAAAGCTACCAAGACTGGGGACGCCGACGACGCCGACGTGCTCTACGGCCCGCTCAACAACGCCGGCCAGATGGCTCGGGTCGAAGGGTTCATGGGCAAGACGCCCGATCACGCCGAGGTCGTGACCGGCGGGAACAAGGTCGACTTGCACGGCGGCTATTTCTGGGAGCCGACCGTCATCTCGGGCCTCGAGCAAGAGGACGAGCTCACCCAGCAGGAGATCTTCGGGCCAGTCATCACCGTGCAGCGTTTCGACGACGAGGAGAAGGCGCTGGCGTGGGCCAACGGGGTCGAGTACGGGCTCGCGTCGAGCGTCTGGACCAAGGACCACGGGCGGGCCATGCGCATGGCCACGGGACTCGACTTCGGCTGCGTGTGGATCAACACGCACATCCCGATCGTGGCCGAGATGCCCCACGGCGGCTTCAAGCACTCGGGTTACGGCAAGGACCTGTCAATGTACGGCTTCGAGGACTACACGCGCATCAAGCACGTGATGTCCAACATCGAAGCCTGAGGCCAAACCGCCTCTGACCTGCTATTACGTCCCAGAGCCTCCTTGCACAACGCTCGAATGTTGGATAACCTAACCGGATGCAAGGGGCTGACGCAAGGGGTTTTTCCGATGTCGCGACGCTGAACGAGAGCTTTGAGCGCTCTCTGCGGGCCGAGAACCGCTCGCCTCGCACCGTCATCATCTACACCAAGGACGTCGGGCGATTCAGGGACTTTTTGGCCGAGCAGGACATGCCGACAGCGGTCGAGGCGATAGAGCGTGGCGACGTCGAGTCCTACATTGCGCGCCTACTTGCCACGCGCGCTCCCAACACGGCGGCAACGGCCTACCGAAGCCTGAACAGGTTCTTCTCGTGGTGCGTCGACGAGGAGGAGCTCGAGAAGAACCCCATGGCGAAAATGCGACAGCCGCGCGTCCCGGAGGTGCCCGTACCCGTTCTAAGCGACGAGCAGCTACGGGCGCTCATCAAGGCATGCGAGGGGGCGAGCTTCGATCAGCGCCGCAACATGGCTCTTGTGCGTCTGCTCGCCGACAGCGGCATGAGGCTCTCCGAGATCATCGGCCTGAAGGTTGCGGACATCGACTTTGTTGATCAGGTGGCCTTAGTCACCGGCAAGGGCAGTCGCCGGCGCGCCGTGCCGTTCGGCCGCAAGACGACTCAAGCCATCGACCGCTACCTGCGAGCTCGATCTCGTCATCAGTTCGCCCACCTCGATGCCCTGTGGGTTGGGCGCAAGGGGGCCCTTAGCACTCAACACTTCGGACGCATCATCGGCGCGCTTGGGGATTCGATAGGGGTCAAGGGCCTGCACGCCCACGTCTTTCGTCATCAGTTCGCCCACGCGTGGCGCAACGCCGGCGGGGGTGATGATGAGCTGATGCGGTTAGTCGGCTGGAGAAGCCGGACCATGCTTCACCGCTACGGCGCGTCTGTGGCCGATGAGAGAGCCCGTGAGGCACATCGACGGCTCGGGCCGGGGGACCGGCTATGAGCGGGCGTGAATACACGATCCCGTCGTCGCGCCTCGGCCTGGTGGGAGCTGAAGCAGTTATCGCTCTCAGAGAGGGACCGAGGACGATCGTCACGCTCTGGTGCGGGCGCTGCCAAATGGGAGGCCGGAGGTGGC
>JBBSGD010000028.1:0-29218 GCA_038254435.1 Actinomycetota bacterium
CTCGCTCGTCAAGAGGACGGTGCGCGGCCGGGTAGTCACCGACGGAGTGCGCCTCGACGGCCGCCGCGCCGACGAGGTCCGGCCTATCTGGACGCAGGTAGGAGTTCTGCCGCGCGTGCACGGGACCGGACTCTTCACTCGCGGCGAGACGCAGGTGCTGTCGATCACCACGCTCGGCATGCGACGGATGGAGCAGATGGTCGACGACCTGAGCCCGGACGAGACCAAGCGCTACATGCACCACTACAACTTCCCGCCCTATTCCACCGGCGAGGCCGGCTTCATGCGCGGCCCCAAGCGGCGCGAGATCGGACACGGCGCACTTGCGGAGAAGGCGATACTTCCGCTGATCCCGTCGCGTGAGGACTTTCCCTACGCGCTGCGGGTGGTCTCCGAGGTTCTTTCGTCCAACGGGTCCACATCGATGGGCTCGGTGTGTGGATCGTCGATGTCCCTCATGGACGCAGGTGTGCCGCTGCGCGGCGGCAAGCATTGCGGCGGAGTTGCCATGGGTCTCGTGGCCGAAGGCGACAATTACATCCCCCTCACCGACATCCTCGGCGACGAGGACGCGCTGGGCGACATGGACTTCAAGGTCGCCGGAACAGAGAACGTCGTCACGGCCCTCCAGCTCGACACGAAGATCTCAGGCATTCCCGCCGACGTCCTGCGGCGCGCGCTCGAGCAGGCGCGCGCCGGGCGGCTCCACATCATCTCGAAGATGAACGAGACGATCAGCGCGCCGCGCGAAGAGCTGTCTCCGTTTGCTCCTCGTGTCGTGAGCCTCACCGTTCCCGTCGACAAGATCGGCGAGGTGATCGGGCCCAAGGGCAAGAACATCAACATGATCACCACGACTACCGGAGCCGAGATCGACATCGACGACGACGGCACTATTCGCATCGGTGCCACCGACGGCGCCACGGCCGAAGCCGCCGCCAAGCTCATCGACGAGGTCATCAACCCGTGGATGCCCGAGGTCGGCGAGCGCGTCACCGGACCTGTCGTCAACATCACGACTTTCGGTGCGTTCGTGAACATCGCCGCGGGGCGCGACGGGCTCGTGCACATCTCCAAGCTCGGAGAAGGCCGCATCGATCGCGTCGAGGACGCGGTCAACATCGGCGACGAGATCGAGGTAGAGGTAACCGAGGTCGACGGCCAGGGCCGCATCAACCTGACGCCGGTGGCCTGGCTGGAGCGCCAGGTGTCGCAGGGAAAGTCGATTGAGGAAGCGCGGTCGGCAGCGGCACCCGGGGGCCGGGGCGGGGACCGCGGCAGGCGTGACGGTGGCGACCGCGGGCGACGTGACGGTGGCGACCGCGGCAGGCGCGAGGGTGGCCGTGCCCGCTCCGGGCGCGACGGCGGGTCACGAGAAAGCAGCCCGCGGCGCGAACGTGCGCCTCACAGGCACGACGAGAGCTGAGCATGCGCTTCAACCGCACAACGCTCGGCGACGGCCTCACCGTAGTCACCGAGCACATGGCGGAGGTCCGTTCCGTGACAACCGGCCTGTGGTTCGACGTCGGGTCGCGGGACGAGCCGGACGAGCTGTCCGGCACGTCGCACTTCCTCGAACACTTGCTGTTCAAGGGGACTCCGTCGCGTAGTGCGAAGGACATCGCCGATGCGTTCGATGCGGTCGGTGGCGACATCAACGCATTCACCGGCAAGGAGTACACCTGCTATTACTCGCGGGTCCTCGACGACGATATGCCGATGGCCCTCGACGTGCTTTTCGACATGGTCACCAACTCACTCATCGACGCGAACGAGCTCGAATCCGAGCGCAAGGTCATCCTCGAGGAGATAGCCATGCACGAGGACGCTCCCGACGAGCTGGTGCACGATCTGTTCTATGGTTCGCTGTGGGACGGGCACCCGCTCGGGCGGGCGGTCCTCGGAACTACGGCCTCGATCGGATCCGTAACGCGCGATCAGGTGTCCGGCTACTGGAGCAGCCGCTACGGGCCCCAGAACATGGTCGTTGCGGCGGCCGGCCACGTGGACCATGACGCGCTCGTCGAGGAAGTTGCCCGGCGGGCCGCGGGCATTGGAGGCGATCGCACGAGCCGCACGGGCCCGGTCCCCCAGATCGCCACGGGCGTGAACGTTTTTAGCAAGGCCACCGAGCAGGCGCACATCGTCGTGGGCGTGGAGGGACTGCACCGCTCCCACGACGACAGGTATGCGCTGGCGGTCCTCGACACCGTTCTCGGTGGCGGCATGTCGTCGCGCCTCTTTCAGGAGGTACGTGAGCGGCGGGGGCTCGCCTATTCGGTGTTCTCCTACCGGGCCGGCTTCGCCGATGCCGGAGCCATGGCGATCTATGCAGGCACAACACCCCAGAACGCCAACACCGTGCTCGACATCGTCTTCGAGGAGATCGGGGCGATCGTCGACAAGGGGATCACGCAGAGTGAGTTCGAGCGCGCCAGGGGCCATCTGCGCGGGTCGCTGGTACTGGCGTCCGAGGACCCCAGCTCGCGTATGAACAACATCGCTCGGCAGCAGCTGACGACCGGCGAGATCTTGTCGATCGACGAGCTAATCGAACGCTACGAGGCGGTGACGATG
Source organism: Actinomycetota bacterium (assembly GCA_038254435.1). GTDB lineage: Bacteria > Actinomycetota > CADDZG01 > CADDZG01 > WHSQ01 > JBBSGD01. The sequence goes on from JBBSGD010000028.1 coordinate 2,578, forward strand.
GATGACGTGAAACGAGTCACCAAGGCGGTGTTCGGAACGAACCGCTATCAGGTCACGGTGGTAGGACCGTTCGAGGCAGACGCATTCGACCGTTTCGCAGCCTGATGCCGGCCACCAAGGTCGGCGTCATCGGGGCCGGCGGCCGCATGGGCTCACAAGCGTGCCGCACGATAGAAGAGGCGGACGACCTCGAGCTCGTTGCACGCGTGGTGCGTGGTCATTCGCTCGAGATGCTGGCCGAAGCGGGAGCGCAGGTGGCTCTCGACGTGACCACGCCCGAGGCCGTCGCAGGCAACGTCCGTTTCCTCATCGATCACGGAATCCACTCAGTCGTGGGCACTACCGGAGTGGACGCCGAGGACCTTGCCTCCTTCGAGCGCGCCGCCGGCGAGCGCGGCACCAACGTCTTCATAGTTCCGAACTTCGCGCTGGGAGCCGTCCTCATGATGCGCTTCGCGGCCGCGGCCGCGGCGCACTTCGAATCGGCCGAGATAATCGAGCGTCACCACGTGAACAAGCTCGACGCCCCTTCGGGAACCTCGCTGCGCACCGCGTGGCTGATGGATGAGGTCCGTTCCGGCGCGTGGTCGAAGCCGGGCTCGAGGGAGTCGCTGGCCGGGGCGCGGGGGGCGGAATCACAGGGAGTGCGCATCCATTCGCTGCGCGTCGCAGGCTCGGTAGCTCACCAAGAGGTGATCTTCGGGGGTGCCGGCGAAACCCTGACGATTCGCCACGACTCGCTCGACCGCACCTGCTTCATGGCCGGGATGCTCCTGGCCCTGCGCAAGGTGAGCTCGCTGCCCGGCCTCACCGTGGGCCTCGAGCACGCCCTCGACGAGTGAGGCCGCGGCGCCGGGCCACGGCTTCGCGCCCCGGACGAACGGCCGGCGATGCGACCGTGGGGGCTCGACGGGGTAGCGTGAACTATTCGCGGCCCCCCGCGCGGCAGGCTTGCCGAGGAAGGATGGCACGATGACCAGCGCACGATTCGGCGAGGTGATCACCGCCATGGTGACTCCATTTGCCCACGATGAATCGCTCGATGTCAAAGGGGCCCGCCGCCTGGCCGCCCACCTCGTCGAGCACGGCTCAGACGGGCTCGTGGTGTGCGGCACGACCGGCGAGGCACCGACCCTCACCGGCCCCGAGAAGCTCGCTCTGTTCGACAACGTCGTGCAGGAGGTAGGCGATCGGGCCACCGTCATCGCCGGCACGGGCACCTACTCGACCGCCGAGTCGATAGAGCTGACCAAGGAGGCCGGGGGCCTCGGAGTGGACGCGTGCCTCGTCGTCACTCCCTATTACTCGAAGCCCCCCCAGAACGGCCTCCTGGCTCACTTCTTGGCAATCGCCGATCAGTCCTCTGTGCCGCTTGTGATCTACGACATTCCCGGGCGCACCGGGCGGCGCGTCGAGCGCCCCACGATGGTCGCCCTCGCCGAGCACGCCGGGATAGTCGCGGTCAAGGACGCGGTCGGGGATGCGGGTGAGACGGCAAAGCTGCGCGCCGACCTCGACGCGGCGGGCCACGCCGACTTCGAGATCTACTCGGGGGACGATCCCATGCTGATGCCTCACATCGCTGCCGGGGCGGTGGGCATCATCTCGGTCTGCTCGCACCTCATAGGTGAGCGCATCAAGTCGATCTTCACCGCTTACAACGCCGGGGAGGTGGATGAGGCGCGGCGCATCTTCCTCGATGCGCTCCCGCTCATGACCACGATCATGGGCGTGACCGCGAGCCCCATCCCGGTCAAGCGCGCGGCCGAGCTCATCGGGCTCGACGCGGGCCCGCCGCGGCTTCCGCTCGTGCGGCCCACAGAGGCGCAGGAAACGGCGATCAGACAGGTGCTCATGGAGGCCGGGCTTTTGTGAGCGAGACGACCACACGCGTCGTCTTCCTTGGGGGGCTCGGCGAAGTAGGGCGTAACATGCTCGTCGTCGAGAGCGACGAGCGGCTCCTCGTCATCGACGTTGGGCTGTCCTTTCCCAACGAAGAGATGCTGGGAGTGGACCTCGTGCTACCCGACTTTTCCTACGTGACGGAGCGCGCGGACAGGTGCGAGGGAGTGCTCCTCACGCACGGTCATGAGGACCATGTTGGCGCGCTGTCGTGGTTCCTCAGAGAAGTCGACGTCCCCGTGTACGGAACACCGCTGACTCTGGGACTTGCCCGCCGGAGACTCGATGAATACGGGCTTGCACCGGAGATGATCGAGATAAGGGCGCCGGGGCGGCGCCGCATCGGGGTCTTCAACTGCCGCTTCATGTCGGTCTCACATTCGATTCCGGACGCGATAGCCGTGGCTCTCGACACGCCCGGAGGGCACATCGTCTATACGGGCGACTTCAAACTCGACGACTCGCCGATAGACGGCAGGCACACCGACCTCGAGGCCTTCCGGTCTCTCGGGAACGAGGGTGTCGATTTGCTCCTTTCGGACTCGACCAACGCAGAACGAGATGGACGCACCCCTTCAGAGAGCATTGTTGGGGCGGCACTGCGAGACATCTTCGAAGCTGCGAGCGGACGCATCGTGGTCGCTTGTTTCGCATCGAATCTTCATCGCATTCAGCAGGTGTGCGAGGTGTCTGAGGAGATTGGGCGCCGCGTTGCCTTCGTGGGCCGCTCTATGGTTGCAAACGTGGAGGTCGGGCTCGAGCTCGGCCACTTGCGCGTTAACAAGAACACGATTGTCGACATCGCCGACATCGAACGCTACGACCACGACCAGGTGGTGATCGTGTGCACGGGTTCGCAGGGGGAGCCGTTGTCGGCTCTGTCGCTCATTGCGGCCGGCGACCACAAGTGGGTGCGTGTGTCCGACGGAGACACCGTGATCCTGTCGGCAAGCCCCATCCCCGGCAACGAATCTGCAGTCCACCGTGTGATCAACGGGCTCTACCGGTCGGGAGCAGAGGTCTTTCATTCAGGTACCAATCCGGTGCACGTTTCGGGACACGCCGCGTCCGACGAGCTTGCAGAGATGCTGAGGCTGGTGCACCCAAGGCATTTCGTTCCGGTGCACGGCGAGTACCGCCAGCTCGCGCTGCACGCGAAGCTCGCGCGTTCGCTCGGGGTGGTGAGCAGCAGCATCACGATCGTCGAGGACGGCGAGGTGCTCGAGCTTCAGTCCGGGGAGCTCGAGGTAGCCGGAAGCGTGAACGCGGGAATCGTCCTCGTCGACGGCATCGGGGTCGGCGACGTCGGCCCCGTGGTGCTGCGCGACCGGCGTCTCTTGGCCCAAGACGGCATCCTCATCTGCGTAGTCACCATCGACCCTCATACCGGCGAGATCCTTGCGGGACCAGACCTCATCAGTCGCGGCTTCGTTTACATAGAGACGTCGCGCGAGTTTCTTGACGAGGCCGCCGACCGAGTTGCCGACGCGCTCGATGATCTGGAAGAAGAAGGCGTTACCGATTGGGGGGCCATAAAGAAGGCCTGTCGCGCCGCGCTCGGCGAGTTCGTATGGCGGGAAACGCACCGGCGTCCCATGATCCTTCCTGTGATCATGGAGGTCTGAGCGCCCCCGCTCTCGTTTCTCGTCCCGGGATCCCGGGTATGACTAGGTTAATCCCAGCTCACGGCGTCATCCGGCGCCCTTACACAAGCGAGGAGTTCCCTATGCCCGAGCTAGACGGCAAGAAGATAGCCTTTTTGGTAGCCACCGAAGGAACCGAGCAGGTCGAGCTGACAGAGCCGTGGGAGGCCATCTCCGGCGCCGGGGCCGAGTGCCATCTGGTGTCGACCGAGGCGGGCGAGATCCAGGCTTTCAACCATCTCGACAAGGGTGACTCGTTCCCGGTCGACAAGACGGTGGACGAGGTAAGCGCATCTGACTACGACGGTCTGGTGCTCCCCGGCGGGGTTGCCAATCCGGACGCGTTGCGCCTCAGCTCGGCCGCCGTCAAGTTCGCGCGCGACTTCTTCGAGCAAGCCAAGCCCGTTGCGGCCATCTGCCACGCGCCGTGGACTCTGGTCGAGGCCGGAGTCGTGCAGGGCCGCACGCTCACCTCGTGGCCTAGCCTGCAGACGGACATTCGCAACGCAGGTGGCCACTGGGTGGACGAGGAAGTAGTCGTCGACGAGGGTTTCGTCACCAGCCGCAAGCCGGACGACATTCCGGCATTCAACAAGAAGGCCATCGAGGAGTTCGGCGAGGGCAAGCACGCCGAGCAGGCGCGCTCCGCCTAACCGAAGGCAGCTCCCAGCAGGGCATCGAAACGGGCCGGGCCTCCGAAAGGGCCCGGCCCGTGCGCGCCGGGCGCCCGATTCCGTGTTACTCCTGTGAACTATTGTTAAAGTGAGGGCCCACGGGACTCCGGGAGGACACCTGGCCACTCGAACGCGCCGACGAAGCACCAACAAGAGCAAGCGGCCCGCCTCGGCGCGCCGCCCGAGTGGCCGTGCACAATCCCGGCCTCCGGCGCGGCGCCCCGTGAAGCGCAAGCAGCCCTCGCGTCTTGCCGCGCTCGCCCGCTGGGGAGCGTCCCACGTAAGGCATGCGCCGCCCGCTGCGTGGGGCCTCGTGGTCGTGTTCGCCGGGATCATCGCGGGCATCGGCATATATGCCGGCGGCGCCGGCCCGGTGGGGACGGGTCTGGACTACGTCGCCCGCCTGGGAGTCGGGCGCCTCGCCGTGCTCGTACCGGCGCTGATGGTGCTTGCCGGGCTCGTCGCGGCGATCCCGAGAACCCGGCAGCATCTCGTAAGGCTCGCCGTCGGCTCGTTGCTCCTCGTGGTCACGCTCGCCGCGATGACTCATCTGGTGTGGGGGGACAAGCCGGTCTCGGTGTCGCTCGCCAAGCTGAGGCTTATGGGCGGAGTGTTTGGCGCCGTCGCGGCGCGGCCTATGGCGAGCCTGATCGGCGTCTGGGCGGCATGGCTCGTCCTAGTGCTCGTTTTCTTCGCAGGGGTGCTCATCGTCACGCGCACACCGGTCACCCGCGTCGCGGCAGGGGCGAGGTTCGTTGGCGAGGAGGTGGCCGCCTTCGTGCGCGGCTTCGTGGCGCGCGACGAAGACGATGAAGAGGATCTGCAAGAGGGAGCCGGCCAAGGGGAGGCAGAGGTCGAAGCTTCGGGGAAGGCGCCTGTTGCGCAAGAGGCTCCCGCAGCCGTCGCACCAGTCGAGGCAGGACGGCCCACCCAGCTGACCATGCCGGTTGGCGACACGAGGTCCTACAAGCTTCCGCCGCTGGACGTGCTGGCGCGCGGCAATGAGCAGCAGGTTTCGGCCCGCTCGATCGACGAGATGAGCCGGGTGATCGAGGCCACCTTCGAGCAGTTCAAAGTGGACGCCGCGGTCACCGGCTACACAGCCGGTCCAACGGTGACGCGTTTCGAGGTCGAACTGGGCCCGGGCGTCAAGGTGAACCGCGTCCTGTCCCTGTCGAACGAGATGAAGTACGCGCTGGCCTCCGGCGAGCTCCGCTTTCTGGCACCGATCCCTGGACGATCGGCGATCGGCATCGAGGTTCCGAGCCGCACCAGGCGCCTCGTAACCCTGGGGGACGTGTTGCGTTCCGGGACCGCCGCGCGCGACAAGCACCCGATGTCTGTGGCGCTCGGCATGGACATCTCCGGGGACTCGGTCATTGCCAATCTCACCGACATGCCTCACGTGCTCATCGCAGGAGCCACCAACTCGGGCAAGTCCTCGTGCATCAACTCGCTGATTACCTCAGTGTTGGTGCGAGCGAGGCCCGACCAGGTGCGCATGATCCTGATCGACCCGAAGCGTGTCGAGCTGACGCACTTCGCCGGAGTGCCGCACCTTCTTACCCCCGTCGTCACAGTTCCGAAGAAGGCGGCTGCCGCGCTTGGATGGGTGGTGCGCGAGATGGAGATGCGCTACGAGGTTCTCGCGCACTGCGGGATGCGCAACCTCGAGATGTACAACGACGCGGTGGCGCGCGGAGCGGTAGTCAGGCGCGGTGACGACGAACCCGACGCGGAGCCGTTTCCGTACATCCTTGTCGTGGTCGACGAGCTGGCCGACCTCATGATGGTCGCGCCGCGCGACGTTGAAAGCGCCATCTGCCGCATTGCCCAGATGGCGCGTGCAGTCGGAATCCACCTCGTCATAGCGACTCAACGACCCTCGGTTGACGTGGTCACGGGAGTGATCAAGGCCAACGTGCCGTCGCGGCTCGCGTTCTCTGTGGCGTCCCAGCAGGATTCGCGCGTGATACTCGATCAAGGCGGGGCCGACAAGCTCATCGGCCTCGGGGACATGCTGTTCCTGCACGCGAACGCGAGCAAGCCGCGCCGCATCCAGGGAGCATGGGTCACCGAGAAGGAGATCGCAGGCATCGTCGGGCACACTCGCAGACAGGGGCAGCCCAGCTACGTGGAGGGGATCACGGTGGATGAGTCGCGGCCGGGGCCCGACTCAGGCTACGGCTCCGGCGGGGGGGACGACGAGCTCCTACAGGAAGCGCTGGAGCTGGTGGTTCGCTCCGGGCTCGGCTCGACCTCGATGCTCCAACGCAAGCTCAAGGTTGGCTTCGCCCGGGCGGGGCGTCTCATGGACCTCCTCGAGCAGAGGGGCATCGTGGGACCATCGCAGGGCAGCAAGCCGCGCGATGTGTTGATGACTCCCGAGGAGCTCGCCGACCCGTCCAGCGCCGATCAGGTAGCCGAGCACGGCGTCTGAGGACCGCGTGCCGGTCCCGAGGCTTGACACTCCCGAGCCTAAAAGGATGAGCGGCATGCGCCGATATACTGAGGGTTACAGGTCCGTGCCCACTTCGTCTAGTCCACAAAGAGCGTGAGCGACCAAGAGCAGACCATCGGCCGACATTTGAGGGCCGCGAGGCGCAAGCGCAGAGTCAGCATCGACCGGGCGGCAGAAGAAACCCGAATCCGTGCGGACTTTCTCATGCGCATGGAGTCAGATGACTTCGACTTCCTCGCGTCCACGTACGTGCGCGGGTTCTTGCGTTCCTACGCTCGCTATCTCATGATCGATCCGGCGCCTCTGGTGACGGAATTCGATTCTCGCTACGGCTCGAGAAAGGTCGACGAAGCCAAGATAATGGCGAGTGAGCGCCGGTCGCGACGCTCTTCCATCCCGCGCCAGCGTTCGCGCATGAGCAGCAGCTGGACCGTAGCAGCCGGAATCGCTGCAGCGTTTTTGCTGGCGCTGTTCGTCATTGGGGTGACGCAGCCGAACAACTCGGGCGGGAACAAGACCGGAAACGAGCAGGCAACGAGCAACCAGGCAGCAGATGCAAGTCCGTCACCTTCTTCGAGTAAGCAGCCGCCGAGTCCTTCGGGCGGCGGATCCAAGCCTTCGCCCGACTCAAACACGATCGCCTTCGACAACGGAATAGACGTGAAGATCCTCGCAACGCGGGGCCCGTGCTGGGTGGGAGTGACCGCCGATGGCAGTTACACCCAACAGATCATCGCGGTTGGACAAAAGGCTTCTTACGCGGCGCAGTCGTCGATGATCATCAAGTTCGGCGCGGCCGCCAGTGTCGACCTCATCGTGAACGGGCACAACATTGGCGCTCCCTCGGACGCCACCGTATACACGATTACGCTGCCCGACGATCTGCAGAACCCGCACTGATCGCGTGTCCTGCGCAAAGGTGGCGATAGTCACTCTCGGCTGCCCCAAGAACGCCGTGGACTCGGAGGGCCTGGGTGGTCTTATCGCGATGGGGGGCCATGAGGTGGTCGGGGACGTCGTGGACGCAGACATCGTCCTCGTCAACACCTGCGGGTTCATTGATCCCGCCAGGCGCGAGACCGTTCAAGAGGTGCTCGACCTCGCCCAGCTAAAGGAGGCCGGAGCTATCGAGGGCCTGATCCTGACCGGCTGTCTCGTGGCGCGCTCTGCAGAAGAGATTGCAAGCTCGCTGCCCGAGGTCGACGCGCTCGTCGACTTTGCCGCCTACCCACGTGTCGCCGAGATCGTATCTGCGGTGGCCGATGGAATGCTGACCCAGCGAGTGCACGGGGACCCCGGGGCGCGCTTCGACCCTGCCTGGTGGGATGCGAGCATGGCGGCGTCCCCGCGCCTTCGGTTCGGACACGCTCCGTGGTCGTACCTGAAGATAGCCGAGGGTTGCAACCGCGGCTGTGCCTTCTGCTCGATTCCCCTTATGCGCGGCAAGTTCCGATCACGCCTTGCGGCCGACATCGAGGGCGAGGCTCGCCGTCTCGCCGCGCAGGGCGTCTCCGAGATCTCGCTGGTCAGCCAGGACTCTGTGATGTGGGGACGCGACACGAAGGAAGGCGGCCTCGTCCGGCTGCTCCGCCGCCTCGAGAGCGTGGACGGGCTCAAGAGGATCCGGTTGATGTATCTGCACCCGCAAGGCGTAAGCGACGAGCTGATCGACACGATGCTCGCCTCCGACGTGATCGTTTCCTACTTCGACCTGTCTTTGCAGCACGTTGCACCCGGCGTGCTCAAGGCAATGGGCCGCTGGGGCGGGCGCAATCGCTTCGAGCGCATCATCGGGCGCATTCGCGGCGCCGAGCCCCTTGCCGGCATCCGCTCCACTTTCATCCTCGGTTTCCCCGGCGAGAGCGAAGCCGACGCGGCAGACCTCGACTCGTTCGTCAACGAGTCGGACCTCGACTGGGTGGGCGTGTTCACGTTCTCCCGGGAGCCGGGAACGCGCTCGGACGTGCTCGAGGGGCAAGTGGACGAAGAGGTGGCGCGCGAGCGCTCCGAGCGAGTCGCCGTGACCGGCGAGATCGCCATGGAGCGCCGGGCCTCGAGTCTTGTCGGCGAGCGCTTCGAGGTCCTGGTCGAGCGCTGGGACGACGGGGCAGGGACCTGGTCCGGGCGCTCCCAGAGAGAGGCACCCGAAGTCGACGGCGAGATCACCTTTACGGTGGACGAGCCGCTCAGGGTCGGGGACTACGTGCCCGTTCGCATCACGGCAAACAGCGGCGCCGATTTGGCCGGCAAGCTAGAACGTTGACCCGGGTGCGTGCCCTGCCCCTCACGGTGCCCAACGTCATCACCGTCGTGCGCGTCGGCCTCGTACCGTTGTTCGTGTTCCTCTCCTACGGACAGTCGGCAATCGCGCGGGCGCTCGCGCTGGCGGTCTTCTTGCTGGCTTCGCTGTCCGACTTCCTCGACGGTCATCTGGCGCGGCGCAACGATGACACCTCACGCGCCGGCGAGTGGCTCGATCCGCTCGCCGACAAGCTCCTCGTGGGATCGGCGCTCGTGGTGCTCGTGGCATTGCGCGGGTGGCCGCTGTGGGGGGCGCTCGTCATTGCGGCGAGAGAGCTCGGTGTACAGGTCCTGCGCACGCGCATTGTGCAAGGCGGCGGGACGCTTCCGGCCTCGCTTGCGGGAAAGGCAAAGACGGTTCTCCAGATCACGACCTTGGCGTGGTGGCTGTTCCCGTGGCCCTCTCTCAACACCGGTCACTGGGTTCTGTTCACGCTCACGCTGGCCGTTACCGTTGTCTCGGGAGGCGAGTACTTCATCGCCGCCTTCAAAGGACGCAGCGTCAAGGTAGCTTCGTGAGGGGCGAGATCGTCGGCGTGGGCACCGAGCTGCTGCTCGGCCAGATAGCCAACACCAACGCACAGCATCTGTCCCAGGAGCTCACCGTTGCCGGCGTCGACATCTTCCTGCACACCGCCGTGGGCGACAACCTTCAGCGCGTCGAGCGGGTGATCCGCCAGAGTCTTCAGCGGTCAGACGTCGTGGTCGTAACCGGCGGGCTCGGCCCGACGCCGGACGACTTGACACGCGAGGCCGTTGCCGCCGCCCTCGACGTGCCGCTGGTGCGCGATGAGGAGCTCACCGCGACGGTGCGCGGGATCTTCGAGGACATGGGCCGCACCATGCCCGAGGACAACCTTCGCCAGGCAGACCTGCCGCAGGGCGCGGTGCCGATCCCCCCCGAGGGGACCGCGCCCGGGTTCATGATCGAGCACCACGGGGCTGTCCTCTTCGCCCTGCCGGGGGTCCCGTGGGAGATGCGCCTGATGCTCGGCAAGACCGTTCTGCCCGCCCTTGCCCGGCGCGGCGAGACCTCGGTGCTGGTGACCCGTCAGGTGCTGGTTATCGGGCCGGGCGAGTCGGGCGCGCACGAGACCATCAAGGACATCGTGGCGCAGCAGAGCAACCCCACGATCGCCTTCCTCGCGAGCGCCGGGCAAGTGCACGTGCGCATCACCGCCAAGGCCGCCACCACGGCGGAAGCAGAGTCTCTCATTGCGCCACTCGAGAAGCAGATCAGGGACCGGCTCGGAGCTGCGGCCGTGCCGGGGCACTTCGACAACGCGGCCCAGGCCCTCGCCGGCATTGCCATGGCCAAGGGCGTGAGCGTTGCTGCTGCCGAGTCGTTGACGGGCGGCCTGCTGGCGGCGCAGCTTACGGACGCGCCGGGCGCCAGCGATTACTTCCTCGGCTCCCTCGTCACCTATTCGCCTGCCTCCAAGGGCGCGCTTGCCGGAGTGCCGCAAGAGATCCTCGACGGCCCCGGGGCTATTAGCGAAGAGGCGGCCGCGGCGCTAGCACAGGGGGCTGCAGCTCGCTTCGGCGCCGATCTGGGCCTCTCGACTACCGGCGTGGCCGGGCCTGCGGAGAGCGAGGGCAAGCCGCCCGGGGTCGTGTACGTGGGCGCTTGTATGTCCGGACGCACGCACGTGGCGCGCGTGCAGGGGCACGGCGACCGCGACAACGTCCGGCGCATGGCCGTCACAGCTGCCTTGAATCTCGCCCGCAGGCTCGTCGCAGGCGAGGAGTGAGCGCGGCCAAGCTCCGGCTCTTCGTTGCGGTACCCGTGCCGGATGGCGTGCTGTCGGGCATCGCGGCTGCCCTCGACCCGCTTAGAAAGAGCCTCCCCAGCGCGCGCTGGGTGCCCGCGCAGAACCAGCACGTCACGCTCAAGTTCCTCGGTTGGACCCCGCCGGAGCAGCTCGATGCCGCGGCGGACGTCTGCCGCGCGTGCGCTGCGAAGCACCGGCCGGGCGAGCTGTCGGTGGGCGGTCTCGGCGCCTTCCCGAACGCGCGCGGGGCCCGGGTCCTGTGGGTGGGGCTGCATGAAGAGCACGGCCTCTTGGGCGCAGTGGCTGCCGACCTCGAGGCCCGTTTCGAGGCGCTGGGCCACGAGCCGGAGGTCAGGGGCTTCTCTGCCCACATGACGGTGGCTCGCTTCGCGCGGCCGCACGCGCTGCCGGCCGAAGACGACTTGCCGAGGATTCCCGCGGCGGCCTTTGCGTGCCGGTCGATAGTCCTTTACCGGAGCATCCCGGCGCGCTCCGGCGTTCGCTACGACCCTGTCGGCAAGTGGGCGCTGGGCGGTTCATGAGGCTGCCTCTCAAAGAAGGCGGTGCGCCTATCCTCATCTGTGATGAGATTCAGAAAGAGCAGGTCGCTGCGCACCGAGCGGCTGACCATTGCGCCCATGTCGCTGCGCTACGTGGACGATCTGTGGGCCTCCATCAGGGTGTCCGCTCGGGAGATCGGCGAGTGGATGTCGTGGGGGATCGATCCGACGAAGGAGCAGACGCGGGCGTTTGCGGACAGCTCGGCAAAGGCCTGGGAGATGGGCGTCGAGTGGAACTGGGCGCTGCTGCTCGAGGGGCGGCCCGTGGGCGGCATCGGCATCGGTCAGTACGTACCCCTCATCAAGTGCGGACAGCTCGGCTACTGGCTGCGCAGCGACCTCGCCGGCAGGGGGCTCGTGACCGAAGCGGGCGCTGCGGTGGTCGAGTACGCCTTCGGCGAGCTCGGCCTCCATCGCCTCGAGCTCCACGCCGCTCCAGAGAACAAAGCCAGCATCGCCGTGGCGCGCAAGCTCGGGTTCCGGCACGAGGGTCTCTTGCGCCACGGCAGCCATGCCCGGCGCGGCTGGCATGACGTCAATGTCTACGGACTGCTCGCTACCGACGAAAGGCCACAGGGATGACGCGCCGGTTGCTCGTGGCTGTTGCAGCCGGGCTTGCTTTCGCCGCGGCTGCATGCGCAAGCGGCTCGGCCGGCGGGCCGGCAAGGGTGCGCTCCGCGGGCACGAGCGGGGTCTCGGTCAAGAGTCCGTTGGTGGCGGCGGTAGCTTCTCTGTGTGCCGCCGAGAAGAGGTCGGGCAAAGATCCCGGCAGCGCCCGCCGCATCTTTCTCGACGAGGCGCACGAGGACCTGCACACGCTGGCCGGCAGGGCCGAGGGCAAGGACAGGCAAGCCGCAGCCCGGCTGCTCGTCGCGATGGAGGCCGTTGAGGCAGGAGTCAAGCCCGGGACGCAGCCGCGCCGCGCCGCGGCTCTTCTCGGCACCCTCATCGACGAGGCCACCGGAGCGCTTGGGGTCATCGGCTTGAAGGCTCCGGCGTGTGCGGCCTGAGCGGAAAGGTATCGGCATGACCGTGCCAGCAGCGGGACTCGTCGTAACGCTCGCAGTGCTGCTGTCCGCGTGCGGCGCGGACGCCCCGGGCAGCTCGGGAGGCTCCGGCCCGAGCAGCGCCGTGGTCAAGGGCGGCGATTCACTGGTGGCGCAGGTCGCCAGCTACGATCTGGCGGCCGGCGGCAAGCAGCGTTTCATCGTCGGGCTGCTGGCGGCCAAGGGCCGCTTCGTATCCTATGGGCACGTGGCGATGAGCTTCAGCTACCTCGGCCGGCACAAGCAGTCGGGCGCGCCCCAGCCCGGCCCGCGCGCCACCGGGCACTTCCTCGAGATCCCGGGCGATCCGAACAAGCACCTAGAGGGCCCGGTTGCCGTGCCGGCATCGCAAGGGCGCGGCGTGTACGGAGCCGATGTGAGCTTTGACAAGCCGGGCTTCTGGCAGGTATCGGTGAGCACTGCTCTGAACGGCGGGCCGCAGCGCGCCACGGCGGCCTTTCAAGTGCTCGCCCACCACCACATACCGGCAATCGGACGGCCCGCTCTAAGGACGAAGAGCCTGACCTTAGACACACCGGGAGTGCCGCGCGCCGCAATCGACTCGCGCGGGCAGGGGGGACAGCCGGTCCCGGACCCCGAGCTTCACAAGACGACGATCGCAGACTCGATCAAGCGACATCAACCGGCTCTGGTCGTCTTTGCCACGCCCGTGTACTGCATCAGCCAGTTTTGCGGGCCCATCACGAACATGGTGGATTCGCTCGCCAAGAGGTACTCGAGCAAGGCGAACTTCATCCACGTGGAGATCTGGCGCAACTTCAACAAGAGGGTGCTCAACAAGTCGGCGGCAGACTGGCTCTATAGGGACAAGGACCTGCACGAGCCGTGGGTGTTCCTCATCGGGGCGAACGGGCGGATTGTGGCTCGCTGGGACAACGTCGCGACGGCCGCTGAGATCGAGCCTTACCTTCAGAAGCTGCCTCGGATGAATTCCTAGGCACCAGGACACAGTGGAGCAACGTCGGGCGCTCACGGCTGCCCTTCGTCGAGGGCGGCTCGCCCGGCAGGAGAATAGGCTCGAGGCCCGGGCGGGCAGCCGGCAGGGAATGATTACAAGCCAACAAGGGAGCGGAGCATGGGCGTTGATCAGAGCTGGGAGCGCAAGGTAGTCGAGGCGGTGCCCAAGCGTCTCTTCATCGGCGGCGAATGGGTAGACGGGCAGGGGGCCAAGACGCTCCCGGTGCAGGACCCCTCCACCGGCGACACCCTGTGCGAGGTCGCGGACGCAACGAGTAAGGACGCGGTGAAGGCGCTCGATGCTGCGGTCGGTGCGCAGAAGGACTGGGCGGCAACGGCGCCGCGCGCTCGCGGCGAAATCCTTCGGTCCGCCTGGTCGCTGCTGACCGAGCGGGCCGACGACCTCGCCCTGTTGATGACGCTCGAGATGGGCAAGTCCCTCACCGAGTCCAAGGGCGAGATCGCCTATGGGGCGGAGTTCTTCCGCTGGTTCGCCGAAGAAGCGGTGCGTATCCAGGGCGGCTACAGCGTGACCGCAAACGGGCAGGGCCGCACTCTCGTGATGCGCCAGCCCGTCGGGCCTTGCGTCCTCATCACCCCGTGGAACTTCCCCCTCGCCATGGGAACGAGGAAGATCGGGCCGGCCATCGCTGCGGGCTGCACGATGGTCATGAAACCGGCGAGCTCCACTCCGCTGTCGATGCTTGCCCTTGCCGAGATCCTCGCCGAGGCCGGTCTGCCAAACGGCGTGCTCAACGTGATCACCACTTCGTCCTCGGGCTCGACCATCGGCCCGTTGCTGGCGGACCGACGGACGCGCAAGGTGTCGTTTACCGGCTCGACGGAAGTGGGGCGCAAGCTGATGGGGCAGGCATCGGAGAACCTGCTGCGCACGTCCATGGAGCTCGGCGGCAACGCGCCGTTCATCGTCTTTGAAGACGCCGATCTGGACGCCGCGGTCGAGGGCGCCATGCTCGCCAAGATGCGCAACATCGGCGAGTCGTGCGTGGCCGCGAACCGCTTCTACGTGCACGAGTCGGTAGCGGATGACTTCGCGCGCAAGCTCGCCGGCAAGATGGGCGCTCTCAAGGTAGGGCGAGGCACCGAAGAAGGCGTCGAGGTGGGCCCGCTCGTCGACGAAGAGCAGCGTTCCAAGGTCACCGAGCTCGTGGACGACGCGCTCGGCAAGGGGGCGGAATGCCTCATCGGCGGTGGCAAGCCGGACGGCCCCGGCTACTTCTACGAGCCGACGGTTCTCACAGGAGTGTCGACAAAGGCGCGCCTCACGAAGGAGGAGATCTTCGGCCCGGTTGCACCGATCATCAAGTTCTCGGACTACGACGAAGCGATCGCCAGCGCCAACGACACGGAGTTCGGCCTCGTGGCCTACGTTTTCACGCGCGACCTGAGGCGCGGGCTCAAGGCGATCGAGGACCTCGCTACCGGCATGGTGGGGCTCAACAAGGGCCTGGTGTCGAATCCGGCCGCGCCCTTTGGGGGCATCAAGCACTCGGGGTTCGGTCGCGAGGGAGGCGCCGAGGGCATCAACGAGTACCTCGAGGTCAAGCACGTCGCCGTGGAGCTGTAAGGGAATGGAGTGCGAACCTCCACTACCGGCAAAGATGGAGGCGGCTCGTGACCAATTGGTTGAACCTTGCCCTCAGAGGTGACCTGAGGTCTCGTCAGTTTCTGGAACCGGCTCCGAGGACTTTCTTGACCGATGGGGGTTGCGGCACTCTGCCGGGGCGCACACCCTGCGGATACTGATCCGGTCCACCGTAGATCGGAAGTTAGTAGAAAGGCCACACGGTCACCGTGAGAGCGAATGCGGTCGAGCTGTGGTCGGTCACCGCGCGACACGTTCTGGGAGAAGCACAATCTTTCGATTGCGCACCTTGGAGCAACAGATCGGGGTTTCTACCCTTTCCCCCGGGCATCGATGGACACTCTCGTGGCCGGGGGAAGATTCGTCTGGGCTACCGGTAGTTGGGGTGTAGTCACGGCAGCGACCGAGCTGTGGTGCGAAGGCGACACAATAACGATGACTCTGATTAATTGGGTGCAGAAGGAGACTTTGGCTCCCACTTCATGGCTGTCTCCGACCGTGCTATGCCGGCCCGGATTTTGATCCTCGAAGTAACGAGATCGGTAAGAGTCTCCGGACGCAGCCAGGATGTCGTGGTTTGAACCGGATCCAAGCGCCGAGAAGCCCGGCTCGATGAGAGTGTCAGCGCGGCGTCACGGCTTGCTTGCGTAGTAGGCGGCGGCCATGTCCTCGTCACCGTGACCCATGTTTACGGCGCGCTCGAGCTGGCGTGCGATGACCCGGCCTAACGTCACCTCGTGGCCCGCCTGCTCGCCGGCGGCAATCACCAGGCCCACGTCCTTCAGCGCGAGGGACAAAGGGAAGCTCGGCTCGAAGCTCTCATCGATCATCGCCTTGCCCTTGAGCTGTGCGTAGGGTGCTCCGACCGGCCCTCCGTCGATGATCGCGAGGAAGTCGCTGGGGTCGAGGTCAAGGGACTCGGCAAGGGTTACCGTCTCGGCCAAACCCTCGACGAGCGTAAGGAGCCAGTTGTTGACGACTACCTTCATGGCCGAGCTTTGTCCCGCGGCGCCGAGAACGTGAACCTCGCTGCCGATGGCGTCGAAGACACGAGCGCATCGCTCGATCTCGTCCTTGGGCCCGGAGGCGATCACCAAGAGCTGGCCCCGCTGCGCCGGCTCGTTCCCAGGACGGGAGCGTCCACAAAGGCGACCTCGGCCTCGTGAGCGAGGCCGGCCAGCTTGTCCGCAGCCTCGATTCCCACGGTGCTCATCTGCAGCCACACGGCGCCCGAATCCAGAACCTCGAGCGCCCCGCCGGGCCCAGACATGACCTCCTCCACAGCGTTTCCGTCGGTCAGCATGGTGATCACGGCGTCGGCCCGGCGTGCGGCCTCAGCTGGTGTGTCACACACTCGCGCCTTGTCCGCGAGCGCCTCGGCCTTCTCCGGCGTACGGTTGTAGACACGCACGTCGAGCCCCGCAGCCGCGAGATTGGACGCCATTGGTCCCCCATGATCCCGGTGCCGAGCACCGCAACTGTCGAGATCTCTTGTCCCGAGCCCACGCTACCTCCTTGTTGAGTTGTGCTGCGTTGATCGACTGACTTAGACGCTGAAGGGAGCCGGGCATGCGTCGATCTTGGGGATCTTCACCTTCGCGATCGAGCCGAAGGG
The DNA here is from genome assembly GCA_038254435.1 of Actinomycetota bacterium. Lineage (GTDB taxonomy): Bacteria > Actinomycetota > CADDZG01 > CADDZG01 > WHSQ01 > JBBSGD01. The sequence continues at coordinate 19,136 of JBBSGD010000028.1, forward strand.
CGACGGCTTGCACGCCTGGGCGATGCCGACATCGCAGGCGACGCTCAGAAAGATGAACGCATCCTCGATCGACATGCCCCATTCCTTCACGAGCATACGAGCCGACTCTTCGCACGCTAGCTTCATCGCGTCCATGTACTCAGTCTCGGTGCCGTGCACCACCCACGAGTCGGCGAGCTCGGTCACAGGCCAGTGACTCTGCTTGCCCTTGAGCACATCGAACCGCACCGTTACCCGGCCGGCGATCTCGACACCGGTGCCGCACACCTCGCCGTCTCCCATGCTGGCGTGCATGTCACCGACGGCAAAGAGCCCTCCGGGCTGGCGCACCGGAAAGTAGATCTTGGAGCCGGGGCCGTGCAGGTGGTTGTCGAGGTTGCCTCCGTGCCGGTCGGCGAGCGCGTTGGTGATCGTTTCGGTTTCGGTGGCGACTCCCACGACGCCAACCATGGGTCGCAGGGGAAAACGAATACTGTCGTTCATCTCGATCCATCCGTCGTGCACCTCGAAGACGCGCGTGACCGGCGACTTGACCGCGTCGATGAGCTGTCCGAAGCCCGGGATGATCGTCGCGACGCCGCGCTCGACGGTCTCTATGGCGAGGATCTCTACGACCAGCGAGTCGCCGGGCTCTGCACCGGTTACCGCCACCGGCCCGGTGGCGCTGTTGACCCGGTCGAAGTCGATGCTCGTCACGAGATCGTCCTCGGAGAGGATCTGTCCCGTAAAGCAGTCGTTGGTCTCGAGCTCGACGATCGTGCCCGGCTCGACTTGCACGACGGGCTCGAGGTCCGGGCCGAAGGACCAGATGACTTGGTCGCGGGCCACGACCTCTGTAGCGGTGCCTATGGCCATTGTGTCTTCCTTTCGGTCAAACGCGGCGAACCCTCATGTTAGAGGCGCCGCCGGTACCCCCGCCCCCTCTGGTGACTGGGTGGTGAGCGGTCAAATGAGCGCGTAACCACCCACTCGGCCCCGGGCCCACGGCCACTCGGACCGGGGCGCTCCCGGGATTGCTTGCTCTCTTGGCGCGCGGGCCTCATATTTGTGAGCGACGGAGAAGCCATCAGGGGAGGGAATGCATGGCCACGGCCGCGCGCTATCGTGATGGAGCCGAGCTCACCCGAGGGGCCATCGGGCTACGCGAGGTGATCTTTCAGTCCATCACCCACATGGCTCCCGCCGCGGCGGTTGCTTTTTCCATTCCCTTCGGAGCCGGCTTCGCGGGCGGCTCGCTTCCGCTGTCCGTCGTGCTGGCGCTGGTGGGGTGCGTCTTTGCTGCCTCGTCCATCGGTCAGCTCGCCAAACGACTTCCCTCGGCCGGGTCCTTTTACACGTACACCTCGCGCGGCCTGCATCCCGCGGTTGGGTTTCTGGTCGCATGGGGCTATGCGATGGTCGAGTCGCTGGTCGCGCCACTTCTCTATCTGATCCTCGGGATTACGGTCGCCGGCACCTTCAACGTTGAGTTCGGCTGGTCGGCAGATCTGTGGTGGATCTGGGCAATCCTCGGCGCGCTCATCGTGTTCGTGCTCGGATTCGTGGGAATCCAGATTTCGGCTCGCACGGGCACGTTGCTTGGGCTGTTCGAGATCTTGGTGTTCGGCGCTCTTGCGATCACTCTCATCGTTCAGGCGGGAGGCGACAACACCGGCAGCGTCTTCGGAACCGGGTTCACGAGCTCGGACTTCTCGGGCTCGTCGGGCGTGATCGCGGGCGGCATCTACGCGGTCCTTGCGTTCATCGGCTTCGAGGCTTCTGCGCCGCTGGCCGAGGAGACGAGGGATCCCAAGCGCAACATCCTCAAAGCGGTGCTGTACTCGGCCATCGGCATCGGGCTCTTCTACGTCCTGACGACCTACGCGGCAGCGGTTTTCTTCGGCCCGGAGCGCATGGTCAACTTCCAGACCGCCGGTGGCGGAGATCCGTGGGAGCTGATGGCGCATCAGGCGTGGAGCATCGGTTGGATCCTCGTCTTCCTCGCGGTTATCAACTCCGCCATAGCCAACTCCAACGCCGGGGCGAATGCCACGACGCGCACGTGGTTCGCGATGGGCCGCATCGGCCTGCTGCCCAAGGCCATCGCGCGGCTGCACCCCCGTTTCAGATCGCCCTACATTGGCGTCATAGTGCAACTGGTAATTGGCCTCGTGCTGCCTTTGTGGCTCGGTTTTCAGTACGATCCATTGACCGCGTTCGGCCTGATTGCAACGATCAACGTGATCATCATCGTGGCTATTTACATCCTGCTCAACCTGTCCTGCCTCGTGCTCTATCTGAAGGAGCATCGCGAGTCTTTCAACTTCTTTCTCCACGGGGTGATCCCGGTCTTGGGCATGGCCGTGTTCATTCCCACGTGGCTGACGGCGTCCGGCATCAAGGTCTTCAGCTTCGTAGCGCCTCTGGCCAAGCCCGCGTCCTACGCCGCCATCGTCGACGCAGTGTGGATGGGCGCCGGCGTCCTCTACCTCATCTACCTGTACTCACGAAGGCCGGAGAGAGTGAAGGACACCGGCAGGATCTTCATCGAGGAACAGCAGCTGCCCGAGCGCAAACCGAAGGCCGGGTAGTGTCGGCATATGAAAGGTGACCGAGCGGAGATCGTCGTCGACGTCGGGGAAGGAACGAAAACCTACGAGATCGTGGCTACGAAGGCGGGCCGGCGAGTCGAGGTGTCCATCGTGCGCGGAACGGTCGAGGTCCTGGAGGTGACGCGCAGCGGCGAGGTCGTCCGGACTGCTCGGTTCATGGCGGCACGGGTTGTTGCGCTGATCGAGCATCCCGCCGACGAGACCGAGACCGAGCAAGGCCGGCTGCTCTAAGAGACGAGGTTCGTGCGATTACCCACCCACCGGGTAGGCAGATGCACGAGCCTCGGTGCGCAGGCGGCGAAAGCGACACCTGCAGCCTCCATTCTGGAGATGGTGTCGGGAGAGACTGCTCATGACTTCTGGTGACCTTTACTCTTTCGGAGCTGTTTGGGAAGGTTGAGGCTCTGAGGAGCGTTTCGGCAAGGTTGAGGTTCTGCTAAGTCCTTGCAACGACCTGATGGGCTAAGACCTGATGGAGCACCTCGAGGTTTGGAGTTCTCTGCGACAAGTACCTGCGGGGGTCCTGTCTTATCACGGCATAGGCGAAGTGCACGAGCGGCTATGTTGTGGTGCCTATTGCTGCTTCCGTCCAGAAGCCCGGCAACGGGCAACGATGATGGTTACCTGCCGCGTAAGCGACGAGCCGCCCCTGGCCATCGTCGGAAAGCATCTCGATTGCGTCGAAGAATCCCCGAGGACCTACAGCTCGTAATGCATGATCTCCCGTGCTCCGTCGACGCGGCAAGTGGGAAGTCAGCATTACAACGGGTGCAACCTGTTTGGTGGCCAGTACGTTCGCCCTTCCGAGCGTCTTCCACATGATGTCTGTTCTCAACAGGCCGCCTCGTGTGGTCGTGAATGCTCCTGACACATCGAAATACCAATCCTTGGCCCAGGCGTCCTTGGCCACGAAGTTGATCGTGAGGCCTAGTCCAGGAAGCTTGTAGTTGCGGTGAGTGATCGTGAATCCGGACTGCCGCAAAACACTCTCGGCGATCGCTTGCGCAGCCTTTCCCTGTTCCGTTGCTCGCGCCTGAAAGTGCTCATGGGGGGAGGTCGGGGGTGGCGGGGGGACCTGGAAGGGGCCTGCTCCGATGTGTGATGGGTGTGACGTGCTCCTCTGTTCTAGCTCCTCCGTAACCCGAGCTTTGGCGGTTTCTATGTATGCAGGGTCTGTGTCATAACCGGCATACCTTCTTCCCCGACGCACCGCTGCGACCGCGGTCGTGCCTGATCCGAGGAAGGGATCCAGGACCAGATCGTTTGCGTACGTGTAGAGCTCAATGAGCCGCAGAGGCAGTTCCACAGGAAACGGGGCGGGGTGTTTGACGCGGCGGGCGCTTTCGGGGGGCATCCGCCACAGGTCGAGCGTCGCCTCCATGAATTCATCGTTGGTTGACGTGTTCTTCCAGGGTAATCCCTGACCTTGCCGTTGGTCGGGGGAAAGGGCCCTTTCGAACCGACCTTTTGATGCGATGACAACGCGCTCTGTAACGTCCCGGAGCACCGGGTTGGCGGCAGATCGGAAGGAGCCCCAGGCACACGAGCCAGCGGCACCTTCAGCCTTTGCCCAAATCACTTCACCTCGCAAGAGCAAACCAAGATCATCCTGGAGGAGCCGAATGACATCTGCGCTAAGGCTCCGGTACGGTTTACGACCAAGGTTCGCAACGTTGACGGCGATGCGGCCACCTGGCTCGAGCACTCGACGGCACTCGCAGAAGACATCCCGCAGCATCTGCAGGTACTCAAGATAGGAAGCAGGAACGTTCCCCACGCCCAGAGCTTCTTCGTATTCCTTTCCCGCGAAATAGGGGGGGGAGGTCACAATGAGAGCCACGGACCTATCGGGGATGTGTGCCATGTTTCGGGAGTCGGAGCACTGCAGGGGATTATCGAGTTGGAAGGCTCCGAAAACCTCGTCCCCAGCGGAGAGGTCAGGTGGCGTGAACCGGGCATAGAAATCCGTGGCGTCGTGGTTTTCACGGCGTCCAACGCCGAAGCGGCTGGTTGAGGTACCACGGTTTGTCTGCGCCGACATCTTGCCAGCCCTCCCTTTCCCTCTGTTAAATTACACCAACGTAGTTACCTCTACCAGTCCACGGCGACAGAAGACGCCCTTGCCAAGGGACGGCGTGCCGTTCGCAGATGCATGAGCCGCCGAATGAAGAGTCTGCCACGCTGCTTGCTCACTCTTTTTGCTCCGCCTGGCTGACGCTTTCGTGCCGGCGGATCTGGATGAACTCCACGCTTACTCCGCCCGCGCAGCGCATTCGCAAGACACCCTCGTGCGTGATATTCGGGGGGCACGGGATCGGCCTGCTGCGCTTCTTCGGTTCGCCGGGCCTGCCTTTCCGCCTGGCGCCGCCGCGTGCGGCCTCCCATCTAACGCGGTCAGGAGAGACTGCCCTGTAACAACTCCGAGCTCTGCGTTGGGCAATCCAGTTGCTCGGGGTTGATACGGTGCTATCTGGGTGGAATCTTCCTGTTTTCGTTTGTAACAGAATTAACGGCTGCTCGATCTAGTAGATAGGCAGCCAACCTTAGCAATGCAACTGGGCTCTGGGTGTACCCGGACGGCAAGGAATTCGAGATGCACTTCCCCTCCCCTCCGCAGGACAGCCATCTGCCGCCGGTGAGGAAGCCGTTCATCAGTTTCTATGAGGGTGTATGGCGAAGTCCAGATGATCCTGTGACCGTGTGGAAGGACGATATCGCCGCCGCCCCCGATGTCGGAAAATCCTTTGTGCGTTGTGGGAGGAGCCCCCGCCCTGTGCGTTGAGGCCAGGTCGCCGAGCGACTCAAACCAAGACAACGCCGCGTACGTAGAGTTCCGCCTGAATGGGCTCGACGTCGAGATCTCGGGAGGCGACGATCTAGAAAAACTGGTCGACATCGGGGAGTCCCTCCGCTAGGGGGACGCGGCCTCAGCCACGGGCGGGGGCGTGCGCCGGGCACGTGAGGTGGCAGGCTGCCGAATGACGCGGGCCCGCCTCGGCGAGAAGCGGGGATCTCCGTCTTGCAGCGCTCGGCAATTCCATTGGCAGCAGCGGAGCGAAGCGCCGGGCAGCGGGGGTGGAAGCGGCATCCCGGTGGAACGGCCACTGGGTGGCGGTCTCGCCGGCAAGCACCTGGGGTGTGGTGCGGCTGCGCGGATCGCGCCGGGAAACTACCGACAGCAGCGCATTGGTGTAAGGGTGGCGGGGATTGCGCACCACTTCGTGCGCCGGCCCCTGGTCGACGATTTTTCCGAGCCCGTGCACGACCATCGGCTCCCCGACCGTCTGGCGCACGCGAAAGCGCGCGTCGAGCGATTCGTAGGGATCCTGGTAGATGATCTGCATCTTGCGGCGCAGGGAGCGCAGTAGCTCCCGCGTGGAGCCTCCCGGCCGGGCTTTGTCCGAACCGGCGTCGCGGTAGAGGCTCGCCGCGCTTTGGGCCCGCGTGTGTGACGCGTGCCACGCACGGGGCGCGGCACAGGAGTAGAGTTACAGGCGAGGAACTACCCGCGTGAGATTCGTGCGTGCTTTCGTGGGCTCAGCGGTCCGGAGAGGCGCAGCGGTCCGGAGAATGGACTGGATCAGGGCCGGACGCGGACGTGGGATTCCAGCCATGACCTGGCTCGGCCTCGAAAAGCCGAGGAATCGAACGTATGTTCGCTACACTGCACGAAAAGATGTCGCAGCCTCTGCCTAAGGTTCGCACGCAAGCACACCGAAACGGCCCGCCAAGCCGGGCCCTATGCCAAGGAGGCCTCAAGTGCCGAGCGTCAGGAACCCCCGGGACGTCGTAACCGACACCCGCCGCAACGAGGCGGGGCGGGATGCAGCAGTCGAGATGGCCGTGGCGCAGATCGAAAAGCAGCACGGCAAGGGCTCCATCATGCGTCTCGGCGAGCAAGGCGCCCGCATGGCCATAGACACGATTCAAACTGGTTCGCTGGCGCTTGATCTGGCGCTCGGGGTGGGAGGGTTGCCCAGGGGCCGCATCGTCGAGGTCTACGGCCCCGAAGGCTCGGGCAAGACCACCGTGAGCCTCCATGCCGTGGCCGAGGCGCAAAAGGCAGGAGGCCTCGTCGCCTTCATCGACGCCGAGCACGCCCTCGACCCGACCTACGCAAAGGCGGTGGGTGTCGACATCGACAACCTGTTGTGCTCGCAGCCGGATACCGGCGAGCAGGCGCTCGAGATAGCCGACACCCTCGTGCGCTCGGGCGCCATGGACGTCATCGTGGTGGACTCGGTTGCCGCCCTGGTGCCTCGGGCCGAGATCGAGGGCGAGATGGGCGACTCCCACGTCGGGTTGCAGGCGCGCCTCATGTCCCAGGCGCTGCGCAAGCTCGCCGGGAACGTGAACCGCTCCAAGACGATCCTCATCTTCATCAATCAGATCAGGGAGAAGATCGGGGTCATGTTCGGCAGCAACGAGACGACACCCGGCGGACGGGCCCTCAAGTTTTACTCCTCGGTCCGGCTCGACGTGCGCCGCATCGACTCGCTCAAGGACGGTGCCGAGATCGTCGGCTCGCGCATCAGGGTGAAAGTCGTCAAGAACAAGGTGGCCGCTCCCTTCCGCAAGGCCGAGTTCGACATCCAGTACGGCACCGGCATCTCCAAGGAAGGCAGTCTTCTCGACGTTGCCATCGAGCACGACATAGTGCGCAAGTCCGGGGCGTGGTTCATCTACGGAGACGACCAGCTCGGGCAGGGTCGGGAGAACGCCAAGACGTTCCTTGCCGAGAACGCCGACATCGCTACCGAGATCGAGCTCAAGATCAAGGACAAGCTCGGTCTGCTCGATACCGGGGAAGACGAGCCTGCCGCGGCCCCAGAGGCTCAGCCCGCGGCCGAGGAGCCCGAGCCCGCGCGATGAGTCAGGGCGCGGCGCCGGCCTCACAGACGAGCGAGGTGATGGAGCGAGCCGGACGCCTCCTGGCCCGGCACGCTCGCTCGGAATGGGACCTCGCTCGCAGGCTGCGCGCCGCCGGCCACGACGCCGAAGAAGTCGCCGCGGCCGTGGCTCGGCTGCGCGACCTCGGGCTGCTCGACGACCTCGCCTTTGCCCGCACCTACGTCGAGGAGCGCTGCCGCCGGGGCCGGGGCGCGGCGGCGGTAATGGCCGAGCTCGGTACCCGCGGAGTAGGGCGGGACATCGCCGAGCAGGCGGTGGCCGAGGTCGCAGGCGACGAGAACCAGAGGGCGATCGATCTCGCCACGAGGTTGGCGCCCAGGCTCGGGCGTTACCCGCTGAAGGACCAAGCTGCCCGGCTGCAGCGGCGGCTGGCCGGCCGGGGTTTCGAGCCCGACGCCGTAGAAGCCGCGCTGCGCGCCGTGCTGCCCCCCGAGGGCTGGGACTAGGCCATTCGGGGCGGGGGCCCCAAGTGCATCGGAATGGCCGAGCGGGGCGTACCATTGTGTGAACAGCAAGTTAAAGAGGCTCTTCATCACGGCGTGACTGAGATTGCGAGAGTTCCACCTTGAAAACGTCCTCGACACCGACCGAAATAATCGTTTTGTCTGCATCTAGCTGCTCCTCCGGGTCCCTACCCGGAGGGGAGCTTGCGCGTTTGCGACTTCGGTAGTCACCAGACGCTCGTCGCTCACTCATGCCGGTAGGAGCCGGGCGACTGAGCGCGCCCGCCCCGGTGGAGTAAGAGAAAGGAGCGAGGGATGGAGATCGTTGTCGGTCTCGTCCTCGGTCTGCTCGCAGGCACGGGCATCGGATTCGTCGTGCGCAAGACCATGGCGGAGAAGCAGGCGACGTCGGCAGAGGCAAGGGCCAAGGCCCTGCTCAAAGATGCCGAACGCGAGTCCGAGTCCGTCAGGCGAGAGGCCGTGGTCGAGGCGAAGGACGAGGTCTTCCGCATGCGTTCGGAGGCCGAGCAAGACCTGAAGCGACGCGGCGGGGACATAGACAAGAAGGAAGATCGAATAGCGCAGCGAGATGCTGCGCTGGACTCCCGGGCGAGCTCGCTCGACCGCAAGGAGCAGTCCATGGAGTCCAAGGAGCTCGAGATCGAGCGCGCCAGGACGGAGCTGGGCGACCTCGCGGAGAGGTCGCGGGCGGAGCTCGAGAGGGTGGCCAGGATGTCGTCCTCGGAGGCCAAGCAGGCCTTGGTCGAGCAGATACAGGACGATGCCAAGCGCGAGGCGATGGTGATCGTGCGTGACCTCGAGGCGAGGGCGCGTGAGGAAGGCGACAAGCGAGCCCGCAAGATCATCGCCACGGCCATGCAACGGGTCGCCTCGGAGCTCACGACGGAGGCGACGGTAACCACCGTCACCCTGCCGAGCGAAGACATGAAGGGACGCATCATCGGCCGTGAGGGCCGCAACATCCGGGCCTTCGAGGCAGCCACCGGCACCAACCTGATCATCGACGACACCCCAGAGGCGGCCGTGCTGTCGTGCTTCGACCCCATCCGACGCGAGATGGCCCGTATCACCCTCGAGAAGCTCGTCGGGGACGGGCGCATCCAGCCCGCCCGCATCGAGGAGATGCACGAGAAGTCGAAGTCCGAGGTCGAACGAGAGATCCGCGAGGGCGGGGAGTGGGCCGTGCTGGACATCGGCATCACCGACATGCATCCCGAGCTCATACGCGTGCTCGGACGCCTCAAGTTCCGCACCTCTTATGGCCAGAACGTCCTGCGCCATGTGGTGGAAGCCGCCCACATCGCAGGGATGATCGCCGCGGAGCTGGGCACCGACGTGCAGCTTGCGCGCCGCTGCACGTTGCTCCACGACATCGGCAAGGCCGTGACTCACGAGGTCGAGGGATCGCACGCCCTGATCGGAGCCGAGATCGCCCGCCGCCTCAAGGAGAGCCCCGAGGTGTGCCACGCGATCGAGGCACATCACAACGAGGTGGAGCAGCGCACGATGGAGGCGGTGATCACGCAAACGGCGGATGCCGTGTCGGGTGCTCGCCCCGGCGCCCGGCGCGAGACGCTCGAGACCTACATCAAGCGGCTCGAGCGTCTCGAGGAGATCGCAATGGAGTTCGACGGCGTCGAGAAGGTCTACGCCATGCAGGCCGGGCGAGAGGTGCGCGTCATGGTCAAGCCGGAGAAGGTCGACGATCTGAAGTCCGAGGTCATCGCCCGGGACATCGCCAAGAAGGTCGAAGAGGAGCTCCAGTATCCCGGCCAGATCAAGATCATGGTGATCCGGGAGGTCCGTTCCTCGGCCCTCGCAAAGTAACCCGCAACCCAGCCCGTTGCGGGGGTTGCGGGCGGGTGGCCCGGTGCTACGCTCCGCGTCGTGAGTGACAAACCTGGCACCTACTTCATTCGCACGTTCGGGTGTCAGATGAACGAGCACGATTCCGAGCGCATGGCCGGGATGCTCGAGAGCGCGGGCTACCGTGCGGTTGCCGGTCCCGAGGACGCGTCCGTGGTCGTATTCAACACGTGCTGCATTCGCGAGAACGCGGACACGCGCCTCTACGGCAACCTCGGCCACATGAAGGCGATCAAAGACGAGCGGCCCGA
>JBBSGD010000029.1:0-29196 GCA_038254435.1 Actinomycetota bacterium
GCGGTCGCGCTTGGGTCGGCCGGGACCTTTCTTGAACGCGTCGAAGGCGCCGTCCTTGGCGCGCTCGCGGATGACGCGCAGCTGGTGTGGAGCGATGCCCCAGCGCCGGCAGACCTCTGCGTCGGTGGTGTTCTTTCTCGACGCCTCCAAGAAGATCTGCCACTTCTGCTCCGGTGTGAGCCTCTTCTTGCGGTGCTCTCGATCTCCCAACGATCCTCCTCCCCGGGTTTCTAACCCGTCTCGAGGAGGGTGTCAGGAAGGACCTCAGTGTGAGTGGATTTCGCGGCTCAGTTCCGGGCGGAAGGTCTGGCGCAACCCGCCGGCGTGTACGTGATACGCGGGGCGCCGCACACGCGGCAGCAGAACCTTCTCGCCGCGTGCCTGTGGGCGGGACCCGAGGCCGTCGCGTCGCTTGGGCCGCGGCGCGACTCTGGGGACTCGGGAACGCAAACACCATCGAGGCGTCGACCCGCCGGAACTTGAGAGCGCCCGGAGACATCCGGCTGCACCGATCTCGCTCTCTGCTTGCCGGGGATCGGGCCACGGTTCAAATCGGTGCCCTGCACCTCGCCGGAGCGCACCGTGATCGATCTCGCCGCCCTGCTCGGCCCCAAAGCCATGGCGATGACTCTCGACGAGGTGCTACGGCGCAGGCTGACGAGCGCCGAACAGATCCTTGCCCGGCTGGCGGCACTGGGAACCAAGGGACGGTGCGGCGCAGGACATCTCACAGAGCTTCTGCCTCGAGCGACGTGGCGCGGACCTCAGAACCGAGAGCCGGCTCGAATCGCTCCTCGAAGGAATCCTCGAGAAGCAGGGGCTTCGGCGACCCGAGTCCCAGGTCGAGGTGCGCGTGCGCGGCGCCCTGGTGGCACGGGTCGACTTCGCCTACCCGCAGGTCAAGGTGGCGCTCGAAGGTGACAGCAGGCGATGGCACTCAAGCCCCCAAGAACCTCGCGAGCCGGGCCGGAACGGGGGCCCGGGCGGAGGGTCAGCGTGACAACAGGACGAGGCGCGAGGCCGGCTCGGCGAAGTGCGTGACGAGCGGCGGGTAGATGAACAGCGCGACGAGAACGATCGCAGCCACCGCAGTCGCCACGCGGATGGGGCCCGAGGTTGCAATGGGCTCGGCCGACTCGGGCTCGTCGAAGAACATGCGCTTGACGACGGCGAGGTAATACCACGCCGCTATCACCGTGTTGATTGCCATGATGATCGCAAGGATGTACGAGCGAGCCTCGAGCGCGGCGACGAACACGAACAGCTTCGCCCACAGCCCGGCCAGGGGCGGCGCTCCCGCCAACGAGATCAGAAAGGCCGCCATCAGGACCGCGATCATCGGACTGCGTTTGCCGAGCCCCGCGTAGTCGGATAGGAAATACGTCCCGCCGCGCCGCGCGAACCCGATGGCGACTGCAAACGCTCCGATCTCCATGACGCTGAATATCACGAGGTAGACAATCGCCGAGGACAGCGGCGTCCCGCCCGGCGCAATTACCTCGAGCGGCCGCCCGATCACGACTACCCCACCCGGATTCGAGGGACGGACCAGCGCCATGGCAACGAGCACGTAGCCGGACTGAGCGATGCCCGAGTAGGCGAGCAGCCTCATGATGTTGCGCTGGTGCAGCGCCAGAAGATTGCCCACCGTCATCGACGCGATGGCAAGCACCGCAATGAATGGACGCCACACGTCTGCAACGTCTATGAAGGCTCGGAACAACACGACGAACAGACCGATGAAGCCCCCCAACTTGGAGATAGTCGCCAGGAAGGCCGCCACGGGCGCCGGTGCACCCTCGAACGCGTCCGGGGCCCAGAAATGAAAAGGCGCGGCGGAGATCTTGAATGCGAGCCCAACCACTACAAAGAACACCGACAGCACCACCAGCGAGCGATCGGCACCGGGCAGCAATCTCGCTATCGCGTCGAGCTGCGTTGCGCCGGTCGCGCCGTAGAGAAGCGACATCCCGTAGAGCATCACGGCCGAGGAGAGCACTCCGAACACGAACAGCTTGAGCGCGCCCTCGTTCGACTTCACGTCTCGCTTTCGCAGGGCAGTCATGATGAAGCCCGGCACAGTGACGAGCTCGATCGAGATGAACAACGTGATCAAGTCGCGCGCGCCGGCAATCAGGAAGCCGCCGAGCACTGCGCAGAGAAGGAGAAAGTAATACTCGCCCTGCACCCGGTTCTCGTCGCGAAAGTAATCCGCAGACACCGCCACCACACCGAGCCCCACGACGGCGAGAAGGCCCTGGAAGACGAGCGCGAAGTCGTTTACCTGGAAGGCGCGCCCGAACGTGTAGCGAGCCTCGCCCCCAAACGTGAACAGCAGCGCGAACGCCACCACGAGGGCGGCGCCCGTGATCGCGGCTGCGAGCCACTTGCGACTCGGCGCGACGAGGAGGTCGAGGACGAGAACCGCACACGCTCCCCCCGTGAGAGCCAGCTCGGGGGCAAGCGCGTGCCAGTCGACTGCGGTGTTGAACGCGCTCGCGGCTCCGATCATTGCGCGATTCCCGCTAGAAGCTGATGCACGGCGCCGACCGTCGAGCCGAGCACCAACCCGGGCCACACTCCGGCAACGACAATCAGCCCCACGAGGGGGGCCCAGGCTCCCCACTCGAGAGCGTGCACATCGGTGATGACGAGCGCGGCGTTGCGCTCGCTCGGCCTGCCAAGGGTCACTCGCTGCAGGGTCCACAGGAAGTAGCCGGCCGTGAGGATGATGCCGATCCCCCCACCCGCCATGAGGACCCTGTAGAGCACAACATTGAGGCCGGGACCCGGACTGTAGGCACCGAGCAGAGACAGCAACTCGCCCCAGAAGCCGGCCAGGCCCGGCAAGCCCAGCGATGCTATGGCAGTAAACGTCAGCACCGAGCCCAGACGCGGAGCCTGGGACAGGAGTGCGCCGAGCTCGGGGATGGAGCGCGTGTGATATCGCTCGTGCAGGGAGCCGGCGACAAAGAACAACATCCCTGTGATGAGCCCATGGGCCACCATCCCAAAGACTGCGCCGTTCACGCCGATCTCGGTCATGGTGGCTATTCCCAGCATGATGAACCCCATGTGTCCGACCGATGAAAAGGCGATGAGGCGCTTGAGATCCGTTTGCGCAAGACAGCACAACGCTCCGTAAAGGATCGCAATGACCGCCAGCACCGCGATTACCGGAGCGAAGTCGTGTGCCGCCTGAGGCAGGACTGGGAAGGCGATACGGATAAACCCGTACGCGCCCATCTTCAGCATGACCGCGGCGAGCAGCACCGACCCAACCGTTGGCGCCTCGGTGTGGGCATCTGGAAGCCAAGTGTGCAGCGGCCACAAAGGGACCTTGACTGCAAAGCCCAGAAAGAGGCCAAGGAAGACGACGTCACCAAGCACGCCCCCGAACCCCGCCGGTGCGTGCGCGGTCAAGCGGGTGATGTCGAACGTGCCTGCAGTGAAATAAATGGCGAGGAAGCTCAGTAGCATGAAGGCTGAGCCGAAGAACGTGTAGAGGAAGAACTTGATCGCAGCGTGCCGGCGATCGACGCCTCCCCACAGCCCGATGATGAAGTACATCGGGATGAGGACGGTCTCCCAGAACACGAAGAAAAGAATGAGGTCGAGAGCGACGAAGGTCCCGTTCATCCCCGTCTCGAGCAGCAGCAACAACGCGACGAGCGCCTTGGGCCGGCCCGGCTCCGGCAGGCGCCACTGGAGGTAGACGAAGCACAACGCCGAGACGAGCAAAGACAGCTCGAGAAGCGGGAGCGACACACCGTCGACACCGAGGTGAAAGTGGACGTCGATTGCCGGGATCCAGCGCGCGTCGACTACGAGCTGGGGAGTGCCCGCAGCCGAGTAGTCAAAGCCCGCCCCGGCAACGACACCCGACACGAGAGCCACAAGAGCAAACGCACAGCCGACGCGCACGGCAAAGTGCCCGGCAGTGCTCGGAAGCGCGGCCACGACCGCGGCGCCTGCGAGCGGAAGGAAAACCGCGAGGGTGAGAAGCGAGTTGCTCAATTCATCACCACACCCGCAACGACCACCAGGACCGCAAAAAGAAGGGCTAGGTAACGTTGGAGGTGCCCGGACTGCAGGATGCGCAGCGCGCCGCCGACTCGTCCGGTGATGTGTGCGCTGCCCTCGACGAGACCGTCGATGACCCGGCGATCGAGCCATGAGTACGCGCCGCGGGCTGCCTCGTACTGGATGGGGCGCACGATCACGTTCAGGTAGAGATCGTCGAGGTAGTACTTGTGCGCAACGAAGGTGTAGAGCGGAGCCAGCTTCGTGCCCTTCACCTCCAGGACGAAGCGGCCTCGCGCCCATACCTGCCAGCCGACCCACACGCCCGCAAGTGCGACGACAAGAGAGCCGAGGGGGAGCACCAGATTGTAGAGAGTCGAGAAGCCGGGCGCGGCCTCGCCCGGGATGTTGATCCAGTGGCGAAAGACGCCGACCACCGGAAGCCCGAGGAATCCCGCGCCCAGCGTTGCAGCGGTCAGGGCCCACAGCGGACCGGTCATGCCCCGCGGACTCTCGTGCAAGATTGTCGAACCGCGGTACTCACCATAGAAGACACGCACGCACAGCTTTGTCACGTACAGGGCGGTAAGCAGGGCACTGACGACGGCAGACGCGAACACGATCCACGCCGTGATTTGGCGGCCGCTGCTCGCAGCGCGCAAGGCCTCTCCGACGATCTCATCTTTGGAAAAGAAGCCCGCGAGGGGAAAGATCCCGGCAAGCGCTGCAGCCCCGACCAGAAACGTCCAGAAGGTGTGTGGCATACGCGTCCTGAGCCCGCCCATGTCGCTCATGTAGTTGGAACCGGTGGCATGGATGAGTGAGCCTGCACCGAGGAAGAGCAGCGCCTTGAAGAAGGCGTGAGTAAAGAGATGAAAGATCGACGCGCTGTAGGCGCCAACGCCCATCGCCGCCATCATGTAGCCGATCTGCGACACCGTCGAATAGGCAAGCACTCGTTTGATGTCGTCTTGCACGAGGGCCGCGGCCGCGGCTATCAACATCGTGATTGCGGCAATTATCGATACGACATCGAGTGCCGCGTGGGCGGCCCGAAAGACGAGGAACATGCGTGCGACGAGATACACGCCCGCGACGACCATGGTTGCGGCGTGGATTAGGGCCGAGACCGGTGAGGGTCCTGCCATCGCGTCGGGAAGCCACACGTGCAGGGGGAACTGGGCCGACTTGCCGATCGCCCCGAGAAAGAGAAGAAGCGCCCCGGCCGTGAGCACTCCTTGCCCGATGTGCCCGGCGGCGGCCGCACGGTTGAGCGCCGCGATGTCGAAGGTGTGTGCCCCGATGAACAGCACAAACGTTCCGAAGAGCAAACCAACATCGCCGATGCGCGTGGTTATGAAGGCCTTGATCGCAGCCGACGAGTTCTCGGACGACTCCCAGAAGTGACCGATTAGAAAATAGGAGCACAGCCCGACGAGCTCCCAACCCAGGAACAGCTGCACCAGGTTGTCCGCCAGCACAAGTAGAAGCATCGAACCTGTGAACAGTGACAGAGCAGCATAGAACCACGTGTAGCGCGGCTCATCTCTCATGTACGCGGTCGAGTAGATCTGCGCCATCAGGGACACCGTGGTTACGACGATGAACATGATGCCGGCCAGGAAATCGTAGGTCATGCCAAATCCCACCGAGATCCCGGGAAACTGGAACCAGGTCCAAGAGCGATGGACTGCCTCTGCGCCCGTGGCGAGGCCTGCGAACCCCCACAGAGACAGCAAGAGACCCGCACCGGCCGCAACGATTCCCGTCCAGTGACCCCTATCCGGCATCCGTCGGCCGCCAAAGAGAACCACGAAGAAGGAGGCGAACGCGAGGCCCGGCACGAGCCACATGAACGGGCCGATTCCGCCCGCTCCGGCGATTCCTAGCATGTGCAGCTCACCACTTGAGAAACGACAGCTCGTCGACGTCTACGCTGCTGCGATTCCGGAAGATGAGGATGACGATCGCGAGCCCGATGCCGACCTCGGCCGCGGCGACGGCGATGACGAACAAGGCAAAGACCTGTCCTGCCGCGCCGTGTGCACCGAACAGCGCGGAGAAGGCTACGAAGTTGAGGTTGACGGCGTTGAGCATCAGCTCGATCGAGAGCAGCACCAAGACGGCGTTTCGCCTCACCAGCACCCCGTAGACCCCGAGCGAGAAGATAAGAGATGACAACACGAGGAAATACGCGACGGGCATCGCCTCAGTCCCTACGCGCTATCACTATCGCTCCCACGAGTGCTGCAAGAAGAAGAACCGAGACGATCTCGAAGGGCAGAACGTAGGCCGAGAAGATGATCGCGCCGATGTCCACCGCGCGCGTCCCAACAACCCGTGAGAGATCGATGGTCCGGCCCGAGAAAGCCGCTGCCGAGGTTGACGCAGTGATGGCGAAGACTGCCAGCGCGCAGACGATTGCGAGCGGTCGCTGAGCGCTGTTGTCTGCCTCGGAACGTCCCGTCCCGGCGCGCGTGAGCATGATCCCGAAAAGCAGCAACACGACGACCGCCCCGACGTAGAGGAGCACCTGAGCCCATCCCACGAACTCGGCGAGCAGCAGGACGTAGAGGGCCGCCAGCCCGCTCAGCGCCCCCACGAGGTAGAGCGCCGCGTGAACCACGTTGCGAGCGGTAACGACCCTCATGGATGTCCCCGCCACGATCAGAGCAAGCACCCAGAAGACGACTTGCTGGCCAAGCGAGGACATCAGCCGCCGGGCCCCCTGGTTCCTTTGATGGCGCGCATGCGAGCGGCCTTGGCGCGCGCGGTGGCAACCCGTTCGCTGGACCCCTTCGCAATCTCCTGGGCGAGCACGCGCTCGTAGGCGGCGTCGGGATCTTCTCCTTCGACGGGGCCGAGAGCCGGCGCGGGCGCGAGGGGGGCGGGGGTGGCCGGCATCTCGGCGCGCGCCGGGGTGGAAGGTTCGGGGTTTCGGGCCGGCGCTTCGGGCGGTGGCTGCGACTCGGGGGCGGGTTGCCTCTCGGGTTCGGAGGTGGTGGCCGGCACCGACAATTCGAGCGGCGGCTGCTCGTCGTAGGCGACCGGGCCGCGGCCGATGCCTTGCTCGGCCTTGAGCCGGGCGACCCGCGCCCTGGCCTCCGCTACACCAGGGGATGCCCCGCGCCGCAGTTGCTCTGCCAGGACCTTGTCGTAGACGGCCTGAGCATCCTCCGTGACCTGGAGAGGCGGGTTAGGGCCCGGCGCAGGGATGCGGACGTTGGCCACAAGGGAGCCGGGGTCGGGCGGCACCGGGAAACCCTCACGCGCACGGACCGGGGTGACCGGTTGCTCCGGCGCGGCGCTCGAAGGCTTTGGGGCGGTCGCAGCAGGAGTTGCGGGGCTTGCGGACGGCGGGGGCGTGGCCTCCTCGCCCGAAGTTTGAGCCGAAGGCGGCGGCGTGATCCCCGGCGCGGCGGTTCCCTTGATGGCGCGCATTCGGGCCGCTTTGGCGCGGGCCGTGGCGACCCGGTCACTGGAGCCCTTGGCTGTCTCCTCCGCGAGCACGCGCTCGTAGACCGCGTCGGGATCCTGGCCGCTCGCCGCGAGCGCAGCCCCACGAGAGGTCGAGGCCGCGGGGGCGGCGGTTGGCTGCTCGGGGGCGGCGGTTGGCTGCTCGGGGGCGGCGGTTGGCTGCTCGGGGGCGGCGGCCGGGTCACCCGAGCGGGCTGCTGCAGCCGCCAGCACCCTCTCCTCGTCCGGCATGGCGGCCCCGGTGTCGAGCTCGGGGGGCGGCAGCACCGTCGCCATCCAGTCGGAGAGCTTCTCCTTCTCGTGAGTGAGCTCGGTGATGCTGTACTCGGAGAACTCGAACTCCGGGCTCCAGAACAAGGCGTCGTACGGGCACACCTCGACGCAGATTCCGCAGTACATGCACAGTGAGTAGTCGATGGCGAAACGGTCGAGTGTATTGCGCTTGCGAGCCCGGCCCCCCTCGTGCTTGGGGGGCAGGGTCTCCTTGTGGGAGTCGATGTAGATGCACCAGTCGGGACACTCGCGCGCACACAGATTGCACACCGTGCAGTTCTCTTCCTTGAGCGCGATAACGCCGCGCGTCCGAGGAGGGAGCTCCTGCTTGACGTCTGGATATTGGATGACCGTGTTGTGCTTGAACAAGTGTTTGAAGGTGACGGCGAGACCCTTGAGGAGCCCGATGCCGAAGCCGGGCCTGCGAGCCACCTTGCGGCTGCTGTCGGACACTCAAGCTCCCCCCACGTAAACCACCCATGCTCCCGTGGCAAGTATCAATCCCAGGCCCGCGGGGATCAGCACCTTCCACGCGAAGGCTTGGAGCTGGTCCTCGCGCAAGCGCGGAAACGTCGGGCGCACCCACAGGAACACGAACACCATCACCGCGGTCTTGGCCAGAAACCACACGAAGCCCGGGACCACGGCCAGGGGCGCCCACGGAACTACCGGCTGGTATCCGCCGAGAAAGAGAGTCGTTGCGATGGCAGCGAAGGCGACGAGGTGGCCCATCTCCGGGAACATGTGGCTGAAGATGTAGCGCATTCCCGAATACTCGGTGAAGGGACCCGCGATGATCTCGGACTCGGCGACCGGCATGTCGAACGGGGGCCGCGACATCTCGGCAACGGCCGACAGCGTGAAGATCAAGAACGCCACCAGCCCGATCCCGGGTGGCCACAGCGCGAACATCCAGTGTTGCTTATCGACGATGCCCACAAGCGACAGCGTCCCGGCCAACATGGCAACACTCGCCGCGGCGAGCACAATTGGAAGCTCGTAAGCGATCAGCTGAGCGGCGGAGCGAAGGCCCCCGATGAGCGAGTACTTGTTCCCGCTCGACAGGCCGGCCATGAGCACGCCGATGCTGGACACCGAAGAGATGGCAAGCAAGTAAAAGAGCCCGATGTCGAGATTCTCGACGACGAGGTTGCGGTCTACCGGAATGACGAGGTAGATCATCACGATCGGCACCATGATGACCGCGGGCGCGAGCCCGAATACCCGTTTGTCGGCGGCGTCCGGAACGAGGTCTTCCTTGAGCAGAAACTTCACGGCATCCGCCAGAGTCGTCGCCCAGCCGTGCCATCCGCCCGGATACATCGGTCCGAGCCGGTGCTGCAAGTGCGCCATCACCTTGTGCTCTGCGTACCCGCCGACCAAGGCAGCAAGGGGAAGCACCGAGAGAATGACGATTACCTTGACGAGGAGGAGCAGCCACGGGTTGATGACGAGATCCATCAGCGGTCGATGTCTCCCAGAACGAAGAAGAACGAGCCCAGGATCGCGATCATGTCGGCGACGTAGGTCCCGGCGAGCACATGCGAAAGAGCGGATACGTTGCTGAAGGAGGGGGTGCGGATCTTGAGGCGGTAAGGGCGTCTGTCGCCGTCGGATACCAGGTACATGCCGAGCTCGCCCAAGGGATTCTCACAGCGCACGTAGATCTCCCCGGCGGGCACCTTGATGACCTTGGGCACCTCGCCGAGGACCGGGCCCGAGGGAAGCCCCTCGAGCGCCTGCTCGACGATCTTGGCGGACTCGACGGTTTCGTGCAGCAACACCCAGAAACGATCGAAGCAGTCTCCGTCGGCTCCGGTGACTACCTCGAAGTCGAACTGATCGTAGACAAGGTAGGGCTCGTCTACGCGCACGTCGAGCGGAAGACCAGAGCCGCGCGCGATGGGGCCTGACACGCCGTAGGACAGAGCCGCCTCAGCGGGCAGTGTTCCGACGCCCACGGTCCGTTGTTTGAAGATCTCGTTCCCGATGAGCAGATCGACGTAGTCGGGAAGACGCTTGACGACCTCGCGCACTCCTTTGAGGGCTTGAGCGTAAAAGCCGCGCGGCACATCTTCCTTGAGCCCGCCGGGGCGGAAGTAGCCGAAGTGCATCCGTCCACCCGTCGTCATCTCCATGGCGCGCTGAATGTCCTCCCGCTCGCGAAACGCATAGAAGGTGGGGGTGATCGCGCCCAGCTCGGCCCCGAACGACGCGAAGAACATGAGGTGGTTGAGAATGCGGTTCATCTCCGCAAGCACGACTCGAAGCCACTGAGCGCGCGGCGGCACCTCGATGTCCATGAGCCTCTCGACGGCGATCGCGAGCGGCAGCTCGTTGTTGATGCCCGACAACCAGTCCATTCGCGACACGAGGTTGGTGATCTGACGATAGTCTCGCTGCTCGACCAACTTTTCGTAGCCGCGGTGCATGTAGCCGATGATTGGCTCCGCGCTGACGAGGCGCTCGCCGTCGATCGTCGCCAGCAGACGGAAAACTCCGTGCGTGGCCGGATGCTGGGGGCCGACGTTGAGTATCATCTCCTCCGTCTCGAGCGCGTTCGGCCTTGGGGCCCGCGCCACCTCGGTAGCGTCGCGCACCCCGTCTACAGTCATCCCCGCCCCCCGGCGGAGGCCTCGCCGGCATCCTTTGCCCCCGGCCACTCCTTGATGCGCCTTATCGGCAGACGAAACGACTTGCGCATCGGATGCCCCTCGAAGTCCTCCGGCAAGTAGAGCGGCACGAGCCGCGGGTGTCCGTCGAAGTGGATGCCGAACATCTCCGCGGCCTCGCGCTCGTGCCACAGCGCGCCTGCGTACACATTGCTCGTCGTCGGACAGCGAGGCTTCTCGAGGTCGATTGGAACGCGCACGTTTGCGTGCAATAGATGGCGGGGCGAGTACACGTGGACGAGCACCTCGAGTCCCCCGGGCTCGACTTGCTCGGTCCTGTCGATCCCTGTGAGGAACGTGAAGAAACTAAACTCGAGCCCCCGCGTAGCGCGTAACTTGTCGAGGACAACGGTCACCGCGCCGGGCTCGCAGGTGAGATCGAGCTGCCCACGCACCACACGAGACCCCCCGAGCCATTGTCCCGCGACGCCCTCGATGCGCCCCAGTGCCGTCGCTGCCTCCACCGGCTGGCGCTCGGCAAGGTCGACAGTCAACTCCACCTATATTCCCCCCGCGAGGCCGGGCTCGGGGATCTGAGGCACGGGGGCGGAGTGTCCCGCCCACCTAACTGCGATGTCCTCGCCCTCTATCTTTTGCTGCAGGCGGATGATTCCGTGCAGGAGGGCCTCGGGGCGGGGGGGGCAGCCCGGCACGTAGACGTCGACGGGAATGATCTGATCGACGCCCTTGGTGACTGAATAGGAATCCCAGTACGGCCCTCCGCAGTTGGCGCAGGCACCCATCGAGATGACGTACTTCGGCTCGGGCATCTGGTCGTAGACACGCTTGATGGGCGCCGCCATCTTGTCGGTCACCGTGCCGGCGACGACGAGCAGGTCCGCCTGGCGCGGCGAGGCAGGAAAGGGGATCACGCCGAAGCGGATGATGTCGTACTTGCTGGCGATCGCAGCTCCCATCTCGATGCCGCAGCAGGCGAGCCCGAACTGCATCATCCACAGCGAATACTTGCGGCTCCAATTGAGAAGTCGCGACGCGGCAGCGGGCAGCTCCACCTTCTCCATCACTGCCACTCGAGCACCTTCTTTTTGATCGCGTACAAGAGGGCGAGTGCCAGGATTCCGATGAAGACGCTCATCTCGACCAGCGCCTGAGTGCCGAGCGCCTTGAATACGAGCGCCCACGGGAACAGGAACACCGCCTCGACATCGAACACGACGAACAGAAGCGCAAACAGGTAGTAGCGGACGTTCGCCTGAGACCAGCCGGTCCCTATCGGGTCGATGCCGGACTCGTAGGTAGTGAGCTTGTCCGGGCGCGTGACTTGAGGCCTGACGAGACGGGCGAGCTGCAGCGTCCCCCCGACGAGGGCCGCTCCGACCACGAGGAAGATTCCGATGGTCAGGTACTGGCCGGTGTAGCCTTCGGGCAAGTTCTCACCGCTCCCGGTCATTACGCGTGGGTACCCTCGGTACCGTCTAAAAATAGCAGGCGTAACAATCTGGCAGACCCGCGGGATGCGATTACGGGGATTGTCGTTAGCATGACCTCAATGACTGCCCCCCGCCCCCGCGATTCCCCCCAGGCCGAAGCCTCCGCCGGTCCCGCCGGCCAGAATCTGCACCCGGGGAAGCTGATGGCAGGGGGCCTGCGGGATCTGGCGGCCGCCCCGTTTCGCACCCTTCTCGCGCTGGCGCTGCTCGTGCAGGTCGTGTTCGTTACCGTGCCTGCCGGGGTCGGCGATCCCACGGGCCTCGCGACAATTGCGCTCATCGGCGTCACCCTCTTCATCGATATGGTGACGACGATGGCCGCCGGGGTCTCACAGCCGGAGCCCAGCGCCGACAGGTGGATCCGGGCAACGCTCAGGCGCAGATGCTTCTGGCGCTACATAGGCACGACTCTCATAGTTGCGATCTTCGTGGGCGTGGGAGCGATCGCTCTCTTTGTCGGGGCAATTGTCGTTGCCGGCATCGTCGCGCTCGCGCAACCGGCGGCCGTGCTGGAGCGCAGATCCCCCGGCTCCGCACTCGAAAGGAGCGCGCAGCTTTCCCGACCGGCGCGCAAGCCGATCATGATCGTGTTCTCGCTTCTCATCCTGCTCCCGCAGCTCCTGCCCCAGGCTCTGGTGCAGTTCAATGCGCCCGGGGGACGTACGGTGTTCGAGGCGGCCGGATTTCTGTCCGTCATCCTGTCTACGGCGGGCGTCATCGCGCTCAGCCGCGCGTTCGTCGCCCTGGGCGGAGTAGCCACTCCGAGCCTCGAGGAACTGGCCCTCCCCCCCACATAAGCGCGCTGACGGCAAGGGTTGGCAGTTTCCGCCGGAGCGGGTCTTCCTCGCTAATACTTGTTGGGATGCACTTAGGATGCCGTGCAAGCCCTGGGATCCGAACGATCCGTTGGCATTTTTTTGAGCGCTACCGGCACGATCCCATCTACTAAAGAGGCCTCCAGATGCGAACTAGTCGACTTCTCGCAAGTCTGGTTCTAGTAACCAGCCTCGTTCTGGCATCGAATGCCGCAAACGCCACCGCTACCACTTGTTTTGGCCGACCCGCGACAATCGTGGGCACAAATGGTCCCGATAGGATCGTTGGAACAGCCGGCTCCGACGTCATCGCTGGGCTCGGAGGCAAAGACATCATCGCCGGCGGAGGAGGTGCCGACTTCATCTGTGGCAACGCGGGTGATCCCGACGTATTGCGCGGGAATGATGGTACCGACCATCTCAACGGAGGCCCAGGAGCAGATCATCAATTCGGCGGCCGGGGTGCCGACGTGCTCTTGTCGGGGGGCGGTGCTCTAGGCACCTTTGGCGACAACCTGCATGGCGGGGCAGGAGACGATCAACTGGTAGGCGACGAGACGCGCCAGCAGCTAACGGGGGGTGCGGGTGACGACTCCATCGCAGGGGGCGGTGCGGTCGACCAACTCTTGTACACGGGGGCGCGCAACGGCGTAGCGGTGAATCTTGCAACGGGACGTGCAAGAGGCCAGGGGTCCGATCGGATCTCGGGTGTCGAGAACGTAGTCGGTTCGATGCACGGCGACGAGCTTGTGGGGAACTCCACCTACAACGTCTTGATCGGGGGACAAGTAAGATTGGGCCATTCCGAAGAATCCGGCGACGATGTCCTACGAGGGGGCGCGGGAGCCGACTACTTGGGCGACGTAACTTGTCTCGGCTCCGTACCGGGAGACACCCGCACCTGTTCCGATCCCGGCAGGGACGGGGAGTTCGGCGGACCTGGTCGCGATGTCCTATCGACCTCCGGCGGGCGAGATTTTGCAGGGGGTGGACGCGGACCCGACTCGCTGTTCTTGGCGAAAGGGCACGCTCGCATGGTCGGAGGGAGGGGCCGCGATCTCTTCAAACTTCGCAAGGGTAGAGGCCGGATCAATGGGGGCGCAGGCCGCGACACGATCCAGTTCGTAACTGTGAAAATCGCCAGCGAACGACCTCCTCTATCGCCTGCACGAGTCGATCTCGCGACGGGCCACGCGGCTAATGGGCACGTCACTGCCCAGGTGCCGGACATCGAGGTTGTGCGAGCGACGCGGGGGGCCGACGAGATAGCCGGAGATGCAGAGCGGAATTTTCTGTACGGGCTCGGCGGAAATGACTCCGTGCGGGGTCGCGCCGGCGCGGATTACCTCTCGGGCGGCGCGGGGAACGATTCGTTGCGCGGCGGTAGGGGCAGCGACAAATGCGTTGGCGGGGAGACTACGTCGAGCTGCGAGTCGTAGGGCCTACCCTGCTCTCAGGAGCGCTGACCTCTTTCTCACGCCGGGGGGCTAGCCTCCGGCGTAGAAGATGTGCGCCTTCTCGGCGGCGTCGATTAGGGGAGCCCAGTAGAGGCCGAGCACCACGGTTCCTACGGCGGCGAGGGCGACAACGCCCTTGGCCAGAGCACCCGCCGTCACCACCGGCGCCCCCTCGTCGCGCTCCTGCATGTACATCACGACCATGATTCGCAGGTAGAAGAACGCTGCGATGGCGCTCGTTATGACACCGACGACCACCACCCACCAGTAGCCCGCCTCGATTGCGGCTCCGAACACGACCAGCTTGCCGATGAACCCCACCGTCACGGGGACTCCGGCCAGGGACAAGAGAAACAACGACAGGGCGGCCGCCAGCAGGGGGCTCGCGTAGAAGATGCCCTTGTAGTCAGATAACCGCACGAAGCGCTCGTTGCGGCCTCCGAGCACGGCGACAACTGCGAACGCCCCGAGGACCGTGAACCCGTAAGTGACGAGGTAGAAGATCGTTCCCGAAACGCCCCTGTCGCTGGCCGCCAGAACGCCGGTGAGAACGAAGCCCGCGTGAGCGATCGACGAGTAGGCAAGGACGCGCTTGACGTCCTCCTGCACCACGGCCAGCACCGACCCCACCACCATCGTCACGATTGCGAGGCCGATGATGATGGGTCGCCAGTCGAGGCGCACCTGGAAGAGAGCGACGTTGAGGAGCCGCAGCAGCGCCGCAAAGGCGGCGAGCTTGGTGCCCGCGGCCATGAGGCCCGTCACCGGCGACGGCGCGCCCTGATACGCGTCCGGTGTCCACATGTGAAAGGGAACGGCGGCCACCTTGAAGCCGAGCCCTATGACCAGAAAGCCTACCGCCAGGATCAAGAGCCCATATGAGCCGGGCGGATTGCTCTGCAAGAACTGGACGATGCCCGCATTGCCGGCTCCGCTGCCGTACAGGTTGGTCGATCCCACCGCGCCGTACATGAGCGCGATTCCAAGCAGGAAGAATGCCGAGGAGAACGCCCCGAGAAGGAAGTACTTCATGGAGGCCTCCTGGCCTGCGAGGGACCCCCGCCTGAAACCGACTAGCACGTACAGGGCCACGGAAAAGGTCTCGAGCGCGAGGAACATGACGATGAGGTCCGCGGCTGCCGCCATCAGCATCATGCCGGCGACCGAGAACAGCACCAGCGCGTAGAACTCCGGTTCCTCGATCCCGTCGCGCGTCAGGTACTCGCGCGCCAGCAGGGTACTCAAGAGGCCGAAGACCGCCAGCGCAACCGTGACAAAGATGGCAAACCCGTCCGCGGCAACCGCTCCTGCAAGCTGCAGCTCGTTCTGGCCCCATCCCTGCAGCGCTAGGTAGATCGATATCAGGAAGCCGATGACGGCCATCGCCGGCAGGTACCAGCTCAACCTGCGTTCGCCGAGAAACGCCGACACCACGATCATGATCAGCGCGGTGACCACCAGGGCCACCTCGGGCGCAATTCCGCCCAGCTGTACGTGAGGAGCGATGAACGTCATCTACGGCGCCTCGGCGCGGTTGGAGCCCGAACCTATGCTGCCCGGTATCACCGTGGCGTGCATCTGCCGCACCACGCGATCGGCCGCGGGATTGATTCGATCGAGAAAGGGCTTGGGGTAGACACCGATGAAGACTATGAACACGATCAGCGGCACCATGAGCACCAACTCCCGCCGAGTGATGTCGACGATTCGCACTGAGCCCATCTTGACCGGCCCGTGGAACATTCTCTGATATGCCCACAGAAGGTAGACGGCGGCGAGCACGATGCCAAAAGCTGCGGGGATCACCCACCAGTTGTAGGTGAAGTAGGTGCCGAGAAGAATGAGGAACTCGCCCACGAACCCGTTGAGGCCTGGGAGCCCGAGCGACGCAAGGACAACCACCAAGAAGAGGCCGGCCAGCACCGGCGCGCTGCGGGCGGCGCCTCCGAAGTCGCCGATCATGCGCGAGCCGCGCCGTTCGGCGAGCATGCCGACGAGCAGAAACAAGGCTCCGATCTCGAGGCCGTGATTGACCATCTGCAGGATCCCTCCGGACAGGCCCTGCAGCGCGCCGACGAAGATTCCGAGGACGATGAAGCCTAGCTGCGCGATCGATGAATAGGCAATGAGCCGGTTGAAGTCCTTTTGCATCACCGCCACGAGGGCCCCGTAGAGGATGCCGGTGACGGCAAGCCCTATGACGACGGGGGCGAGGTCACGCGCCGCATCGGGGAACAGCGGGATACAGAAGCGGATCAGTCCGTAGGCCCCCATCTTGAGCATGACTCCCGCCAGCACCACCGCCACCGGCGTCGGTGCCTCCGCATAAGCGTCCGGTGACCACGTGTGCAGGGGCACGATTGGAATCTTGATGGCAAAGGCAGAAAAGAAAGCCAGAAACATCAAGATCTGCGCGCTTAGAGGCAAGGGCGTGCCCAGCAGTGCCTGATAACCGAATGTGTGCTGTCCGGCGGAGGAGAAGTACAGGTACAGGATCGCGGCGAGCATGAACAGGGAGCCCACCAGCGTATAGAGAAAGAACTTGACCGCTGCGTAAAGACGCCGCTCGCCGCCCCACATGCCGATGAGGAAGTACATGGGCACCAGCGACGCTTCCCAAAACAGATAGAAGAGGAAGAGATCGAGTGAGCAGAACGTCCCCAGCATGGCGGTTTCGAGCGCGAGCAGGAAACCGAAATAGGGCTTCACGAGCCTCGTGATGCTGCGGGACGCGAGGATAGCTATGGGCATGAGAAAGGTAGTCAACAACGTCAACCACAAGCTGACGCCGTCAACGCCGGTTTCGTAGCGAATCCCCCACTGAGGAATCCACCCCGCCGACGAGCCGAGTTGAAACCCCGGGGCGCTTGCGTCGAACTGCGACAGGACGATCACCGACAAGACGAAAGCAATCAGCGACGCGCCCAGCGCGGCCGCTCGCACGAGCGTGTCCTTCTCCTTCGGTATGAAACCAATCAGAATCGCGCCGGCAAGGGGAATGAAGACCATTGCGTCGAGCCACGTCACGAAATCGTCACTCCCAACACCAACAGGCCCGAGATCACAACCACGCCGATCAAGAACAGTGCCGCGTAGTTACGCACGAAACCTGATTGCAAGCGCCGCGATCCCTCGGCCGTGCGCGCGATGCCCCAGCCCGTCCCATTTACCAGTCCATCGAAGAAGCGCGGGTCGACCGCGTCTGCAAAGAACGCCGACATGGACTTCCCAGGCAGCACGATCGCGCGGCCGTAGAGCTCGTCGACGTAAAACTTGGACCGAGACGCGTTGACCAAAAAGGCCCAGCGCGGATAAAGGCGCTCACGGCGCTCTTGCGATCCGGTTGCCCCGTAGAGAAACCGAGCGACGAGGATGCCGGCTACGGAGACGACGAGCGATATCAACGCGAACAGCACCGCCGTGCCGCCGGCAAGGTCCTTGACGCCTCCAAGGACCGGGCCGAGCCAGTGTTCGAGGCTCGTGAGCCCCGGGAGGTTGAAAAGGCCGCCGGCAAACGCACCGACGGCCAGGACTCCAAGCGGCACGACCATGAGCTTCGGCGCGTCGTGAGCGTGGTCGACCTCGGCGCTGCGTGCAGTGCCCTCGAAGATCGAGAAGTAAAGGCGGAACATGTAGAAAGCGGTGAGCCCGGCGGTGACGAGGCCGATGGCCCACAGCGCGTAGCTGCCGTCTGCCCACGCTGCGCTGAGGATGGCGTCCTTGGAGAAGAAACCCGAGAAGGGCACGATGCCCGAGATCGCAAGAGTCCCAACGAGGAAGGTAAGCGCGGTGATCGGCATCTTCCTGCGCAGTCCGCCCATACGTCGCATGTCGATCTGGTCGGACATCGCGTGCATGACCGCGCCGGCGCCGAGGAACAGCAGTGCCTTGAAGAAGGCATGCGTCACGAGGTGAAAGATGCCGTACGAATAGGAGCGCACTCCTTCCGCCAGGAACATGTAGCCGATCTGCGACACGGTGGAATAGGCGAGCACGCGCTTGATGTCGTAGGCGGTGCAGGCCATGAGCGCCGCCCACAGGGCCGTCACGGCGCCGATCCAGCCGACGACCTCGAGAGCAGCCGTCGACGCCGAGAACACCGGGCTCAGCCGGGCGACAACGTAGACGCCCGCGGTCACCATCGTGGCTGCGTGGATGAGGGCCGAGACGGGCGTAGGACCCTCCATGGCGTCGGGCAGCCACACATAGAGCGGAATCTGCGCGCTCTTTCCGGTAGCACCCGCAAACATCAGCAGGGCGAAGACCGTGAGGATTCCCGAGCCGGCCGCCCCGGCCCCCGCGTTGATCTGCCCGAAGGTGACTCCGCCAAAGGTCACGAACGCCACGAAGATCCCGATCAGAAAGGCGAAGTCGCCGATGCGGTTGACGATGAAGGCCTTCTTGGCCGCGTTGGCGGCGATGTCGCGAGTGAACCAGAAGCCGATCAGCAGATAAGAGCACAGGCCGACGCCCTCCCACCCCACGTACATGAGCGGCAGGTTCTCGGCGAGGACCAAAAGGAGCATCGAGGCTGCGAAGAGAGCGAAGTAGCCAAAGTAGGTAGCGAAACGGTCGTCCGCGGCCATGTAACCAATCGAGTAGAGGAAAATGAGCGTTCCCACTCCGGTCACCACGAGACACATGACCGTCGATAGCGGGTCCACGAGGAGATTGACGCCGGCATTGAACCCGCCGACGTGCATCCACTCGAAGAGGTGAACCGTGACGGACCGGCTCGCGCCGGAGGATGCAAGAAGCGAGAAGAGCTGAACGAGCGCGAGCACGAACGCGCCCGCCATGGAGCCTGCAGCGAGCCAGCCCGGCCACACCGGAACCCGTCTGCCGCCGGCGGGCGCCGGGGTCGTTCCTGCTCCCACCGCGGCCGGTTCGACGTCGCGCTGAATCAGCTTGGCGGTAACGAGCAGAACGATTGCGACGGTCAGAGGGAGCGCGACTATGAGCCCCGAAGTCAATGTGAAGGGGCCGGCCGGAGACGAAGGCATAGCGAGGCTCACGCCGGTACACCCTTTCGATGCTCGGGCGGGGCGCTCGAGTTCACCATTTGAGGAGGTTCACCTCGTCCACGTTCGCGCTGGCGCGGCGTCTGAAGATGGCCACAATGATCGCCAGCCCGACCACAACCTCGGCCGCCGCCACGACCAGCACGAAGAACACAAGCACTTGACCGTCGATCTGGCCGAGTGTTCGGGCGAAGGTCACGAATATCAGGTTCACCGCGTTGAGCATCAGCTCTATGAACATGAAGATCACGATTGCGTTGCGGCGCACGAGCACGCCGACCACGCCGATCGTGAACATGAGGCCGGCCAGAATGAGGTAGTAGCCGGCTCCGACGGAGCTCATGATGCCTCCTCCCGCGCGTTCTCCTTGCGAGCCACGTTCACAATGGTCACCGTCGGTCCGCCACGGCCGGCTCGCGCAGCTCCCGATCCTCGGCCTGCTCCCGCGCTTCGTCATTGCGGCTGTGGCCGATGCCTCCGATGCGTCTCGCCAGCACCATCACGCCGACGATCGCCACCACGAGGAGCACTGAGGTCACCTCAAACGGCAGCAGGTAGGTGCTGAACAGCGAGTTGGCGACCGAGTTGACGTTACCCGGGTCTTTGTTGATACCGTCGAGCGCGCTTGCTCCCCCAGTGCGTGCTCCTCCGATGAGCGCCGCTCCCTTGACCACCCCGTAGATCACCTCGGCGGCGAGAAGCGCCCCCAGCCCAATCGCAAAGGGCCGCTGAATGGGAAGCGGTTCGATGAGGGCCTCGCGCTCGTCGACGCCGAGCAGCATGATAACGAAGAGAAACAGCACCATGATGGCGCCCGCGTAGACGATCACCTGAATCGCAGCAAGGAAGTAGGCCCCCTGCAAGAGGAACGCCACGGCCAGAGCAATCTGCGTGGCTACCAAGAAGAGCGCGATGTGCACTGCGTTGCGTGCGAACAGCATCGCAATGGAGGACCCGAGCGCGACGATGAACGTCAATGCGAAGAGGACGATAACCAACACTAGTGCGCGTCCTTCGCCTTCGAGGGAAGCAGCTTTGGCATGTTTGACTCCGGAGGCAGCTCCTTGTCGGTTTGCCAGTGCCGCTCGATGGGCTCGTCGACGATGAGCTGCTCCTTGGTGTAGATGAGCCCCTCGCGCGAAGAGCCCGATAGCTCGTACTCGGTCGACATCAGAAGTGCCTCGGTCGGACATGCCTCGACGCACAGCCCACAGAAGATGCATCGGAGGTAGTTGATCTGGTAGACCTGCGCGTATCGCTCACCCGGAGAGAAGCGCGCCTCTGGGGTGTTCTCTGCTGCTACTACCTGAATCGCGTCGGCCGGGCATACCCCTGCACACAGCTCGCATCCAATGCACTTCTCGAGCCCGTCGGGGTGGCGGTCGAGATAGTGCCGTCCCTTGAAGCGCGCAAAGGGACGGCGCCGCACTTCGGGATACGACACGGTCTCCTTCTTGACGAATACGTTCTTGATGACGACTCTGAGGCCGGTGAGGATCTCAGGCAGAGCCACGCGTCAACCTCCCTTGCCGCGCCATTGCCTGTTTCAATCTCGGATCCCCGCGTCCGATCCACAACACAACAATCACGAAGAGCACTGCAAACATGCCGAGGCGCACGCCGCGATTGACGCCGGGAGTATTCACTACGGCGGTGACCACGATCCACGCCAGCGCAGCCGGTATCAGCCGCTTCCAGCCCAGCCACATCAAGCGGTCATAGCGCAGCCGCGGAAGCGTGGCCCGCAGCCAGATGAAGACGTAGACGAACACAGATGTTTTGACGACGAACCACACGATTGGCCACAACCACGTGAGAAAGCCAAAGCCGGGCCCGTCCCACCCTCCGAAGAACAACGTCGCCGTCATGGCCGAGATGACGATCACGTGGATGTACTCGCCGAGGAAGAACATCGCGAAGCGAATTCCCGAGTACTCGGTGTGATAGCCGGCAACGAGCTCCGTCTCCGCCTCGGGCAGGTCGAACGGCGCCCTGTTGGTCTCGGCGATGCCCGCTATGAAAAAGATGAAGAAGGCGGGCCACTGCGACCAGATGTACCAGTTGGGCACGAAACGGAACAAGTGCGTTATCTGTTCGAGCACGGGGATGCCGTCGAAGAAAGTGACGTTGTGGATGTGACCGACTTGCGCATTCACGATGTCGAGCGTGGACAGGCTTCCAGTGGCAAGGACGACCGGCACGAGTGAGAGCCCCATGGCGACCTCGTAGGAGATCAGCTGCGCGCTCGAACGGATTCCGCCGAGCAGCGGGTACTTCGAGCCGGAGGCCCAGCCCGCAAGGACGATCCCGTACACGCCGAGCGAGCCCATCGCGAGGAAGTAGAGGATCGCGATGTTGAGATTGCTGACGATGAAGCTGACATGGTGACCGGCGATCGTGACTTGGCCGCCAAACGGCACGACCGCGAAGGCGAGGAAAGCGGGCACCATGCTGGCAATTGGGGCGAGCGCATAGGTCCACTTGTCGGCGGTGATCGGCCGGAAGTCTTCCTTGAAGAACAGCTTTATCCCGTCGGCCAGCGTCTGGAGGAGCCCGTAGGGGCCCCAGCGGTTGGGACCGATGCGTGACTGCATGTCGGCGAGCACTTTGCGTTCTGCATAGACGAGGAAGATGGTCGTCAGCATCAGCGCGCCGAATGCCACGACTACCTTGATCAGCCCGATGAGGATGAGCGCCCAGGGCATCAGCCCACGACCTCCACGAATGGCTCATCCCCGGACAAGAGAACGTTGGCGCGGCATCCTGCCTGGTCGTAGGGCATGAACACGGCTCCTCGTGAGATATCCCCGATCCTCACCCGCAGCCGCAGCTCGGTGCTGCCGGACTTGAGAGCTACCTCGTCCCCATCCCCCACGCCGAGATCGTCTGCGTCGAGCCCGTTCATCTCGACGAAGGGGCCTGTGGACATCCCACGCAGGGCCGTCGAGCGCGCGATCATCGAGCCCTCGTCGTAGATCATCCTGCCCGTATACAGAGCAAAGACGTTCGCTTCGCGCGTGGCCCACGCCTCCGCTCCGGCCGACGCCCCCGCTCCGCTCACGCAAACCGTTCTTGAGCCCTCGCTCCGGGGGGCGTCGGCGTCGCTCTCGTGGGGGGCGGCGTCGCTCTCGTGGGGGGCGGCGTCGCTCTCTTGGGGGGCGGCGTCGCTCTCGTGGGGGGCGGCGCCGGCGGCGCCCCTCGATCCTGGGATCAGGCCCGGGCGCTGGCGGGCTTCGAAGCCGCGCAGCTCCCACGACAGCGGCCAGTTCTGCCCGGTCTGGAAGGGCGCGCCGGACCGGTGTCCCTTCGGGTACTGGCCCCCGGGGCCGGCAAAGCTCAAGCCCGACGGATGCGGCTCGAGGCCCGACTCGAGGGCGGGAGCGGCCACGGGCGCCTGCTGCGACAGCGCCTCGAGGTCCACATCCGCGTGGGTAGCGACCTCCTTGCGGATGTCCTCCCACACCGAGCTCATGTCGTCCCAGCTCCACGTCTTGCCGAGCGCCCCGGACAGGCCTGCACAGATGCGCCACACCTCACGCGCCGTGCCGGGCGGCGACACCAACGGCTCGAGCTTCTGCAACCTGCGCTCGAGGTTCGTGAAGGTGCCGGCTCGCTCCGCGTAGGCGGCGCTGGGAAAAACGACGTCGGCACGCAGCGCCGTTTCGGTAGGAAACAGCTCCGCGACGACAGTGAACACTCCTGCGTCAAGGGCGCGCCTCGCGAGCTCTGCATCGGGGAAGTCTGCGACCAGATCGGCTCCGAAGATCAGCAACGCGTCGAGCTCCTTGCCGGCTGCGGCCGCGAGGATCGCGCGGCTGTCCATACCCGGCTTCTCGACCACCTCGTAGCCGGCGTCAAGGCTCGGGTACACGCCCATGTCGATCATGCCCTGCGAGCCCGCATGTGGCGGGCACACGAGGAGCTTGGCAACGCGGTCTGACGCGAGATCGATCACGGCGCGTGCAATGGAGCTCTCGTCGCGTCCCGGCGATGACGGCCCCCAGCACATCACGGTCGGGTCTCCGATGTCGTGCGCGACATCGGACGGGCTCCTCGATGCAGACGCGAGGGAGCTCAGAACCCGCGCCTCGCCGCCGGGCTCGCAGCGCACTACGTGAGTGGCGAATGCGTCGAGCGAGATTCGCCGCGGCGACACAACTATGAGCTTTGCGCCCGCATCGAGCACCGCTCCGCGCAAGCGCAGGTACAGAACGGGAAGAGTCTCCTTGGGGTCCGGACCAGCCCACACGATCGTGCGCGCGGAGGCGAGGTCGTTGATGGTGGCGCTCGATCCGGCCACGGGCCCAAGGTCGAGCGCCAGCTCGTAAGGGGCCCCGGCGTCCTGCACGCGCGAATCTACGTGCGGGGTGCCGAGCGTCTTCCTGGCCAGACGACCGATCGCGAACGCGTCTTCGGTCGTCAAGTGCCCGCCCGCAATGACGCCGATCCTTTCGGCCCCCTCGAGCCGCTTCGCCACCGTTGCGAAGGCCGCGCCCCAGGAGGTGGGTTGGAACTCGTCGGACTCGCTGCGCACGAGCGGGTTCGTCAACCTGTCTTCGGATCCCATGTAGTGGTAGCCAAACCTGCCCTTGTCGCAAATCCAAAAATCGTTGACGTTCTCGTTGGGGAGCGACTGGCATCGCACGATCTGCTCGGCGCGGGACTCGTTGCTGATCGGACATCCGACCGAGCAGTAAGAGCACACGCTCGGTGCAGTGTTGAGGTCCCAGGGACGGGACACGAAACGGTATGGCTTGGAGGTGAGCGCACCCACCGGGCAGATCTGAATCGTGTTGCCCGAGAAGTAACTGTCGAAGGGATCGTCGTGGAAGGTGAGGATCTGCGTGCCGTCCCCACGATCGACGAGCTGAATGAACTGATCGCCCGCAATCTCGTCGGCGAAGCGTACGCAGCGCCAGCAAAGAACGCAGCGCTCACGATCGAGGACTACGAGATCGGAGATGGCGAGCGCCTTCTCAAAGGTGCGCTTGGGCTCGATGTAGCGGGACGTGCCCGGGCCGTGCCGGTAGGTCTGGTCCTGAAGCGGGCATTCACCGGCTCGGTCGCAGATGGGGCAGTCGAGCGGGTGGTTGATGAGCAGCATCTCCAGCATCGACTCTTGAGCTTCGACGGCCTCTGACGACACGGTGTTGACAGACATGCCGTCGGCCACCGCAGTGGCGCATGCAGGAGCGAGCTTGCCCTGCCCCTCGACCTGCACGAGGCACATGCGGCACACGGCGACGGACCTCATCCCCGGGTGATAGCAGAAGCGCGGGATGAAGACGCCGGTTTCTTCGGCGACGTCGATCAAGGTGCGCCCCGGTTCCGTTTGAACCGAGGAGCCGTTGATGGTGACGGTCACCATCCCCTGTTTGGTCTGGCTCATGCTCCCGTGTCCTCTCGCGTCAAACGACTCGCGCGATCCTCAAACGGGCTCATCGGCCCTCGCCGGCGTCCGTCGGCGAGCCCGCACCAGGCTGCGGCATGACTCCGGCCGCCGCCAGGCCCTCGTCGCGTTTGCGCGGGCCCGGGTAGAAACCGTGGTCGTCGTCGAAGGGGCAGCCGCCGCGACGTACGTGCTCCTCGAACTCTTCGCGGAAGAGCTTGACGTTGGAGCGGAAGGCCCATGCCGCAGCGTCGCCCAAGGGGCAGAAACAGCGGCCGTCCATACGGTTGGCGAGATCGACGAGAAGATCCATGTCCTCGTCCCGCCCCTCGCCCGACTCTATGCGCTCCAGGACGCGCACAGCCCACCATGTTCCCTCGCGACACGGGGTGCACTTCCCGCACGACTCGTGCTCGAAGAACTCCGTCGTGACGAGCGCGTTGCGGACCATGCAGGTAGATTCGTCCATGAACACGACGGCTCCCGACCCCAGCATCGTGCCGGCCTCCTTAAGGGCCTCGAAGTCCATGGCGATATCGGTGCTCGTGATGAGCGGAGCGCTGGCGCCGCCGGGAATGATCGCCTTGAGCCGGTTGCCGTGCAACATCCCCCCGGCCAGTGCCAGCACGTCGGACAGCGAAGTCCCCAACGCGACCTCGTAGTTCCCCGGTTTGTTTACGTGCCCGGACACCGACAGCATCTTGGTGCCCGGAGACTTCTCGGTACCCCACTGCTTGAACCACTCGATCCCGTTGTTGATGATGGCCGGCAGCGTCGACAACGTCTCGGTGTTGTTGATGACGGTGGGCTGTCCGTAGAGACCTTTGATGGCCGGAAAGGGAGGCTTGAGGCGGGGCTGGCCGCGGAATCCTTCCAGGGAGTCGAGCAGGGCCGACTCCTCGCCACAGATGTAGGCGCCTGCGCCGCGGTGCACGGTTATGTCGCAGTCGAAATCGCCGCCGAAGATCCCGCGCCCCAGAAAACCCTCTTCGTAAGCGTCCCGGATCGCCGTGTCCATGCGGCGTGCGCCCAACGCAAACTCGCCGCGACAGTAAATGAACGCTCGGTTGGCCCCGTTTGCCCAGCAGGCGATGATGATGCCCTCGATCAGCTGGTGAGGGTCGCTTTCCGCCAGCTCCCGGTCCTTGAACGTCCCCGGCTCGCCCTCGTCGTGATTCACGACGAGGTACGTGGGCGTCACGTCGGGCGGCACGAAGGACCACTTCATCCCGGTCGGGAAGCCGGCCCCCCCGCGGCCTCGCAATCCGGACTCCTTGACGAGGTCGACGAGGTCGGCGGAGGTCATCTCGGTAACCGCCTTGCGGGCCGCGGCGTAAGCGCCGTCGGCCAGAGCGCGCTCGAGGGTGAACGAGTCCTCGGGGAAGGCGCGCAAGCGCCGCATCACGACGAGGTCCTCGCGCGGCCCCGAGCCGTTGCCCTGCGCGAGACTCACCGGTTCTCTTCCTCTTGAGGCGGTCTTCCCCCGCTGTCCTTCATCTCTTCGGTCGATGAGCCTTCACTGGGCTCGAGGTCGGGCTCGTAGCCGGGGGCGCCGGGTCGCTCGGTTGGATCGTGCCGCTCGGCGGGCTGGTGGACCGGCGCCACCCGATCGCTTCCACCGTGCTCCGCGGGGCGGTGCGACGGCGCCATGTCGGCGGCCGGCACCTCCCCGGCCACGGTGCGCAGGTTCTCGGGGGCATCGGGCAGGCTCATTCCGGTGAGGGCTACCTCGCGTGCGATCTCGGTGGCCGTCCTCACGGCCGCGCCGCGCGCGCTGCGTACCTCTTCGCCGCGCTCCAAGCTGCCGACCAGCCCGTCGACCTTGTCGAGCGTCAAATCGTAGAAGTCCTCGTAGTTGATCTGAATCGAGGGGGCTCCATCGCACGTCGCGAGGCACTCGGCGGTCTCGAGCGTGAATCTCCCGTCCCCGGTAGTGCCGTCGACGGGAACGCCGAGACGCTCTTCGAACGCGGCGATGATCTTGCGGGCGCCGCGATGGGTGCACGAGATGTTGCGGCACACCGATACGAGGTAGTCGCCTTGCGGCCGCTTCTTCAGCATCGTGTAGAAGCTCGCCACGGCGAGCACCTGCGCGGGGGTGAGACCCAGCAGGCCGGCCACCTCACGCATCCCCGGCTCGGTGACGTAGCCCTCGACCGACTGAACAAGAAAGAGCAGAGGGAGCATGGCGGAACGCGGGTTCGGGTACTTGGCGATGATCTCGTGCGCGAGCTCGAGCTCCTCGTCGTCGAGGACGCGTTGAGAACCGTCCACGGAAGAGGCGTTCACAGACGACCGGGTCATCTGTCGACACCCCCCATGATCGGGTCGACCGACGCGATGATCGCGATGAGATCGGCAACCAGGCCGCCCTTGGCCATGCGGCCCATGCTCTGCAGGTTCACGAAGCTCGGGTCGCGCACGTGCGCGCGGTATGGGGAAGTGCCGCCGTCGGACACGATGTAACAACCGAGCTCCCCGCGCGGTGACTCCACGGCCGCGTAGGCTTCGCCGGCCGGCACCGTGTAGCCCTGCGTCACGAGCTTGAAGTGGTGGATCACGGCTTCCATCGAGCGATTGAGCTCGCTGCGCGGCGGGACTGTGAGCTTGGGATCCATGTTCTTGTAGTCGCCGCCGGGCATTGCTTCTATCAGCTGCTTGATGAGCGAGACCGACTGGTGCATCTCCGCCATGCGGACCAGATAGCGACAGTAAACATCGCCCTCGCTCTGAAGGGGAACTTCGAAGGTGAGATCGCCGTACGCCTCGTAGGACATATCGCGCCGCAGGTCCCAGTCGATGCCTGCGGCCCGCGCGACCGGCCCTGTTGCCGACATGTGCAGCGCCTCGTCCTGGGTGACGGCCCCAACGCCTCTGGTGCGTTCGAGAAAGATCGGGTTCTTGGACAGGAGGTCTTCGTACTCACCGATGCGGCGCGGAAGGATGGCAACGATGTTGCCGAGCACATCGTCCCAGCCCTCGGGCAGGTCCTCCCACACGCCGCCGGGGATGAAGTAGCCGTGGTTCATGCGCAGGCCAGTGACCATCTCGAAGAAGTCGAGGATCATCTCCCGCTCGCGAAACCCGTAGAACACTGCCGACATCGCGCCCATATCTAAGCCCTGAGTTCCGAACCACACGAAGTGCGAGGACAGGCGATTGATCTCGGCGAGAAGCGTGCGGATGTACTTGCCGCGCGGCGGGACCTCGACCGTGAGCAGCTCCTCGACGGCGAGGCAGTAAGCCTGCTCATTGAAGAGCGGTGCGAGGTAGTCCATGCGCGTAACGATCGTGTTGGCGGCGCGCCACGTCTGGTCTTCACACTCCTTTTCCATCCCCGTATGCAGATAGCCGATAATCGGCTCGCACTTGAGGACCGTCTCGCCGTCGAGCTCCAGCAACAAACGCAGGACACCGTGCGTCGAGGGGTGGACAGGGCCCATGTTGAGAACGAGGTGCCCTTCCTGCTCGTCGAACTCCTCGACGAAAACTCCCTGCCCGCCTGCCTCGATCTTGCGCACGACTTCTTGAGTGGTGGTCATTTCTCTTCGCTCTCGTGCGGGCCTTGCCCTTGCTGCACTCGGACCTGGCCGAGGCTGTCGAGGGCGGCGCCGGCGGCCTGCCCCGAGGGAGCCTGGCCGGGGGAGTCGACTTGCAGGAGCGGCTGGGGCAAGAACTCGACGGGAACCTTTCCGACTCCATAGTCCTTGCGCAACGGGTGGCCCTCCCACTCGTCGGGAAGCAGGATGCGAGTGAGGTTCGGGTGCCCTTCGAAGCGGATCCCAAAGAGATCGAAGGCCTCTCGTTCCATGTAGTTGGCCCCCGGCCACACTCCCGTCACCGAGGGAACCGCCGGCGTTTCCCCGGTCGCCGCAACGTGCAGCGTGCGGCGTTCCTTGAGCGATGGGTTTATGAGCTGGACCACGACCTCGAAGCGGTCCTTGCCTCCGATACCGAGCCTGTCGAGGCCGCAGAGGTCGGCCAGCCACCAGCCGTCCTTCTTCAACATAGCCGCCTGCCGTGCCCAGTCCCCGGACGCCGGCTGAGTGTGCTCCTGAGTCATCAGGAGGCGACTCCCGTGCGGTGCGCCGAGTAATTGCCCTTGCTGATCTGCTCGTGCAGCAACATGATTCCGTCGATGAGCATCTCCGGGCGCGGCGGGCAGCCGGGAACGTAGATGTCGA
The DNA here is from genome assembly GCA_038254435.1 of Actinomycetota bacterium. GTDB lineage: Bacteria > Actinomycetota > CADDZG01 > CADDZG01 > WHSQ01 > JBBSGD01. The sequence goes on from JBBSGD010000029.1 coordinate 28,763, forward strand.
CGGGGACGATCTCGTCCACTCCCTGAACCAGCGCATAGTTGTTGAAGACGCCTCCCGTCGACGCGCATGCCCCCATCGAGATGACCCATTTGGGCTCCGTCATCTGGTCGTAGATGACCCGCAGGACGGGGGCCATCTTCTGGGAGACGCGCCCCGCAACAATCATCAAGTCGGCTTGACGAGGCGACGCCCGGAACGCCTCCATTCCGAAACGGGACAAGTCGTGGCGCGGCATGGTCGTCGCTATCATCTCGATCGCGCAGCAAGCAAGGCCGAAGGTCGCCGGCCACAGCGAGGACTTGCGCGCCCAGTCGACGAGCTTGTCGAGCTGGGCCGTTACGAAGTTCGCTCCGACTGCGTCACTTACTCCGCCCATTCGAGCCCACCCCGCTTCCATACATAGGCGTATGCAGCGAGCAGGATGGCGATGAAGA
>JBBSGD010000030.1:0-28679 GCA_038254435.1 Actinomycetota bacterium
CCCTCTGCGACCATGCGGCCGATGTCTACCTCAACGCCCTTGTTACCTTCCGTCAAGCTGGACTCATAGACGTCGGTGAAGCTCTTCCACACGCCGGGCAAACCGACCCGGTCTTGTGGGCGGCGGGGCCCGGCCACGCTGGGCTCGACCGTTGCGAGGTCGAGCTCGAGGATCTCGGTGAACTCCGGGTCGGGCATGTCGTCCGTGCGGAACATGCCCTGTGCCTTTGCGTAGCGTTCGACGAGGTCGATGAGCCGCTCGTCGCGCGCCGTCAGACGCATGTATTCGAGAGTGCGTTCGTCGATGGGCCACAGGGCCGCGGTAGCGCCGTACTCGGGCGACATGTTTGACAGTGTGGCGCGGTCTGCGACCGCAAGGCTTCCGACCCCGGCTCCGTAGAACTCAACGAACTTTCCGACGACTCCGTGCCCTCGCAGGATCTCGGTGACCGTCAGCACGAGGTCGGTCGCAGTCACGCCGGTGGGCAGCGTCCCCGACATCCGGAACCCGACCACCTTAGGCGTTATCAGCGGAAGGGGTTGGCCGAGCACTGCGGCTTCGGCCTCGATGCCTCCGACACCCCAGCCGAGCACCGACAGCCCATTGATCATCGTCGTGTGTGAGTCGGTTCCGACGAGCGTGTCCGGAACTGCCACCACGCCGTCCTCGTACTCGAGGCTGCGTACGACGCTCGCAAGATGCTCGAGGTTGACCTGATGAACGATGCCCATTCCCGGCGGCACCACGCGGAAGTCTGCAAAGGCTTGCTGAGCCCAGCGCAGCAGCGAATAACGCTCGTGGTTACGTTCGTACTCGCGATCGACGTTGAGCTGAAAGGCCTGCGCCGTTCCAAACGCGTCGACCTGGACGGAGTGGTCCACGACGAGGTCCACGGGCACGAGTGGGTCGACCTGCGAGGGATCGCCGCCCGCCCGCTCGATGGCGCTGCGCATCGCCGCGAGGTCGACGACGGCGGGAACGCCGGTGAAGTCCTGCAGGATCACGCGGGCCGGGGAGAAAGGAAACTCCCGGTCGGTTATGGGTTTCTGTCCCCAGGCCGCCAGAGAGGCGACGTCTTCCTCATCGGCGTGCTCGGTGCCCGCCGTGCGCAGCAGGTTCTCGAGCAGGACCTTGACGGTCAAGGGAATCTTGTCGAGGCGGGCCAGTGAGGCATCCTCGAGCGCGGCGAGGCGGAAGTAGTGAAGCGTGCCCCCCGACGTTTCGAGTGGGCTTCTGGCGCCGAGCGGATCCGGAGCCGTGCGGATCGGGCTCATGTGAGCTCCTTCCTTCGAGCCTTCGAGCGGCCTGATGTGACAGAGCTGTTCCTCATGATAGCGGCTCCCTCCGCTCCATCGTAAGGGTCTAAACCGCTTAGACCATGACAACGACGAGGGCCGGGTTGCGTGCCGCTTGTGGGAGCATTACCCACGATGAGGCTCACCAATGTCGATATCGAGCTGCGCCCCGAGCTAGGGCGCGCGCTGTGGAATCGGGACGCCTCCGTGTGGGGGCCGGGCGAGGACGATCCGGCCGACCGCCTCGGGTGGCTCGATCTGCACGCGCACATGCGGGCCGAGCTGCCTCGCCTCAGGGCGGTGGCGGAATCGGCGCGCGCCGACGGGATTGCGGATGTTGTGCTGCTGGGAATGGGCGGATCGAGCCTCGCCCCCGAGGTCTTTGCAAGAACCTACGGTTCGGCCCCCGGCTACCCGCGTCTCGTCGTCCTCGACTCGACCCATCCGGCGCAAATAGAGGCAATGACCGGATCGATAGACCCCGGCAAGACGCTGTGGCTGGTGTCGAGCAAGTCGGGCGGGACACTCGAAACCATGTCGCTGTGGCGCTACTTCTTCGAGCGCACGCGAGACGGATCGCGCTACGTCGCGATCACGGACCCCGGCACCTCGCTCGAGGACCTCGCCCGCAGCGAGGGATTCAGGGAAGTCTTCTTGAACCCGCCCGACATCGGCGGACGCTATTCGGCGCTGTCTCTCTTCGGGCTCGTGCCGGCCGCACTGATCGGCGCCGACCTCGACGGGCTGCTCGACTCGGCAGCCCACATGGCGCAGGAGTGTGGCCCAGACGTCGCCCCGCACGACCATGGCGCCCTGCTTCTCGGCTGCGCCATGGGCGAGTTCCGGACGCGCGGCCGCGACAAGCTGACGGTGATCACCTCCGAGCCAATCTCTTCTTTTGGCGACTGGGTCGAGCAACTGATAGCGGAATCCACGGGCAAGCACGACACCGGCGTCGTGCCCATCGTTGGTGAGCCGCAGGTCTCGGTGTCCTGCTACAAGGGCGACCGCTTCTTCGTTCATCTGCGTCTGGCCGGTGACGACTCCAACGACGCGTTTGTCTCGGCCCTTGCCCAAGCCGGGCACCCCGTTGCGGTGATCGACGTGCCCGGCGTCATCGATCTCGGCGCAGAGATGTTCCGCTTCGAGTTCGCAACCGCGGTGGCCGGCGCGGTGCTGGGGATCAACGCGTTCGATCAGCCGAACGTCGAGGCCGCCAAGAAGCTGAGCCGCGCGCTGCTCGAATCCGGCGACGAGCTCACCTGGGCTGCAGACGAGCCGGCTGCGTTCTTTGAGGAGGCGAAGCCCGGCGAGACCGCTGCCCTGCTGGCGTTCGCTGCTCGCACGCCCGAGGCGAGCAAGGTCATCGCTGCCGGCCGTCGCCGCCTGGCCGAGCGCGGGATAGCCACCATGGGCGGCTTCGGTCCCCGCTACCTACATTCGACCGGACAGCTTCACAAGGGCGGCCCCCCCGACGTGCGCGCGCTCGTCATCCTCGACGCACCCGCAACAGACCTGTCCATACCGGACTCTCCGCATGGCTTTGCCCGCCTCGTGGCGGCGCAGGCGGCCGGCGACGTGCAGGCCCTCGACGAGGCGGGACGCCACGTGGGGCGCACGACGTGGGAGGCGTACGCGCGCTGGGCACGCGACTGAGCTCATGCCGGCGCGCGCATGGCCCAAGCCGCGGTGGGCGTTGGCTTCGATCCTTGCGGCCGCGGTCTTGTGGGCGCTCGTCGCTACGCTCGGCTACGCGCAGCGCACGTCTCCCGGGAGGATGGCCGCAGTCCGGGTTCCCGCGGTTGTTGGGTGGCGCCTCGGCGCCGCCCGGAGCCAGCTCAACCTGGACGGGCTCGATCTCAGGGTCGGCGAGCGTTCCGACGGTTGGCTGCACAGCGGCAAGCTCGTTATCGGCCAGCAGCCCGGCAACGGAGCCGTGGTGCCGTCCGGGACGGTCGTCAGCGTATCGGTGCTGCGCCACGGCATAGCCGTGTGGCGCCGGCGGATCAACACCGCAAAGGTGCACGGTGCCGGCCTGCGTGCGCCGGTCGCGGCTCCGTCCGGCGGTGTATAAGCAAACGATGTCCGTAACCAAGGTGGGTCTTGTCAAGGCGCTGCAAAAGTATCTCGTCAATCCACCTGCGCGCGCGGCCATAGACCTGGGGTTGCTACCTACACACGCGCTGGTGGAGACGAAAGGACGCAAGTCGGGCTTGCCGCGCCGCACTCCGGTGGGCAACGGCCTCACAGGGGACACGTTCTGGATAGTGGCCGAGCACGGCCACAAAGCGGCTTACGTTCGCAACATCGAAGCTGATCCGCGCGTCAGAGTGAAGGTGCGCGGCCGGTGGCGGCGGGGCGTTGCCCACTTGCTCGAGGACGACGATCCGGCAGCCCGTCTGCGCAGCATAGGCCGCAGGGTGAACGGACTCGGCGTCAGGGCCTTCGGCACAGACCTGCTCACCGTCCGCATCGACCTCGACCGCTAGCGGCGTCATGGGTTTCATAGAAGTCGCAAACGTCAACTTCTCGCTGCCCGGGGGCCGTGTGCTGTTCGACGACCTCTCCTTCAAGGTTCCCTCCGGCAGGCACGTAGCGATGGTCGGCGCAAACGGCGTGGGCAAGACGACGATCCTGCGTCTTCTTGCCGGCGAGGACAAGGCGCAGGAGGGCGTGCTGCGCGTCGAAGGGCGGCTCGGCTACATGCGACAGTTCGTCGGCTCCTTCGATCCCCGCGCCACGGTGCGCGATTTCTTCATGGAGCTTTCCGATGCCCGGCTGCGCCGGGCCGGTTTTGAGCTACGCCGCTTCGAGCGCGTGATTAGCGGGGCACACGGACAAGCTGCGCAGCTGCGCTACGCGCAGGCGCTGGCGGAATGGGGCGAGGCGGGAGGCTATGAGGCCGAGGTCCTGTGGGACACGGTGACTTCGGCCTCGCTTCACAAGCCGATGAGCACCGTTGCAGATCGCAACTTGAGCACCCTGTCCGGCGGAGAGCAGAAACGCCTTGCGCTCGAGGCTTTCTGGCGGTCCGACGCCGAGGTCTTGCTGCTCGACGAGCCAGACAACTTCCTCGATATCCCCGGCAAGCAGTGGCTCGAGCAGTCGATGAATGCAAGTCGCAAGACAATTCTCTACGTTAGTCACGATCGCACGATGCTCGCCAACACGGCGCACGCTTTCGTGACACTCGAAGGGCTCAGTGCGTGGACGCACCACGGCGCTTTCGACGGGTACGGGCACGCGCGGGTGGCGCGTCTGGGAAGGATCGAAGAGGAGCGCCGCCGCTTCGCCGAGGAGCACAAACGGATAGTCGAGCAGATCAAAGAGTTCAAGCGGCGCGCCGCGATGAACGACAAGTTCGCGTCCAAGGCGCGCGCCGCCCAGAAGAAGCTCGAGCGCCACGGGCGCGACAATGCGCCCCGGCTGCGGCCCCAGGAGCAAGACATAAAGATGGACCTCGGCGGGGGGCGCACCGGCAAGCTCGTGCTGTGCACCGAAGCCCTTTCATTTCCCGGCCTGGTTGAGCCGTTCAGCGCGGAGGTGTACTTCGGAGAGCGCGTCGGGGTCGTCGGGCCCAACGGTACGGGCAAGAGTCATTTCCTCGAGCTGCTCGCCGGCCGCAGGATGCGATACGAGGGCGTCTTCAAGCTTGGGGCCCGCGTCGAGCCCGCCTTGTTCTCGCAGCTGCATGAGCGCGCCGACCTGACAGACGGGAAGCCGATCGTCGAGGTCCTCAAGGAGCGGGGCTTAGAGCTCGGTCGGGCAATCGCACGTCTCAAGCGTTACGAGCTGCACGAGTCGATGACTCATCCCTTCTCGCTCCTATCGGGCGGGCAGCAAGCCCGCTTCCAGATCCTTCTCATGGAGATCGCAAGCCCCACGATGCTGCTTCTTGACGAGCCGACCGACAACCTCGACATCGACTCCGCCGAGGCCTTAGAGGTGGCGTTCGATCGCTACCAGGGGACCGTCGTGATGGTGACGCACGACCGCTGGGTCATGGCCGCGCTCGATCGGTTTCTCGTCTTCGAAAGCGACGGCTCGGTGAGGCAGAGCCTGTCGCCGCCCTACAACCTGGGATCCTCGAGGTGAGTCACTTGCGCGCAACGGGTACGGCTACCGCACCAAGAGGCATGTCGAGAGGGGGAGTGATGAATAGTGGCGTCTGAGAGCAAGGTCACCGTTTACTACGCGGTCGGAGCGAACCTCATGATTGCGGTAGCGAAGCTCGGGGGAGGTTTGATCAGCGGATCGGCAGCGATGCTCGCCGAAGCAGCCCATTCGCTGGCAGACACCATGAACCAGGTGTTCATGCTGGTGTCGTTGTCGCTCGGCAAGCGCCCTGCCAGTGAGGAACATCCCTTCGGCTACGGCAAGGAGAGGTTCTTCTGGGCCTTCCTGGCGGCAGTCTTCATCTTCGTGTCGGGGGCGGTCTTCTCGATAGGAGAGGGAGTGCGGGACCTCATGTCGGGCGAGGAACCTGATCCGTCCACCTACCTCATCAGCTACATCATCCTGATGGTGGCCTTCGCAGCCGAGGCGACATCGTGGCTGCGAGCGCTGAAGCAGGTAAGAGGCCAGGCGCGCGCTGCGGGGCTCCCGCTCGTCAGGTTCGTACGAGTCAGCCGCGACCCCACCGTCAAGACGGTGCTCTCGGAGGACAGCGTTGCCCTCGTCGGCCTCGTCCTCGCCCTCGTGGGTATCGCGCTTCACCAGCTCACGGGCAACCGTGTCTGGGACGCCGGGGCTTCGATAGCCATCGGGGTGCTTCTCGCCTTCGTCGCTTACGCGCTTGGGCGCGATACGAAAGGTCTCCTACTGGGTGAGGCGGCGAGGCCCGAGGAACGTGCCAAGATGCACGAGGTGCTCGCCGAGCGGCAAGAGATCGCCAGGACTATCGAGCTTCTGACGATGGCGCTGGGACCGAGTTCGATGCTGGTGGCCGCGCGCGTCGATTTACACGATGGGCTAAGTGGGGCGGCCATCGAGCGCATGTCCGGGGAAATAGACGACGAGTTGCGGCAGGTTGTACCGAGCGTGACCCAGGTCTTTGTCGACGCCACGTCGCGCAGCGAGAGGAATCGCAGCGACGCGGCAATACAGGGGAGATGAGCGTGGCCAAGGTGAAGATCCCAGAAGATTGCGTGGTCGTGGTATTTGGAGCCAACGGCGATCTCGCGCGCCGGATGGTTCTTCCCGCCTTCTTCCATCTCTTCCGCGAAGGATGGCTGCCGCAGAGCTGGCGACTGATTGGAAACTCGCGCAGCGAGCTTTCCGACGATGACTTCAGGGACTTCACACGCGGCGCGTTGAAGGAGTTCGCTCGCGGATTCGACGAAAATGAATTCGGCCCATTTGCCGAGCACCTCAGCTACGTCTCGCACGAGTTCGAGCCCGGCGACACAAGTCCGCTCGAGGACGCGATCCGCCGGGCCGAGAAGGAGATCGGCACGAAGCGCCGGTTGTTCTATCTGGCCGTGCCGCCGCCCGCCTTTCCGCTGATAACCAAGGGTCTGGGCGACGCCAAGTTGCAAGAAAATGCGACGGTGATCTATGAAAAGCCTTTCGGAACCGGCATCGATGAGTTTCACAAGCTCAACGAAGCTGTGCACGAAGTGCTCGATGAAAAGCAGGTCTATCGCATCGATCACTTCCTCGGTAAAGAGGCGGTGCAGAACATCCTGGTGTTTCGCTTCGCGAACGGGATGTTCGAGCCGATCTGGAATCGAAATCATGTCGACCACGTGCAGATCGACGTTCCCGAGACGATCGGCATCGGTACGCGCGCCGGCTTTTATGAGCAGACCGGAGCTCTCAGGGACATGATCGTCACCCACCTCTTCCAAGTGCTGAGCTTCGTCGCCATGGAGCCGCCCGTCTCGTTCTCACCCAAGCACCTCCTCGGCGAGAAAGCAAAGGTGTTCGAGTCCATGGAGCCGCTCGATCCCCAAGACGTCGTGCGCGGTCAGTACGAAGGCTATCTTCAAGAGGAAGGTGTGGCAGCGAACTCCGACACGGACACTTTCATAGCGGCGCGCGTCTACCTCGACAACTGGAGGTGGGAGGGCGTTCCCTTCTACCTGCGGACCGGCAAGTGTCTAGCCGAAGACCGCTGGGCGGTATCGCTCGGTTTCCGCGCACCGCCTCAAAAGATGTTCGCGGAAACCCCTGGTGAAGACTACGAACGCAACTATCTGACATTCCAAGTCGACCCCAGTGAGCACATCACGGTGAGCTTTCTCACGAAGGTGCCCGGCCCCCAAATCGAGGCGGGCGCCGCGGCGATGGAGTTCAGGGCAGAAGAGAGATTCCACTCCGAGCTGATCGGGGCTTACGAGCGGCTCATTCACGACGCCCTGTGCGGCGACCGTACCCTGTTCACGCGCGGCGATGGCATAGGCGCAACCTGGGAGGCGGTAGACGAGATCCTTAAGCACCCGAGGCCCGTGTGCCCCTACCCAAAGGGATCGTGGGGGCCCAAGGAGTCCGACGCGCTCATCGCTCCGGATCGCTGGCGCCTTTCTTCCTAAGCCGCCGCGGAACAAAGTGCCTCTGGTCGTGGTTGAGCGCGGTTGATGCGTAGTCGGTCTTGCGCGATTGATGCGTGGTCGGTCTTGAAGGAGGCGATGGCGACATGGGCGATAGAGTGCGTTTTCACTTCGATCCGCTATGCCCCTGGGCGTGGCAGAGTTCGCGCTGGATTCGCGAGGTCGAGAAGGTGCGTGACGTCGAGGTCGAGTGGCGGCTGTTCAGCCTGCAGATCATCAACGCGGACAAGGAGGACCCTCTCGGCGACGTGCACGCCAAGGGAACCCCTGCCTTGCGTACGCTCGCGCTCGTGCGGCGGCAAGCCGGCAACGCCAGCGTGGACGCTGTGTATCGGGCCATCGGGGCGCGCATCCATGAAGCCGACGGGGACATAAGCCCCAACGTGGTGCGCGCTTCGCTCGAGGATGCGGGGCTCGAGCCGTCGCTCGTGGACGATGCTCTCGCCGACGACTCGACGATGGAGGACGTGCGCGCCGACCACGACTCCGCCGCGAGCGAGGTCGGAGCTTTCGGCGTGCCCACGATCGTGCTGCCCTCGGGAGAGGGCATCTTCGGACCCGTCGTGGCTACGGCGCCCACCGGGGAAGCTGCGGGCCGGCTATGGGATCACGTGAAGGCCCTCGCGACTACGGACGGCTTCTTCGAGCTCAAGAGGTCCCGGGACCGCAAGCCCGGCGAGTAGCAACGAGCTTGCTCAGGGCAGGTCGGCGAGGACCTGCTCGAGGTTCTTGCGCACTCCGGTGACGAACGGGACCTCGACCTTGGTATAGATGCGGGCGTCGGCGGCTCGCAGGCAACGCAGCAGGTCGACAATGCGCTCGAGCCCATCGGCCTCGAAGGCGAGGATCCACTCGTAGTCCCCGAGCCCGAAGGCGCTCGTCGTGTTGGCGAGGACGTCCTTGTAGTCGGCGGCGAGCTCGCCGTGCTGGCGAAGCATGCGAGCGCGCTCGGCGGGCTCGAGTAGGTACCACTCCGGCGTGCGTACGAACGGGTACACGCTGAGGTATCTCTTCGGCGCTTCACCCTTGACGAATGCGGGCTGATGGTCGCGTGCGAACTCGGCGGGGCGAACCAGTCCCAGGAACGCCTCGGTCTGAACCAACGCGTGCCCGAGCTCGGTGCGGCGGAACGCGACGAGCAGGTCCTGGATGTGCTCGGCCGAACGTGACACCCACCAGAACATGAGGTCGGCCGAGGCCGTGAAGGCGGTCGTGGAATACACGCCGCGCATGGTCACCCGCCCGTCGAACTCGTCGAGGAGAGCGCGCACCTCTTTGGCGGCAACCTCCTTGTCGAGCTCGGCGGCCCGCTCGGGAAGGGCGCGCCACGCGGGGTAGCTCGCCCACATAAGATCCTCGCTCACTGCCGTTCCTTTCTCTGCCGCGACGTTCATGTGATCTTGCCGAGGCCCCATCGTCGTTCGCGAATCGAGCCTAACCTCGGCATGCCGACGCCATTTCTGCGGTGAAGTAACGTGCCGCAGCCAGGCCAGAGCGCACGCAGTCGGGTATCCCCGCGCCCCTGTAGCTGGCGCCGGCAAGACGGATGGCGGGGAAGGCCGACAGCGCTTGCTCTATGTGCGCGACGCGCTCGCGGTGGCCGAGCGTGTACTGGGGTAAACCGTGCCGCCAGCGCACCACCGAGGCGCTCCTCGGAGGCTCGCGTGCCGGGACCATGTCTGCGATCTCGCGGTGGCAGCACTCGATCATGCGCTCGTCGGTGAGATCGATTAACGACTCGCTGCCCGCCCGCCCGACGAAGCAGCGCACTACCTGTCCGGCGCCGGCCGGGAACGCCTCCGGCCACTTGCGCGAGTACCACGTGCACGCCGCGAGGGCCTTGCCCTCTATCGCCGGGACGAGTACGCCGCTGGCGCCGGGAGGTGGGGTGAGCGCGCCCGGGGCGTAGACGAGGGTGACTACGGCAACAGGTGTGAAGACAATCGTCGCAAGGCAAGCCGAGGCGCGCGGACATGCGCGCGCCAGAAGGCGCGCGGCGTCGGGGGCCGGAACGGCGACTATCACCCCGTCCGCGCCGATTACCTCGCCCGAGGCGAGCTCCACGCTCCCGGCATGCACTGCGGCTACGGGGCAAGCGAGGCGCACGTCGGCGAGTCCGCCGGCGAGCGCCGATGCGAGCCTGCCGAGTCCTCCCGCAAGAGAGCAGAAGGCGGGCGCGCCACCGTCCCGCCGCGTGCGCAGCGAGGCTCCAACGCTGCGGTGCGAGCGCGCCAGCTTGTCGATCTCTGGCGTGGCCGCGGCGAGGCTGAGCTCATCGGGTCTGCCCGAGCGCGTGCCGGCAATGAGGGGATCGACCATGCGCTCCAGTACCTCGTGCCCGAAGCGCCGTCTCACAAAAGCCCCGATGGACACGTCCGGACCTCGCAGAGGACGCGGCCAGGCCCTCTCGAAACCCGCGCGCAGCGCCCCACGGGTGGTGAGCAGCCCGGCGCGCCGCGCGTGGAGCGGGGCGGACGGCAAGCCGAACAGGGAGCCGGGCGCCAGCCGCCGAAGGGAGCCCTCGATCAGGAGGTGGGCGCCGAACAAGGCGGGGGTGACAAGGTCTCCTGCGAGCCCGAGCTCGGTGCACAGGCCGAGCACCTCGTCGGTAGTGGCAAGAAAGGAGTCCGCTCCGGCCTCGACGGGCAGGCCCTCGATTGCGTCGGTGCGCAGCTTGCCGCCAACGGCGTCCGCCGCTTCGAGAAGCGTTACCTGAACGCCGGACTTGGCCACTGCGTGGGCTGCGCTGAGGCCTGCGATGCCTGCCCCTACTACTACAACGCGGCTCACGAGCCCCGCGCTCCCCCCCTGTGGCCGGCGCCGTGACACGCGCTCGTGTCCCCGGCGTCGAGCCGGCGACGCACGACTCCGGCGAGCGCGTCGAGAAACGCTGGGTCGTCGTTGGGGGAGCCGGTGCGTATAAAGGCAAGGCCCCGCTGTGCGGCTCGCTCCTTGGCTTCTATGTCCACGTCGTAGAGAACCTCGAGATGGTCTGCAACGAAGCCGCAGGGGCACACCACGACGCCGCGTTCATCGCTCGCAGCCAGACCGTCGATGACGTCGAGGAGATCGGGCCCGATCCACGCCTCGCCCGTGCGCCCGGCGCTTTGCCAGGCGGTGGTGAAGCGCTCGAGGCGCAGGCGCGCCGCTACCGCCTCTGCCGTGGCGGCAAGCTGATCTGGATAGGGATCGTGCGCGGCGAGAATGGTGGCGGGCAGGCTGTGGGCGCTGAACACGACGGTGGTCGACGAGCGCGCTTCGCCGGGGATCTCCGCCAGCGCCCGCGTCACTCGCTCGGCTAGCCAGCGCACGTAGCCCGGCTCGAGGTGCCAGCTCGAGATGACCTCGAGGCTGCCGTCCCAGCTCAGCTCCTGCGCAGCGCGCTGCGCTCTGCGGGTGTAGTCGCCGACGCTCATGGTCGAGTAGTGAGGCGCAAGCACGAGCCCGACGAGTCTTGTTGCGCCTGCGGCCGCCGCCGCGAGCGCGTCGGAGATGAAGGGGGCCGTGTGCTTCTGTCCGAGGTAGGCGGTGATGCCCAGACGTTCCTCGAGACCGCGCGCCTGGGCGCGGGTGATGGCCGCAAGCGGAGAGCGGCCTCCGATGGCCCGGTAGCGCTGGGTGAGCTCCGCGAGCAGGTCCGGCGGAGGCGGCGAGCCACGGCGTATGTTTGTGTAATAGCGCTCCACGTCGCCGAGGTCCGCGGGCGTGCCGTAAGCCATGACCAGGAGCCCGGTTGTCTCGGTCACCCGCGATCCTGGGCCGGTTCGTAGGCGTGCACCAGCTCGACCAGTCGCTGCAGCATGGCGGGATCCGTCCCGGGGAGCACGCCGTGGCCGAGGTTGAAGACGTGGCCGCGCCCCCCGCCGCTTCGCAGGACCTCGAGCGCCCGTTGCTCGAGGATGTCCCACGGAGCCAGGCACACGGCAGGGTCGAGATTCCCTTGCACGGCGACGGGCTTATTCATCCGGGCGCGAGCCTCATGAAGGGGCACCCGCCAGTCGACTCCCACGACGCTCGCGCCGGACTCGGACATGGCAGCAAGAAGCTCGCCGGTCCCGACACCGAAGTGGATCGTGGGCACGCCAAGCCCGTCCACGCCCTCGAGGATGCGCCGGCTGTGGGGCAGTACGTAGCGCCGGTAGTCATCGGGGCCGAGGCTTCCGGCCCACGAGTCGAACAGCTGCACTGCGTCGGCACCCGCCTCCACTTGAGCGGCGAGGTAGGCCAGCATCGAGGTCGACAGCACGTCCATCAGCGCGTCCCAGGCAGGCGGGTCCCCGTACATGAGTGACTTGGTGCGCGCCTGGTTGCGAGACGGACCGCCTTCGACGAGGTAGCTCGCAAGCGTGAACGGCGCTCCCCCAAAGCCGATGAGCGGCACATCGAGCTCTTTCTTGAGGAGTCGAACCGTGGCCAGGACGTCCGCGCTGCCCTCGGCCGGCACCAGGGGGCGAAGGCGCCCGATGGCGGCGGCGTCGCGCACGGGCTCGTCGATGACGGGACCGACCCCGGGTGTGATGGCGAGGCCGACTCCCATCCCCTCGAGCGGGACGACAATGTCCGAGAAGAGGATCGCGGCATCCACGCCGAGACGCCGCACCGGCTGGAGGGTCACCTCTGCGGCGAGCTCGGGCGTGTGGCACAGTGCCAGCATCGAATGTCGCTCCCGCAGGGCCCGGTACTCGGGCAGGGAGCGTCCCGCCTGGCGCATGAACCACACAGGGACGCGCGCCGTCGCTTGGCCGCGGCAAGCGGCCAGGAAGGGGGAGCAGCCGGACCGTTTGTCGTTAGCCATGGGCTTGCGATCCTACGACCGCCCCCGGACCCACCCCCCCTGCGCCGAGTGGGTAGCCAGCGGCCAAATGCGCGCGCTACCACCCACTCGGCACCTGGGCCCGCCGGAGGCTAAAGGTCTACGGCGTGGTAAGTTACGCCGACGTAACCGTAGACAAGGACACGCCCGCCACAAGGCGGGACCGCCCACCGCAGACGAATTGGAGGCAGCAAACATGGCGCAGACGATTCTGGACGACGTTCCGGCGACGCCCAGGCCCGAGGTCCAGGGGGTCCGGTCTCTCGACCAGCGAGGGGCACGCGTGCAGAAGGCGACCGTCGCCGCCCTCACGGTCATCCCCTTCGCCGGAGTCCTGTGGGCCATGACGAGCCTGTGGGGCAGCGGGCTCAGCGGCCTCGATGCGACGCTGTTCGGCGTCTTCTACGTGCTCAGTGGCCTCGGCATCACGGTCGGCTACCACCGGCTCTTCACCCACCGCTCCTTCGAGACGTCACGCGGCGTACGCGTCATGCTCGCCGTGCTCGGCTCGATCGCCATCGAGGGCTCGGTGATCACGTGGGTCGCCGACCACAGGCGCCACCACGCCTATTCGGACAAAGACGGTGATCCCCACTCCCCGCACCTGGACGAGGGCGACGGCCTCGTCGGAGTGCTCCGAGGCCTGTGGCACGCTCACATGGGCTGGCTCTTCAACGACGAAAGGACCTCGTGGGAGCGCTGGGCCCCCGATCTCCTCAAGGACCCCGCCCTCGTCAAGGTCGACAGTGCCTTTCCGAGGCTGATCCTCGTGTCCTTCGGTCTGCCGGCGCTCATCGGAGGGCTCGTGACGGGCACTTTCGGGGGCGCTCTGAGCGGCTTCGTATGGGGCGGGCTCGTGCGGGTCTTCCTGCTTCATCACGTCACCTGGAGCGTTAACTCCGTGTGCCATTTCTTCGGCAAGCGCCCCTACAACACCACCGACTACTCGACCAACAACTGGGCCCTGTCGTTGATCTCCTTCGGCGAGTCGTGGCACAACAACCACCACGCTTTTCCGACCTCTGCGGTGCACGGGCTGGGGCGCGCGCAAATCGACCTCAGCGCCATGGTGATCCGCGGCTTCGAGCGGCTCGGCCTGGCGCGTAACGTCAAGGTCGTGAGTGCCAAGCAGGAGACCAAAGCGCTCAAGGCCGACGGTTAGAGCGCCGGGAATACCTCGGCCCGTGGCGAAGGATCGTGTCCGCGTGCGCATGACGGGCCGGGAGCGCCGTGAGCAACTGCTCGAGGTCGGCCGCTACACCTTTGCCGAGAAGGGATTCGAGGCAACCTCGATCGAAGAGGTGGCTCACCGGGCCGGCGTGTCCAAGCCCGTCGTCTACGAGCACTTCGGCGGCAAGGAGGGCCTCTACGCGGTGGTTGTCGATCGCGTCGTGGCGGAGCTGCTCGAGCGGATAACAACGGCGCTCGACGCGGACCATCCGCGCGCCAAGCTCGAGGCGGCCGCGCTCGCCTTTCTCGGCTACATCGAAGACGAGTCTGATGGCTTTCACATTCTCGTGCGTGACTCGCCAGCAGTGGGCTCGAGTGGCACTTTTGCGAGCCTCATAGGGGACATCGCCGCGCAGGTCGAGTACATACTGGTCGCCGAGTTCAAGCTACGCGGCTACGCCCAGGAGCTTGCCCCCCTCTATTCGCACGCGCTTGTGGGAATGGTGGCCCTCGTCGGACAGAGGTGGCTGGAGACGGGCGAGCCCCAGCGGGAGGTAGTTGCCGCGCACCTTGTGAACCTGGCTTGGAACGGCTTGTCCGGCCTCGACACGGCTCCGTCGCTGGGACCTCCCACCACCTCGCCGTGAGCCCGCCCGGCTACGACGCGATAGTGCTTGCCGGCGGCGCGGCCAGTCGCATGGGTGGCGCCGACAAGGCGATGCTGAGGGTTGGGGGGCGCCCGCTTATCGAGCGCGTGCTCGAGGCCGTGGCCGGCGCCGGGTCGATAATCGTGGTCGGCCCCCGGCGCGGCGCGGAGGGGCGCGCGCTCGTGGTGCAGGAGGAGCCGCCGGGGGCCGGGCCGGTGGCGGCTCTAGCCTGCGGACTGCACCGCGTAGGCGCGGAGCGGGTCGCGGTGGTTGCCGCCGACATGCCCTTTCTGAAGGCGGATACCGTGGCGCGCCTTCACCACGCGCTGGGCAACGGCGACGGCGCCCTGCTGTGCGATGAGGCGGGCCGCTTTCAGCCGCTTGCCGCGGTGTACAACACGAGCGCGCTGAGAGTTGCGCTTGCGCCCGTGAGCGAACTATCCGGGGTGTCGCTGTTCGGCGCGCTGAGGGGTTTGAATCTCGTTACCGTGCAAGACGAGGTCGCATCGATCGACTGCGACACGAGGCAGGACTTGCAGGCCGCGCGCCTGCGCCGGCAAGGGGGTTGACGTGCTCGAAGAATGGACTCGCGAGTTGAGCGCCGAGCTCGGCATCGAGGAGGAGGTGGACGTCGACCTCATCCTTGACATCGCCAAGGTCGCCGCGCACAGGGTCGAACGCCCCGCCGCGCCGGTTACCACCTACCTCGTAGGACTCGCTGCGGGGCGCGCCGGCGGCGACCCAGACGCCACCGAGCGCGCAGCTCAGGCGGTCATGACTCTGTCGCGCGAGTGGGACAAGCAATCCGAGTAATTATCGCGAAGCCCCGGGCATCCGCAGATCGCCGGCATCATAAGAGCCGCGGGCGGCTGGATTAGAACTCAGAACGATACATCGGAGGGTGCTGGCTAAGGGCGGGAGCTCCCGTCGACGGAAGTGCCATTGACAATTTCAACCGGGGGGGAGTAGTCAGGGAGGTAGCAGAACCCACGATGGGAACGAATGACAGTGAAGGGGCTCAATCCAGCGTTTAGCAGTGCTGGCTCGAAAAGAAGGCAGTCTCGCTGCTTCCTTTGGCCACTGCGCTAGCCGCCGTCGTGTGGACAGGGCAGGCAGTCATCATCCCAGCGCAGTCGGCATTTGCGGATTGCACGCCGAGTAAGCAAATATTTGTCTTTGCCAACCAGAGTCTCCCGTATCAGAACGGCACCCAGGACAAGATACTGCTTCGAGATCGCGACCTAGACTCCAACTGCGCTGCTCCTGAGGCTGTAAGCACCGCCCACTCGTCACGCGGCATATGTTGCTCGGGAAGCGACTGGGGAGACGCGGTGGAGGTCGGATGGCGAGAGACCAATGCCTGCTGCGGCACTCCGCACAAAGGGAAGGTCTTTCGCGGAGAGACAGATCAACTACCAGGTTTCGGATCAGGACAACATTGAGGTCGCCACCACGTATTTGAATCCGGGGAGTTTCGACCTTTGGCGCACCACGAACAATCCCAGGAACCCCGATGGCACCACGGGTTGGCATCTAAAGGTCGACTTTCTGAATGGCAAGGGTTTCGCTGACGTGCACACATTCACGACCGGGTATCACAGCGCGGCCGGTCCGGGGGAGGTGTGGGATGGAGAAACTCGCTTCCGCGATCGTGGGAACGATGGGGGCTGGCGCAAGATAGACGGCAACGACTACGACGTCTCCGAGCGTACTCGTCATGTTGAATGGAGATAAGTTCGTGAGCAAGGCGCGCGTTCTGTGCCTGGCAATGCTGCTCCTGGCAACTACCGCGTGCGGGGCACGAGCAGTCGGCTCGCAGTCCATCGAGTCTGGTTACTCGCGCGCCACCACGGGTGGGGAGCAGGTCGACCCGGCGACTTGGAAGAACCCCGTGGGGCCGGGCGCTCAATCACTGGGTAGCCTCGACGATGCGAAACTCCCGTTCGTGCCTCGAGTCCCTGCAGTGTCGCAAGTGCCGGAGAACGTGGTTGCGAGCACCGCTTCATCCGCCGATGACCTCAGAGAGATCGGGTGGGCGTATGAAGATCTGGCGATCGGCAAGTTCATGGTCGTTGAAGCGCCGGTCGACTACACGCAAAGCGCTCTATTGGTCGACGCGGGACTGCCTGCCGGATGCTCTGACCCCACCCCGGTCGACGAGAAGGACTTTGGGAGCGGCGCGACCAGCACGGCCTGTCACAGTGCCGGGTTTAACTCCGCTTCGCTCGAAGGCGGCGAGCCTGCTCTCTTGATCCTCGGTGCCACGGTGACAAGCGTCACCTGGCTGGAACCGCTAGAGCAGACCGACCCGGGGGCTTTCTCCGGTTACCTGCACCCATCCCTTGAGATTCGGGTCATGGGGCCGGCGGATGAGCTCACCGCGGAGGAGGCACTGGGCATTGCCAACAAGATCTAGCGTGATTTCCCTCGGGGTCGGCGTCGCGACCTTCATTTCCTGTTCGTACTGCTGGTGCCGTCGAGGTGCGTCCAGTCTTATCCGCAAGGCCCCGACGCGCCTCCGCAGCAAGCCTGTGTCACCCGGCTCGGCTTGCATCGCACGCTCGAGCAGGGCGGGAGCAACGGGATCATCATCGGGCACGGGCAGGGGCAACCGGTGAACCCCGAGCTGGGAGGGCCGATTCTGACCGCCGTCGTGGGCGGCTTGGTGGGTGCGGCGCTCGTGGGCACAGTGCTCTTGGTGATGAATCCGTAGAACCCGGCTCAGTCGAGCAGCGGGCCAAAGAGGTCTATGTACTGGCCGAGGTGGCGAGTCGCCAGAAAGCCGGTGCGGATCCTGTCCTTGGCTGCGGCGCCCATGGCCGCGGCTCTGTCCTCGTCCTGCAGCAGGCTCACCACGGCTGCTCCGTAAGCCTTCAGGTTTGCAGGGTCGTCGAGCAGGTGACCGGACACGCCGTGCTCTATCTGGTCCTGGATCCCGCCCGTGCGGCTGGCGACCACCGGACGCGCCTTCCACATGGCCTCGGCCACGGTGAGGCCGAAGCCCTCGGCGATGCTCTTCTGCACGACGACGTCGGCGCGTCGCTGCAGCGCATTGACGATCGCAGCGTTCTCCTCGCCGTCTTCCATCGGCAAGCACACGAGATGGACGCGCTCCTTGAGGTCCGCCGGGAGGCTCTTCCACGCCGCGTGGCATTCCTGTAGGACCGAGAGGCCTTCGGGATCGTCGGCGACCGCGGCCACCGAGGGGCCGGCCACGACGAGGTGCGCCGTGGTGGCCGGCGCGACGTGGTCGGTGAAGCCCTTCATCACTCCCGCCGGGTCCTTGAGCCGGTCCCAGCGCGACACCTGAGTGACGATCTTGGCGCCCGGCGGAACGGGATCCGGTTGGTCGTCGAAGGCTTCGATCGACCTGTCGACCCGCCCCGGCGTGCCGTCCTCACGCAGGAAGACGCGCTTCTCGGGGTCGACGTCCCCGTCGGCGAGGATACCCGCTCGCACGAGGATCCCCGTGATGTTGCGCGCGTCGATGTCCTGGTTCTTGGCCGAGAAGGCGTCTATCGACGGCGGGATGATCGCGACGCGGGCGCGCTCGAGCCCGTCCCAGATGAACTGGGCGCGCGAGAAGATCAACAGGTCGGCTTGCGCGACATCCTTTTGTAGGAAGTCCCACGCCCCCCTGACGCGATCGTTGGGAGCGTCCACTCCCACGTGACAGCGCCACACGACGTGGGCCCCGGCGTCCTTGGCGATCGGCACGAGGCCTGCCGTTTGGGGATCGTGCAGCACGACTATGTCGCCCCGCTCGACGCGCTGTGCGAGCTCTTCGCCGTTGCCGGCGAGCGTGTCCTCGTAGACGGCGCGCTCCGCCGCCCCGAGATCGCCGCCGTCGCCGGGCGACCCGTGCAGGTGGTTGTGGATCCGCTTGGTGAGTGCAAAGAAGGGATCGTCGCCCGACACGACGATCCAGCGCGCATCGACTCCCGCCCCCCTGACGTAGGCAAGGAGCGAGCGCAGCATCTCGGCGACGCCGCCCCCCTTGGGCGTGGAGTTGACGTTCCATATGACCCGCCCCTCGAAGAGCGTGCTCGCCGCATCGACTGCCCTCGAGAAGCGGGCGTAGGCCTCGGGTTGCAGGAGCTCGGCAAAGCGTTCGAGGTTGAGGACGTTCACCGGGACATCGGTTAGCCGGGCCATCCTGACTTCTTACTCGCCGTTTCGAAGGTGGTGCCGGATTTGGGAGAATCGCCGCACCATGGAAAGCCTTTTCGGTACCGACGGCGTGCGCGGCGTGGCGAACCGCGACCTCACGCCGGATCTCGTTCTCGCCCTGGGCCGCGCCGCCGGCGGGGTCCTTGCTCCGGGCGGAGGAGAGGTGGTCGTGGGGCGCGACACGCGCCTGTCGGGCCCGATGCTCGAGGGTGCCCTGGTTGCCGGACTGTGCTCTGCGGGGGCGCGGGTGCGCACTGCGGGAGTCATCCCCACTCCCGCGGTCGCCTGGCTAACCCTCGACGAGGGCGCCGGCGCCGGGGCCGTCATCTCCGCCTCCCACAACCCCGTGCCCGACAACGGCATCAAGTTCTTCTCGGGAGCCGGCGTCAAGATCTCCGGCGAGCTCGAGGCCGCCATCGAGCGCGAGCTGCACCAAGAGGCACGTCTGCCCGAGGGCGCCTTGGTCGGCGACGCTCGCCCTCTGCCCGGAGCCGTGGAGCGCTACGTCGAGCACTTGGCGTCGGTCCTGGATGAGTCCCTCGGCGGGCTCCCGGTGGTCCTCGACTGTGCCCACGGGGCCGCGTGCGAAGCGGCCCCGGCCGCGTTCGAGCGGTGCGGCGCCCGGGTGATCGCCATCCACCAGGAGGCCGACGGGGCGCGCATCAACGTCGCCTGCGGCTCGACCTCGCTCAAGGACCTGTCCGCCGCCGTCCTCGAGTCGGGGGCCGCCCTCGGGCTTGCCTTCGACGGCGATGCCGACAGGGTTCTCGCCGTCGACGAGAAGGGGGAGGAGGTCGACGGCGACCGCATCATTGCCCTGTCGGCGGTGGCGCTCATGGAATCGGGCCACCTCGTCGACTCGCTTGTCGTGACCACGGTGATGGCCAATCTCGGGTTCCGGCGCGCGCTGGGGGAGCAAGGGATCGAGGTCATCAGTTGTCAAGTTGGCGACAGGTACGTGGCCGAGGCCATGATCGAGCACGGCGCAGTGCTGGGTGGAGAGCAGTCCGGCCACGTCATCTTCGGGGAGCACTCCCTTACCGGCGACGGCATCCTTACCGGCCTCAAGATCGCCGGGGCGCTGGCGGCGTCCGGGTCGAGCATGTCCTCGCGCGCCCACTTCTTCGAGCCGTTCCCCCAGGTCCTGATCAACGTCCCGGTGGTGTCGCGCGACGAGCTGGCGGGAGCGCAGGAGCTGTGGGCGACGGTGCGGGCGGCCGAGCAGTCCCTTGGTCAGGACGGCAGGGTCCTGCTGCGCGCCTCGGGAACCGAGCCGGTCGTGCGCGTGATGGTCGAGGCGTCCGATGAGGGCGTGGCCGGGCGCACCGCCCGGCATCTGGCCGGCGAGGTCGAGCGGCACCTCGGCGCCGGCTGAGATGCGGGTGGAAAGGATGCTCGCCCCTTCCGGAGGAGCCTCCCGGCGGGTATCCTGTGGCTTCGAGAGGATGCAGTAACAGGTCCGGATCTAGCGCCAGGGCTCGTTGAGGAGGAACGAGTCGACGAGGTAGGGGATCTCGGAAGGGCCCCGGTGGGGCCCGACTCGGCGGGTGACCCTCGGCCGGCTACGGTCGTGACGGTGCCGACAAACCCCGGGAGCGATCCCGGGTCACAAACCGGCGCCGGCGTGGCTCCTCTCGCAAGACAGCGTTGCTTCGGTGCGCGCCCATGCCGCAAACGGGTTTGGGAAGCGTGCCCTGCGAGCAAGGAGCTCATATGTGCGGAATCGTGGGTTACGTGGGCCGGGAGCAGGCTCTTCCGGTGCTGATCGAAGGCATGTCCAAGCTCGAGTACCGCGGTTACGACTCGGCGGGCGTGGCGGTGCTCGACGGCGCCGGGATGCAGGTAGCGCGCAAGGCCGGGCAGCTGCAACGGCTGCGCGACGAGCTTGCGACATCGACCATCGAGGGAACTCTCGGGATAGGGCACACGCGCTGGGCCACGCACGGAGCGCCCACCGACGGCAACGCACACCCGCATCGGGACTGCTCGGGCCGCATCGCTCTGGTTCACAACGGCATCATCGAGAATCACGATGTCCTGAAGGCGGAGCTTGCGGCCGGCGGGCACGAGCTCGTGTCCGCGACCGACACCGAGGTTGCGGCGCACCTCATAGAGCAGATCATGACGGACGAAGATTGCTCGCTCCTTGACGCCGTGCTGCAGGCGGTGCCGCGGCTCGACGGCGCGTTCGCCCTCGTGTGCATATCGGCAAGCGAGCCCGGGACGATAGTCGCGGCGCGCAAAGAGTCGCCGATCATCGTCGGCACCATCGCGCAGTCGGGCTTTGTTGCGTCGGGCATTCCCGCGCTGCTCGCCCACACGCGCGACATCATTCCACTCGACAACCATCAGATTGCCGAGATCAAGGCGGGATCGGTGCGCGTGCTCGGCTTCGATGGCGAGGCAATCACGCCCGAGTCCATTCACGTCGAATGGGACCTGGACGCGGCCGAGAAGGGCGGTTACGAGGACTTCATGCTCAAGGAGATCTTCGAGCAGCCCGATGCCGTGCGCGACACGATGCGCAACAGGACAGATGCCGAGGGACGCGTGCTGCTGGACGACGTGCACCTCGCATCCAAGGAGCTGGCCGAGCTCAACAAGGTGGTCGTGGTGGCGTGCGGAACCTCGTTTCACGCGGGGATGGCTGCAAAGCACTCGATAGAGCACTACACACGCCTTCCCGTGGAGCTCGACCTTGCGTCCGAGTTCCGTTACCGCGATCCGGTGCTCGACGAACATTCGCTTGTCATCGGCATCGCCCAGTCCGGAGAAACGGCCGACACTCTCGCGGCACTGCGCTTTGCGCGTGAGATGGGCGCGCGCGTGGTGGCGGTTACCAATGTCGTCGGCTCATCGATCACGCGTGATGCAGATGCGGTGATCTTCACGCATGCCGGACCCGAGATCGGGGTGGCGGCCACAAAGACGTTTACCGCCCAGCTCATCGCCCTCAATATCCTGGCTCTGTACCTCGCGCAGGAGTTGCACACGATGGAGAGCACAAGGATCGCCGAGACCATCGACGCGCTCCGGCTCCTGCCCGATCAAATTGAAGAGGTGCTGGCGCAGCAGGGAGAGGTACGGCGTGCGGCCAAGCGCTACGCGCAGGTGAGGGATGCGCTTTTCATAGGCCGCGGCGTGGGTATGGCGGTTGCGATGGAGGGCGCGCTCAAGCTCAAGGAGATCTCCTATATCCATGCCGAGGGTTACGCCGCGGGCGAGCTCAAGCACGGCGCAATAGCGTTGGTCGAAGAAGGGGTTCCGGTGATTGCGATCCTCACCGGGCAGGCCCTTTATGACAAGATGCTGGCAAACGTCGAAGAGGTGAGGGCTCGGGGAGCGCAGACCATCCTCATCGCTCCGCGCGGCGACAAGCGTGCCCGCTCGCTCGCCAACGAGATCTTTGAGGTGCCGGTCACCAAGCCGCTGCTGACCCCGATACTGGACACGATCCCGCTACAGCTGTTCTCGTACTTCATAGCCAAGGAGCGGGGACTGTCCCCGGACAAGCCGCGCAACCTGGCCAAGAGCGTCACCGTCGAGTAGGAGGAATCGCATGGGTTTCATGGACAAGATGAAGGCGGCCGCGCAAGACGTGGCCCAGGAAGCCAAGAAGGCAACGGCCCAGGCGCAGAGCAAGGTCGAGGAGCTACAGACCAAGAAGAGGATGGACGACGCCGCGCGCCGGCTCGGTTATGTGATCTACCGCGAGCGCTCGCTCGGTGTGACCGAGGGTGCGGACGCCGATCGCCTCGTCGCGGAGATCAAGGATCTCGAGGAGCAGCTTGCCGCAGAGCAGGCGCAGGCGGCCGCGGCCCGGGCTCAGGGGACGGGCGGGCCGGAAGCTGCCCCCACCCAGGCCGGGGTAACGCCTCCGCCTCCCCCCGAGCAGTCGCCTCCCCCCTCGCCCGGCACCCCGGCATAGAGCCGGTACGCCGGGCATGATCCCGCTCCTCAGCCCCGAGGAGATGGGCACGGCGGACCGGGCGGCCATCGCCTCCGGGACTCCCGGAGCCGTCCTCATGGAGCGCGCCGGGCACGCTGCAGCGCGCGCCGTCCTGCGGTTGCTGGGCGCCCGTTACGGAGCGCGCGCTGTTGTCGTGTGCGGCAAGGGCAACAACGGGGGCGACGGCTTCGTTGTGGCGCGCCGTCTCGCGCGCGCGGGCGTCGGGGTGCGCTGTCTCGTCCTCTTCGATCCAGCCGAGGCCCGCGGCGACGCGGCGCTGCAGCTCGAGCGCATGCGCCGAGCAGGTGTGGCTCCACAGGCGTTCGAAACGGGCGCTCTCGCCGGCGCCGACATCGTCGTCGATGCCGTATTCGGCACCGGGTTCGCGGGCCGGGTGGAGGGTGCGCCTGCGGGCGCCTTGGTCGCGCTGTCCGAGTGCGGCGCTCCGGTTCTCGCCATCGACATCCCTTCGGGGGTGAACGGAGCCACCGGCACGATCACCGGCCCTGCCGTCGAGGCCGCGGTCACAGTGGCTATGGGAGCCCAGAAGCTCGGCACGGCGCTGGCGCCCGGCGCCGCCAATGCCGGCCGCGTCGAGGTAGTCGACATCGGCATCGGTGTGCCCGAGACGAACGTCGCGCTCCTCGAGGCGGCGGACGTCGCGTCCCGGTTGCCGCGGCGGAGTGCCGGCGCGCACAAGCGCTCCGCAGGCGCGGTGGCGCTCCTCGGTGGTTCGGCCGGCATGAGCGGGGCCGTGCTGCTGGCGGGGCGTGCCGCGGCCCGCAGCGGCGCCGGCTACGTGACCGTCGGCGCGACGCGCTCCGTCGACGGGCTGGTGTCCTTGGTCCTACCCGAGGTGTTGTCGCACGCCGTGACCACCGACGAGAGCCTCGGCCCCGGGGCTCTCGAGGCCTTCGCCCCGGTGCTCGCCGGGGCCACGGTGCTGGCTCTCGGGCCCGGGCTGGGGCGCGGCCCGGGGCAGGGCGCCCTCGTCGAGCGTGCCCTCAAGGAGGTAGAGCTTCCGCTCGTGCTCGACGCCGATGGGCTGAGCGCGCTGGCCGAGGCCCCCAGGGCGGCCGCCGCGCGCACAGCTCCGCTCGTGCTCACGCCTCATCCGGCCGAGATGGCCCGGCTCCTCAAGGTCTCGGTGCCCGAGGTACAGGCGGACAGGCTGGGCGCGGCTCGCGCCGCGGCGCGACGCTACGGTTGCATCGCCGTGCTCAAGGGCTTCAGGACGGTCGTGGCGGCGCCGGAGGGGCGCGCCGTGATCAACCCGACGGGGGGGCCGGCCCTTGCTTCGGCCGGTACCGGCGATGTCCTCACCGGGGTCACCGCGGCGCTGCTCGCGGCGGGGCTCGCGCCGTTCGAGGCCGCTTTCTGCGCCGTCTACGTGCACGGCTTGGCCGGCGACCTCGCGGGCGCGGCCGGACCCCAGGGTGTCATCGCCTGGGACGTGGCGGAGGCCCTGCCGCGCGCCATCGCCGAGCTGAGCACCGCGGAGACTACGGTAGGTCGATGAGCGGATACAGCATCGCAGAGGTGCGCGAGCGGGGCCATCCGGTGTGGGCGGAGGTCGACCTCGAGGCCATCCGCCACAACGTGATGACCCTTACGAGTCGCGCCGCTCCCGCCGAGGTCATGGGCGTGGTCAAAGGCTACGCCTACGGGCACGGAAATCCCGCCTGCGCCCGGGCGATGCTCGAGGGCGGGGCAACGCGGCTCGGCGTTGCCCGGGTGGCCGAGGGGCTTCACCTCAGGGAAGCGGGCATCGAGGCGCCGATCCACGTGTTCACCGAGCCGCCCATCGAGGGGATCGGCGCCCTGCTCCGCTACGACTTGACGCCGACCGTCTACACGGACGCCTTCGCTGCCGCGCTGTCGGATGCTGCGCTCGCCCGCAGCGCGCCGGCCGCCGTGCACGTAAAGCTCGACACCGGAATGCACCGGGTCGGGCTGCAGGCCGGCGAGGTCGACGATGCGCTAAGGAGCCTGAAGGCGCTCACGGGGTTGCGCGTGGAGGGAGTGTGGAGTCACCTCGCAGTGGCAGACCTACCCGGCCATCCCTTCACCCGTAAGCAAATCGATCTCTTCGAGGAGCTGACGGCCCGCTTCGAGCGAGCCGGGATCGACTTTGCCTATCGCCACATCGCCAACTCGGCCGCGACCTTGTCGCTGGCCGAGAGCCACTACGACATGGTTCGGGCCGGAGGCGCCTGCTACGGATTGTGGCCGGGCGAAGATCTCACCGGCACCGCCGACCTTCGCCCGGCCCTTGCCTTGCGTGCTCAGGCGAGCATGATCAAGACCGTGCCGGCAGGCGAGCGGCTCTCCTACGGGCTTCACTACGAGCTGAACGAGGCGAGCCGGATCGTGACCGTGCCTGCGGGTTACGCAGATGGCTACGACCGGGGGCTGTCGCGCAGCGCCGACGTCATCATCCGCGGCACCCGCCACCACGTTTCGGGAACCGTGTGCATGGACCAGTTTATGGTTGACGTCGGCAGGGCCGGCGCCGAGGTCGGCGACGTAGTCACCCTCATCGGGAGTGACGGGAAGGAGCGGGTGAGCGCCGAGGAGCTGGCGGCCAAGATCGGCACGGTCAACTACGAGGTCACGGCTCGCGTCGCCTCGCGCGTCCCGCGCGTGTACCTGGGCGAGCGGACGAGCGATCCGAAATGACCCGCAAACCGGGACTCTTCGCTCTGGTGGGCACGGCGGTCGGCCTCGGCGTCGGCGTCGCAGCAGAGCACTCGGTCATCAGGAGGCACCGGCGCGACGATCCCGAGGGAGAAGAGCGCTTCGGGTCCCGGCGAGGGACGCGTTCGAAGCGCCTGATCCGGCCCGACGGGGCAGAGATCTTCGTCGAGGAGACGGGGCAGGAAGGCGCTACACGAGGTTTGGTGTTCGTGCACGGCTCGGCCCTCCGAACGGACATGTGGCATTACCAGATGGACGAGATCGAAGGATACCGGTGCGTCTTCTACGATCTAAGGGGCCACGGCCTATCCCAGCCCAGGGGGGCGTCCCCCTACACCATCGCTACCCTCGCGGCAGACCTTTGCGCGGTCATAGAGGATGCGGGGCTCACCGAGGTAATCGTGATCGGACACTCGGCTGGGGGCATGATCGCGCTGCAGCTCGCGTTCGATGTGCCCGGGCTCCTTGCAGGGACCGTGAAGGGCCTCGTGCTCGCCAACTCGACTTACAAGCCCGCCGCGGAGACCCTCCTCGGGGGCGCGATCCTGGCGAGGATGGAGCGGCTGGTGCGCCGCCCGCTGGACGTCATCGGAAGCCAGTCCAGGCAGCTCGATCGACTGCGCGCGCTGGTGCCGGCGTCCGACGGTGTCTTCTGGAGCGTGACGCTGGCGGCTTTCGGTCCCAACCCCTCGGCCCGCCACGTCGACTTCACCTACGACATGGTCGCGGGTGCCTCGGCCGGGGTGATATTCGAGCTGGTGCGCGCTTACCGGGGATTCGACGCGCGCGACGGCCTCGATCAGGTGACCGTCCCGGTCCTCGTCATGGCCGGTACGCACGACAGGCTCACCGTCCCGGCGGCCAGCGAATACCTTGCTTCCCACCTGCCAGAGTGCGAGCTGGTGATGCTGGAGGACTGCGGGCACATGATGATGCTCGAGCGCCATCGTGACTTCTCCGCGCACGTGCAGCGCTTTGCCGGCCGGGTGTTCGGCGGCTCAGGTTCGGCAAGAGGCAAGGGGAACGGTCTCAGAGCGAGGAGCCGCAAGGACACACAAAGACAGCGTGCCGCGCTGCCCCGGCCGTGAGCCGTGTGCGGTTGGCCCGGCTGCGTGCCAGAAAGGAATCGCATGAGAGACGACAGAGTGGAGAAGCTGGCCGAGATACTGGTGAGCTTTTCCACGCAGGTAGCACAGGGGGACACGGTTCAGATCACGGGGTCCTACGTGGCCGAGCCGCTGATGTTGGCAATTTACAAAGGGGTGCTGGGGCGCGGCGCCCACCCCCTCCTGCGCGCTACGCTGCCCGCGGCCCAGCCCCTCTTCTACAGGTTTGCGCGGGAGCATCAGCTCGAGTACGTGTGGGCCACGCAGAAGTGGATGGTCGAGAACGTCGACGTGTCGTTTGACATCATCTCTGACACCAACACTCGCCAGCTCTCGAGGACCGACCCCGCCAAGCAGGTGATCGCGGCGCGCGCTCGCAAACCGTTGATGGACACGGTCATGAAGCGTTCGGCGGCAGGGGACTATCGCTGGAACGTGACGCTCTTCCCCACCGATGCCATTGCCATGGAGGCCGAGATGAGCCTCGCCGAGTACGAGGACTTCTACTACTCGGCATGTCTCATCGATGCAGCCGATCCGGTCGCCGAGTGGAAGAAGCTTGCCGCTCATCACGGACGGCTTCTCGAGTGGATCAAGGGGCGCAACGAGGTCCACATAGAAGGAGAGGGAACCGATCTGTACCTCGGCATAGAGGACCGCACGTTCGTCGCAGCGGACGGCGACAAGAACTTTCCCGACGGCGAGATCTTCACGGGACCGGTCGAAGACGAGACGCGCGGGCACATCTCGTTCACCTATCCCGCGATCTACAACGGGCAGTCGGTTGAAGGTGCGCGGCTCGAGTTCGAAGGTGGGAGCGTCGTCAACGCGACCGCGGACAAGAACGAGGAGTATCTGGTCAAGACCCTCGATACAGATTCCGGCGCCCGCATCCTCGGCGAGCTGGGCATCGGCACGAACTACGGCGTCGCAGAGTTCACGGGCGAGATCCTTCTGGACGAAAAGATTGGCGGGACCGTCCACCTTGCGGTAGGCGCCTCCTATCCCGAGACCGGCGGCGTCAACGAGTCCGCGGTTCACTGGGACATGGTCTGCGACCTCAGGCGGGGCGGCCGAATCTCAGTCGACGGCGACATGCTGATGGAGGACGGCAAGCTGCTGGTGTGAGCGAAGGTCACCCGGCCCCCGGCCGGGTCGACGCTGCGCAATCTATGAAGCCGAGTGGGCCGATACGGGGATATTTGCCCGTTGACCACCCACTCACCCCGGCGGCGGGCATCCAGCGATGCTAGCGCCGCCGCGCCCGAAGCCGGCGATTGACCGAGGTGGTCCGGGAAACGTACTGTCGAAGGCATGCCTTCTTTGACCGGGCCGGACGTCCCCTCCTCGTTCGCAGGCGGTGACATAGACGCAGTGCGCGACGAGGCCCTTGGTTGCACCAAGTGCCGCCTGGCCGAGGGCCGGACCAACGTCGTGTGGGGGGACGGCAACCTCGATGCGGACCTCCTGTTCATCGGAGAGGCCCCGGGCTTTCACGAGGATCAGCAGGGACGAGCTTTCGTGGGAGCCGCAGGCAAGCTGCTCGACACGTTGCTCGGCGAGATAGGCCTTGATCGCACCAAGGCCGCTATCGTCAACGTGCTCAAGTGCAGGCCGCCGAGCAACCGGGACCCCCAACCGGACGAGATCGAGTCGTGCACGCCGTATCTCGAGGCCCAGCTTCAGCACATGAAGCCCAAGGTCATCGTCACGCTGGGGAACTTCGCCACTCGCTTCGTGCTCGACCAGCCCATCGGCATCACGCGGGCGCGCGGCCACCTCTACGAGCGGCGAGGGGCCACGGTCATTCCCACCTTCCATCCTGCTGCCGCGTTGCGCGGTGGCCGCTGGGGAGGGATCAGCCCGATCGACGCGCTGCGCGAGGACTTCCAGTCGGTCAAGAGGGTCCTTCAGCGGCCCGCCGCGGAACGCGAGGAACCCGAACGGGCCCGAGCCGTGGCCGAGGAGGCCGCGGCCGAGGAGGCCGAGCAGACCCAGATGGAGCTCTTCTAGTGGCCCCTGGTTCGGCGCGGGGGCCCCGAAGGGCTCGCTAGGCGCTCATGCGAGAGGCTCTTTCGGTCACCAGTCACTCGCCCGAGGAGACGCGCATCCTCGGTGCGACGCTCGGCCCCGTCCTCGCGCCCGGGGACGTTGTCGCCCTGAGCGGCGATCTCGGAGCCGGCAAGACTCTCTTCGTGCAGGGCCTGGCGGCGGCTCTCGGGGTAAGGACCGCCGTCACAAGCCCCAGCTTCACGCTCGTGCACGAGTACGCGGGCCACCA
>JBBSGD010000031.1:0-28121 GCA_038254435.1 Actinomycetota bacterium
GTCAAGGAGCTGGTTGCCGCCATCGAGGATCACATCAAGCTGCACAACAAGCACCCCAAGCCCTTTGAATGGCACGCCAGCGCTGATGAGATCCTTGGCAAGATGGCGCGTTGTAAAGAAGCGTTAGAGACGGGACACTAGTGGACGCGGTCCTCCACACGGACGGGGGCGCGCGCGGCAACCCGGGCCCGGCCGGCATCGGCGTCGTGCTGGCTGACCCCTCGGGGGGCGTCATCGCCGAGCTGGCCGAGGGCATCGGGGAAACCACGAACAACGTCGCCGAGTACCGCGCTCTCATCGCCGGGTTCGAGCTTGCGCTCGAGCGCGGCGTCACCGACCTCGAGGTCTTTCTCGATTCCGAGCTCGTCGTGGCCCAGATGCAGGGCCGCTGGAAGATCAAGAACGACAGGCTGCGCACACTGGCCGTTAGGGCGCGTTCCCTGATGCGCCGCTTCGACTCGGTCACCCTCGCCCACGTGCGCCGGTCCGAGAACGCCCGCGCGGACGGCCTCGCCAACGAGGCGATGGACGAGATCGCCGCGGCGGACCGCGCGAGCGACCCGCGCCAGGACCGGCTCCTGTAGGCTGGGTCCGTCGCACGCGGGGGGAAGTCCGGTGCAAGTCCGGCGCTGTCCCGCAACTGTAAGCCGCCTCATGCGGTGAGCCAGAGAACCCCGGTGGCGATGGGCGCGTTGCCGACGCGCCCCGTTGATTGGTCGGTCTGCGCGGTACGGACCCGGAACGAAAGGAGCGCTCTATGAAGCGCACACCCTGGCGGCTCGTCGCCTGTCTTGCAGGCTTGACACTCGTGGTCGCCGCCACCTCCGCCACCGCAGCACCCAGCTCAAAAAAGCGCGCGCACGTCGCCGCGCGTTTCCTCGTGAACCATCAGAAGGCAAACGGGTCCTTTCCCGCGTTCTCACCCATCGGTTCGACGGCGGACGGGCTCATAGCCCTCGTCGCTGCCACGCGGTCCGCGGCCGCCGTGCGCGCCGCGCGCCACTACCTTGCCACTCGCACCGACGACATCGACGGCATCGGTTCTACCGCCAAGGTAGCGATGGCCGCGGTGGCCGGAGGCAAGGACCCGCGTGACTTCGGCGGTCGCAACCTGGTGCACGCGATCGCTAAGAAAGAGAGAAAGAGCGGCAGGTACGGCCGGGGGACTGCGGTGCTCGACCAGGCCCTCGCGGTGCTTGCTCTAAAGGCGGCGGGGCACCGGAAGTCGCCGAGCGCGCTCGCATGGCTCGCAGGCGCGCAGTGCCGCGACGGGGGCTGGCAGTACGACGCGCCGGCGTCGAAGGCAGACAACAAGCACTGCAACTCGGGTGATGCCGGCGACTTCTTCCGCTCCGACACCAATACGACCAGCTACGCAGTGCAGGCTCTTAAGGCCGCGGGTTACAAGGGCTCGCTCGCGCACAGCCCGTTCGCCTACTTCAAGCTCGAGCGTGGGCGCGTGATCAAGTCCGCCAGGATGCACCGCGGCTATGCCTACGACTTGTCTTTGCACCTCACCGATGCCAACTCCACTGCCCTCGTGCTGCAGGCTTACGCAGCGGCAGGAAAGACCCCGCCGCGCGGGGCACGCCACGCTCTTGCCGCGCTGCAGTACCACCTTTGCGGCGCGCACGCGGGCGCGTTTGCGTTTAGCTGGGTCAAGCGCAACGGCGCCTACCATCACGATGGTCACAACCTCGGAGCGACCATCGGAGCAATCCCCGGCGTTCTCGGGCGCGCACTCCCGGTGAGGGCTGCCGCGCACCTGAAGCCCGCGCCGCGGCCCGGCTCCTGCTCGTGACTCAAGGGCCGGCACCGGGCAGGCTGCGCGGTTTCTTGGCCGCGCTTGCAATCGTGCTCGGTGTGACCGCGCCGGTAGTCGCCGCGCCGGCCCCGGCAGCGTGCGCGGCGGAGAGTCATCACGCGGCCCTCGTGGTCGACACCGGCGGCCACGTCTACCGCTACTGCGTGGGGTTCTCGGACGCGCGCGTGTCGGGCGTCCAGCTCATCGAGCTGGCACACGATCAATACGGGCTCGACTACGCGTTCGGCTACGGGGGCAGGGGCGTGTGCCGCCTGGCCAACGTCGGATCGACAAGCGGCTGTCTCGCCGCGGGCGAGCAGTTCTGGGCCTACTGGCGCGGCGACGGCTCTCAAGGTTGGTCCTCGTCCTCGCTGGGAGCCGCCGACACCACAGTTGCCGACGGGGACGTCGAGGGCTGGTCGTATGGGTCGGGCAGCAGCCCGACTTCGCACCCGCCGCCGCCCGGCACCACGCTCGCGTCGGTGTGCGAGCCCGAGCCGGCCCCCAGCCCCAGCCCGTCGCCGGGGACACAGCACTCGGGCGAACATGGCGGGCGCCACACCGCGCACCACCACCGGGGCGGGCACGATCAAGGGGCCGCGGAGCAGCCGCAAGGCAGCCGCTCCTCGGGGACTCGCGGGCAGGGAGGCTCGCCGGCGCATGCGAGCGCGCCGCCCTCGCCGCCGGCGTCACCGGCTCCCGTGGTGTCTGCACCCGCGTCCCCGCCTTCCTCGCCGCGCTCGCATACCCGCCCCGCGCCCAGGCATCAGCCGCGTCGCGCGGGCAACTCTCCGGCGCATAAGCAAAGGGGCCACCGTCACCGCGGCTTTGGGTCCACACCGTCCCCAAGCACTACCTCCCCGCAGCCGCGCTCGCAGCAAGCCGCAGCGACGAGCAAGAACGGTGGCGGCGGGCCGCCCGCAGCGGGCCTGGGGGCCCTCGGCGCGGCGCTGCTGCTCGCGGGAGCCGGCGCCGCGGCGGTGCGCCGCCGGGCGCGCGCGGGCTCCTAGTGCATCCCGGCGCCTGGTTCGTGTGGGCGCTGGCCGCCGGCGCAGTTGCCGTGGGGACGACGAATCCCTTCTACCTCGTGCTCCTGTGGGCGGTGTCGTGGACCGTGTACGCGCTGTGCCGCCGTGACAACGCGGGTGGTGACGCGTGGCGGATCTTCGTGGTGTTCGGGCTCATCGCACTGGCGACGCGCACCGCGCTCGTCTTCTTTGGTCCCGTGGACGCAGGATCCGTTGTTGCCGCGGCGCTCGAAGGCTTGCGCCTCGCCACGCTGCTCGTTGTGTTCGGGACCTTCAACGCGGTGACCGACCCGTTCGCCGTGCTCCGGCTCGCGCCGCGCCGCTGGCACGAGCCGGCCCTCGCCGCGGCTCTGGCGCTGTCGATTGCGCCCCGCATGATCTCGGCGGCCGGGCAGGTGCGCGAGGCCCAGCGGCTGCGCGGCATCAAGGTGCGCAAGCTCGCGGCGCTGCCCGCGGTGGTGGTGCCCGTGCTGGCGACCGGGATGGAAGAGGCGGTGACTCTCGCCGAGAGCATGGACTCGCGCGGGCACGGCCGCGGGACGCGCACCCGCTACCGCCCGCAGCCGTTCGCAGCGCGGTCGTTCGCGGTCACCCTGGGAGCCTTCGCCGCCGCGGGCGCGTTCGTCGCGTTGGGGGTAGCGGGGTCCGGGGACGCCACCTACCAGCCGTGGCCCCTTGTGTGGCCCGGCGCATCGGCGTGGATGGTGCTCGCGGTGGCGGCCCTGGCGCTGCCGGCGGCAGTGCCGTCGGGGCCGCGTGAAGGCGGCGGGGCCGGGTGAGCGACGCGGTCCTCTTCGAGGGGGTGACCTTCACCTATCCCGGCGCGCCCGCTCCGGTGCTGGCGGGCGTCGAGCTCGAGCTGGCCGCCGGATCCTTCGTTCTCGTCGCCGGCCCAACGGGGGCCGGCAAGTCGACGCTCGTGCGGGCGGTCAACGGCCTCGTGCCGCACTTCTCGGGTGGGACCATGTCCGGACGGGTGAGCGTGCACGGCCGCAGCACCACCGAGCAGCCGCCGCGCCGGCTGGCCGACCTCGTGGCGTTCGTACCGCAAGATCCGGGGGCCGCCTTCGTCCTCGACAGGGTCGAGGACGAGCTCGCCTACGTCATGGAGAACCTCGGTGTCCCCGGCGCGGTCATGCGCCGCAGGGTCGAGGAGACCCTCGACCTCGTGGGCATAGAGCACCTGCGCGACCGCAGCGTGACCACCCTCTCGGGCGGCGAGCGGCAGCGAGTCGCGGTGGCGGCGGCGCTCACGGCGGGGCCGCGCGTGCTCGTGCTGGACGAGCCCACGAGCCAACTCGACCCGCAGGGGGCCGAGGACGTTCTTGCCGCGTTGCAACGGCTGGTGCACGACCTCGGGATGACGGTGATCCTTGCCGAGCACCGCCTCGAGCGTGTGCTGGGCTTCGTCGACGTCGCGCTGGCCTGCCCAGGCGATGGACGGGTAGTGGCCGGCTCGCCGCGCCGCGCCATGGACGTGCTCGGCTCGGGCCCTCCGGTGACGCGCCTCGGGCGCAGGCTCGCCTGGGACCCGCTCCCGCTAACGGTGCGGGACGCGCGTCGCCGCGCCGCGGACCTGAGCTTGGTGCCGCCCGCTGCCGGGCCCCCCGCCGCCGGAGAGGTTGTTCTCGAGGCGCGGCGGCTGCGGGCCTCTTACGGCGAACGGACCGTGTTGAGCGGTGTCGACTTCACCCTCGCGGCGGGCGAGATTGTCGCCCTCATGGGTCGCAACGGGGCCGGCAAGACGACCCTGCTGCGCTGTCTCGCCGGCCTGCACGCCCCCGCCTCCGGGACGGTGAGCGGCCGTGTGGGCCCGCCGGTGGCGGGCCGCGACGTCGCCCTCTGCCCCCAGACCCCCGAGTCGGTGCTGTTTCGCGACACGGTTGGTGGTGAGATCGACGCGACGCTCGGCGCTCACCTCGGCGGGCAGGGGCGTGACGGGGTCCTTGCCGACTTCGGGCTGACGGGCCTTGCGGCGCGCCACCCGCGCGACCTGTCGGCGGGGCAGCGCCTCCTGGTGGCGACTGCGGCGATCGCCGCAACGGGGGCCGGGGTCCTGCTGCTCGACGAGCCGACGCGCGGGCTCGATCTGGAGGCGAAGGAGCGGCTGTGCGCCGTGCTCGAGCTGAAGGCTGGGCGGGGGGAGGCCGCGGTATTCGCCACGCACGACGTCGAGCTCGTCGCCGAGCTTGCGACGCGGGTAGTCATCCTCGCCGGCGGCGAGGTCATCGCCGCCGGAGGGCCGGGAGAGGTCCTCGGAGATTCGCCGGTGTTCGCCCCCCAGATGGCGCGCGTATTCGGCCCCGGGTGGCTCACGCCGGAGCAGGTAGCAACGGCGCTGGGAGTTGAGGCGCGGGCGTGAGGACGCGCCCGCTCAGGCTCGCCGCCCTGGTTGCCGCCAACGTCCTCGGCGTGGCGGCCTTTGCGTGGCCCTTCCTTCTGTCGGAGGCGCGCGGCGGCAACGCGCATTCGTGGGATGCGCCGCTCGTCACCGGCGCGCTGCTCGTGCTGCTCGCCGCCCTGCTGTTCGTCGAGCTAGGGCGCGGGGGCATGGGGCCCAAGAGCGTGGCGCTGATCGGCGTGCTCGGGGCCGCCATGGTGGCGCTGCGCCTGCCCGGGTTCGTGGCCGGGTTCTCGGCGATGTTCATAGTCGTGCTCGTCGCCGGCAACGCCTTCGGACCCGGCTTCGGCTTCGTCCTCGGCGCCGTAGGGACGTTTGCCTCGGGCATGTTCGTGGGCGGGCTGGGGCCGTGGCTACCCTTCCAGATGGTCGCGGTGGGATGGGTGGGCATGGGGGCAGGGCTGCTGCCCCGCAGGACCGGTTGGCCGCTGCGCATCGGGGCTCTCGCGCTGTACGGGTTCGCCGCCGGCTATCTGTTCGGCGCCCTGATCAACCTCTACTTCTGGCCCTTCACGGTGACCTCGGGACCGCTCGGCTACGCCCCGGGCTCGGGGGCCGGGCTCAACCTCGCGCACTACGCCCACTTCTACCTCGTCACCTCCGCCGGATGGGACACGTTTCGCGCGGCCGGCAACATCGTCTTGGTGCTGGTGCTCGGCCGTCCCTTGCTCGGGGCGCTCGACCGCGCCGCCACGAGGATGAACTTCCAGGTGACGCAGGCTCCACCTGGGGCGCATAATCGAGTCGCGAGCCGGCCGGGCGGCCGCGGCGCCAGGCTCCGCAAGGAGCTCGCGCGTCGAGGAAAGTCCGGACTCCGCAGGGCAGGACGCTGGGGAAAGTCCCAGGCGGGGTGACCCGTGGAACAGTGCAACAGAGAGCAGACCGCCTCCCGTCCCTCACGGGGCGGGCGGTAAGGGTGAAAGGGTGAGGTAAGAGCTCACCGGCGTGCCGGGCGACCGGTGCGGCCGGGCATACCCCGTCCGGAGCAAGGCCAAGCAGGAGGTATGGGCGGCCCGTCCGCCGAGGGCTTGCGCCCGAGGCACCTCCGGGTAGGCCGCACGAGGCGAACGGCAACGTTCGTCCCAGATGGATGGCCGCCGGGGCCCGCGTGCGGGCCCTACAGGATCCGGCTTACAGGCCGGCTCGCAATCTTTGGGCCCCGTCCCCGCCGGGGACGGGGCCCCCTCGACTCACCAAGAGAAAACTCTCACACGCGCGGCACGGTGAATGAGAACGTCGCACCCGAGCCGGGATCGCTGGCCGCATGGATGGCGCCGCCGTGAGCCTCGACAATCAGCCGCGACAGATAGAGGCCGAGACCCCACCCCCGCTCCGGCCCCCCGGCCGTGAGACGGCTGAAGGGCTCGAACACACGCTCGAGATCGTCCGCCGCGATG
Source organism: Actinomycetota bacterium (assembly GCA_038254435.1). Classification (GTDB taxonomy): domain Bacteria; phylum Actinomycetota; class CADDZG01; order CADDZG01; family WHSQ01; genus JBBSGD01. The sequence goes on from JBBSGD010000031.1 coordinate 6,631, forward strand.
CCCGGCCCGGCATCGCCCACCCGCACCGACACCTCGTCGCGCCCGGGGGTCATGGTCACCGTCACGGGCGCCTCGGTTGGCGAGTACTTGACGGCGTTGCCGATTAGGTTCAGCAGCACCTGCTTGAGCTTGTCGCGATCGGCGGACACCACGTCGTTGCCCGGTTCCATGGTGATGATCGACCGCTCCTCGATGCCGGCGTCGGCGGCGGCCTCGGCGACTAGGGCTCCCAGCGCGCATTCTTTCTTGTCCAAGCGGATGCCGCCGCGCTCCATCGTTTCGAGATCAAGGACCTCGGACACGAGACGCCCCAGGCGCCGTGCTTCGCGCCCCAACGTCGTCACGAGGCGCTGGCGTTGGGCCCCCTCGAGGGAGTCGCCTTTGCGCTCGAGCATGTCTGCGATACCGGCGATCACGGCCATCGGCGAGCGTAGCTCGTGCGACACCATGGATATGAAGTTGCTGCGCAAGGCGTCGAGATCGCGCAAGCGCTCGGCGGTCTTGACGGCGTCCTCGTATAGCTGGGCGTGGCCTGCTGCGACGGCGACTGCTCCCGCGACGTCCTCGATCATCGAGATCTCGGCTGCGGTCCAGGCACGCGGCCGCCTGGAGTGCAGAGCCACCACGCCGAGGATGCGGTTGCCGGCCCGCAGCGGCGTCGACAAGGCAGCGCGCGTCTCTGCAACCGCGAGGGCGACGGCGTGGTCTGGGGACTCGCCGTCGAGGCGCGGGTCCGTGGTTACGTCCGTGGTCCACTGCGTCTCGCCGGTCGCAAAGACGAGGCTCGAGATCGGGTACTGGCTCTCGGGTAGGCCGCTCAGCGAGCTCACTCCCTCGGCTACCCATTCGTGCTCCACCGGGGCGAGGCTCGAGCCCGACTCGTCGAGGAGGCGTATGAAGCAGCGGTCTGCCCCGGCTGCGGCGCCGATTGCCGCCACGCTCGTCGTCAGGACCTCTCTCGGGTCGAGCGAGCGGCCGACGGTGGCGGTGATCTGCCCAATCAACGAGCTCCTCTGCGCGCTCTCGGCTTCGGCAGCGAAGAGGCGCGCGTTGACGATGCCCACCGCAGCCATCGCACCCATGGCGACCACGAGGTCTTCGTCGTCCTGAGTGAAGGCCGGGTCGCCCGGGCTCTTCGTGAGATAGAGGCCGCCGACGAGCTCGCCGCGGTGGCGCAGGGGCACACCGAGCAGAGCGTCCATCGGCACGTGCTTGCTGGGGAACCCTACCGAGGCTTCGTGGGTCCCGAGGTTCTCGGTCCTGACGACGCGCCGCTCGGAGAGCACGAGGCCGAGAAGGCCGCGGCCGACCGGAAGGTGAGGCAACAGCGCCACCTCCTCGGCCGAGAGCCCGCGGTGCAGGAAATCCTCGATGCCCCCGTTGTCGTCGAGCGTCACCGCGGCCCCGTAGCGCGCTCCGGTCAGGGCCATGGAGCGCTCCACGATCTCGACCAGCACCCGATTGATGTCGAAGTCCTGGGTCAAGCGCAGGCCGACATCGAAGAACGAGTTGAGAAGGCGCGTGGAGGATCGGTCTGTCGTCACCGGCGCCGCGCGGTTCTTGGAGGACGGTCCCTTGCCCACCCACTAGGTTGTATGGGTCCATCGTGGTGCTCGAGCAAGCGGAGGTCAATCATGGCAAAGTCCGTAATCGCCACGCCCCATGCCCCCGAGGCCGTGGGCGCGTACTCCCAGGCGATAGCCTGCAACGGGTTCGTCTTTTGTTCCGGCCAGATACCCATCGATCCGTCTTCGGGCGAGCTCGTGACCGGGTCCATAGAAGACAAGACTCGGCGCTGTCTCGACAACCTTAGCGCCGTGCTTGCGGAGGCGGGCTCGGGCCTCGACAAGGTAGTCAAGACGACGGTGCTCCTCGCTTCGATAGACGACTACGCCGCTGCGAATGAGGCCTACGGGGCGTACTTCGAGGCGAGCCCCCCAGCGCGCGCCGCCTTCGCCGTTGCGGCTCTTCCCAAAGGCGCAGGGATAGAGATCGAGTGCATAGCCCATAGCTGAACCAGAAGAGCCCTTCTACGAGGTGGTGGACTTCTCGGGGGACTCACCAATCACCTTGTCGCCAAAGACGATCTGCACCTCGCGTTCGCCCGTCCCGCCCGAGACGGGCTCCAAGCCCGCTTCCTCCGGCGTGGTGGCGTATGGTCGCTCGACGTACTTCTCGAGCCTGCTCATGAGGAACAGGATCCCGAAGATCATGAGCGGCCAGCCGATGAGCACGCACATCTGGAAGATCTGATACGGCGTCATAAGGGACAGTGTTGCAGAGAAGCGGCGCAGACGCAGGAACATTGAGGGCGAGAATCGACGGTCAGCGGCTCACCGACCGCTTGGCGCGCCTTGTGCGAGCTGAGTCCGAGAACCCGCCCGGCAACGAGGCCATGGCTGCGGCAGTGGCGCGCGCGGACCTCGAGGACATGGGCCTCGAGGTGACCGAGCACGAGGGAGCGCCGGGCCGCCCCAGCCTCATCGCCCGGTGCGGAAGTGGCCGGCCTGTGCTCGGCTACTGCTCGCACCTCGACGTCGTGCCGGCCGGGGACCGTGCCGACTGGGACGAGGATCCTTACGGGGCGCGCGTGAAGGACGGCCGCCTTTACGGGCGAGGATCGGGCGACGCAAAGGGGCCGATTGCGGCGGCCCTCGAGGCGGTGGCGGCCATCATCGAGGGCGGCGTGCCACTCGCCGGCACGCTCGAGCTCGAGCTCGTTGCCGACGAGGAGGCGATGGGCTTCAAGGGAGCCGGGGAGCTCGTGGCGCGGGGAGTCATGGCGCCGGACCTGGCAATAGTCGGCGAGCCCACCTCGCTGCGCGTCGTCAGGGCGCAGCGCGGCGCGAGCTGGTTCAGGCTGACTACCCGCGGGAGGGCGGCGCACGGCTCGGCTCCCGAGCGGGGGGTCAGCGCCATCGCGCACATGGCGGCCGTGATCGAGCACCTGCCCGACACGCTCCCGGTAATCGATCACCCTCTTCTCGGGGGGCCGACCCTGAGCGTGGGCACGATCTCGGGCGGGGTGAAGGTCAACGTCGTCCCGGCCTCGTGCACCATCGAGATCGATCGCCGCACGGTGCCCGGAGAGAGTGCCGAGTCGGTGCGGGCCTCGATAGAGGAGGCGGTCGAGCTGGCCCGTGCGCGCTATCCCGACTTACGCGTGGACGTCGACGTGCCCGTTCACTGCAAGCCGTTCGAGATCCCCGCCAGCGCCCCAGTCGTTACCGCGATGGCGGCCGCGGTGGCCGAGGCCACGGGCTCCCCGGGCGAGCTTGCCGGCTTCCGAGGCGCATCCGACGCCCGGTTCCTGTTCGAAGCGGGGGCCGAGGTCATCGTGTGCGGGCCTGGGGACATCTCTGTGGCCCACACGGCGGATGAGCACATGGAGCTAGACGAGCTCGAGCGCGGCGCAGTTGCCTACGCCCTCGCCTTCACCTCGCTGCTGGCCTCCGGCGGAGCGGGCTGAGCCGTGGCCGCACAGTTCTCGTGGGCGCACACGATCTCGCACCTTCTGGCGGGGGAGTCCCTCACCGAGGACGCTGCGGCGCGCGCCATGGTCGAGATAATGGAGGGGGCCGCGAGCCCCGCGCAGATAGCCGGTTTCGTCGTGGCGCTGCGCGCCAAGGGCGAGACCGTGGACGAGGTCGCCGGGCTTGTCGCCACCATGCGGTCCTACGCCGCGCCGCTGCGGGTCGAGGGCGAGCTGCTCGACACCTGCGGGACAGGGGGTGACCGCAGCGGGACCTTCAACGTGTCGACCGCCGCCGCACTGGTGTGTGCCGGCGCCGGGGTCAAGGTCGCAAAGCACGGCAACCGCGCGGCGTCGTCGCGCTGCGGCTCGGCGGACGTGCTCGAGGCCCTGGGGGTCAAGGTGGACCTGCCGCCCGAGGGCGTGGCTGCGTGCATCGAGAGAGCCGGCATCGGCTTCTGCTTCGCGCCGCTCTTTCATCCCGCTATGAAGCACGCAATCACGCCGCGGCGCGAGCTTGGTGTTGCGACGATCTTCAACTTCCTCGGGCCCCTGACGAATCCTGCGGGCGCCACTCGTCAGGCGCTTGGCGTGGCGGATCCGAGGATGGTCGACATCATGGTCGCCACCCTCGGGCGCCTCGGCAGCGTCCACGTAATCGCCTTTCACGGTGACGGAGGGCTCGATGAGCTTGCGACCTCAGGCCCGTCGCACGTTGTCGAGCTGACCGGCGAAGGAGTACGGCGCTGGGAGCTTGATCCGCAGGAGCTCGGGCTGGAGCGCGCACCGCTCGCGGCCATCGGCGGCGGCGCCGCAGCCCACAACGCGGCAGTGGTCACCGGGGTTCTCGCCGGCAAGGGAGGGCCGGCTCGGGACGTCGTGGTGCTGAACGCAGCGGCAGGCCTCGTCGCCGCCGGAGCCGCGGGGGACATGGCAGGGGGGCTGAGCCTGGCATACGAGGCCATCGACTCGGGGGCCGCACGCCGCGCCCTGGCGCTCCTGGTCGAGGTGTCCGGCTCGCCGCTCTAGGCCTCGGACCCTGCTCTAACGACCTAGAGTTGGGTGCACATGGCCTCTCCGACTCCGCACGACGCGCAGCCCGCTGCCGCGGACGAGGGCGCCCACGATCTGGGAGGCACGATCGAGCGCCAGCGCGAGGATCTCGAGGTCGCGCACGTCCTGCTCGGGCTCTCCGCCCGGCTGGCCGAGGTTCGCTCGACCCAAGAGACGCTCGAGCAGGCGGTCGACATCGCACGTCACCTGCTCGAGGCGGATCGCTGTTTCGGAGTCGTGTGGGACCCGGCCGAGCGGCGGTTCTCACTGAAGGCCCACAGCGGCTTCGATGCGCCGGGGCTCGAGCTCCTTCAAGAGGTCGCCGGCTCGGCCGAGGGGCTGCCGCTCATGCAGCTCACGCTGACGCAGAAGGCTCCCTTTCTGGCGGCCGATCCTGCTGCGGAGGGCGTCAGCGGCCTCGAGCAGCTCGCCCGCCGGGGGGTCGGCGCGTACATCGGCATTCCGCTAATAAGGCGAGGCGAGGAGCTCGGAGCCCTCGGGATCGAGTTCGGCGAGCCCCGGCGGCTCGGGGCACGGGAGGACGCCCTGGCGCGCGGGATCGGGCGCCAGATCAGCGCCGCCCTGTCCACTGCGCGCCGCTTCGGTCTGCTGCAGTCGCTGCGCAGCTTTGGCCTGCGGGTCGGCCCAAAGCTCCATCTGCAGGACGTCGTGGATGAGGTCACCGGCAGCGCTGCCGCCCTGCTCGGCTGCGACGGAGCGGCCCTGTATTTCCTCGACGAAGCCGGCGGCTTGCTTACCGCGGTGGGAGCCGCCGGAAGCCTCGCTCTGCCCGAGGGGCTGACCCGCTTCGATCCGCGGGCGGGCGACTGGGGACCCCTCGTCGGTGGCAAGACCGTGATGGTCACCGACCTGTCGGCCCAGCGGTCCAAGGACGGCTTGTCGACGGTCCTCGCCTCGCCCATCCTCGGCCCGGGGTTGGAGCTGACCGGCGCCGTCGTGGTGTTCTTCGTGGACCCGCCTTCTCTCGGCGCCGACGAGGTCGAGGCGCTCAGCGTGCTCGCGGCGCAGGCGGGCGCGGCCGTGGACAACGCGCGCAAGTTCGACAATCAGCGCCGCGTGGCCCGCAGCTTGCAGCAGGGGCTCCTGTCCACCGAAGCGCCCAGCACCGATGCCCTCGAGTTCGGGACCGTCTACGCGCCGGCCGGGGGGCAGGCCGACGTCGGCGGGGACTTCTTTGACGTCTTCGAGCTGCCCGGCGACCGCCTCGGCGTCGTCGTCGGCGATGTCTCCGGTAAGGGGGCGGAGGCGGCGGCTCAGACCGCCATGGCCAAGTACATGCTGCGGGCCTTCGCAACGCGCAATCCGGCCCCCTCTTCCGTTCTCTACCACCTCAACAACGCCCTCGTGCAGGGCTTTGAGGAGGATCGCTTCCTTACCGTTGTGTACGGAGTGTTCACCGCCGACGGGCTCGACGCCACCCTCGCCGCCGGCGGCCATCCCAACCCCCTCGTCTACAGGGCGAGGTCCGGTGCCATCGAGTCGTTCGAGCTCGAGGGCACGATTGTGGGAGCCTTCGCCGGCGAGCAGTTCGAGCAGGAAAGTCTCACGCTCGAGCCGGGCGATGTCGTGGTGGCGTTCTCCGACGGGCTCCTCGACGTGCGCTCCGGAAGCGAGTTTCTCGGCCGTCAGGGGATAAGAGAGTCGCTGGCCCGGCATGCCGGCGCCGGCGCGCAGAAGCTCGCCGACGCCATCTTCAAGGACGCGCAGGAGTTCGGCACCGTAGGCGACGACACCATCGTCTTCACGCTTGCCCGCAAGGAAACAGGGGATGAGGAGTCGTGAGCACCGGGCGGCGCTGCGCCTCATGCGGCAACAGGACGCGCTTCGACGTGGTCGAGACCAAGAGGATCAAGTCTTTCCATCACTACACGCTCGGCGGCGAGCTGACAATCGAGGATGAAGAGGTACTCGACCGGGAGCTCGAATCGGTGACCTGCAGGTGGTGCGGCTCATCCGACGTGATCGTTGCGACAGCCTCTCAAGGGCCGGGATGAGCGACCGGGCAGCGTGATGGAGTCCCTGCCCGAGGACGTCGCGGCGTCTCTCACGCGCGGCATCTCAGCTTACCTCAAGGCGACCCCGGCGGCGGAGCTGCCGCCCGCGTTGCGTAGGTGGCAGAAGTTCCGCCCTCAGGCTCTCGCCCAGCGGCGCGACCGGCTCTTTGCCGCGCTGGAGGACCCGGTCATGAGATCGCTGATCGTGCAGTGGCTCGATGATGGGCGCGCCCCCGTGAGCAAGGCGGACGAGCAGGTGCTGAGGCTGGCTTGTGAGCGGCCGGAGGGATGGGAGCGGGACCTCACCGGCCGCTCGGCGGGGCCAGCCCCGCCCCGTGCGAAGGAGCAGGATCAAGCCGGGCTGCTGGCCGAGGTGCGCCGCCGGGCCCAGAAGGCCCGCAAAGAGGCCCGCGTTGCCAAAGATGAGGCGCGCAAGCAGGTGGAGCTGGCCGGTTTGCGCGCTGAGGAGGCGGCGCGCAGCGCCGCTCGACTGCAGGAGGAGCTCGCGGCAAGCCGGCGGGCGCAAGCGGCGAGCGTTGCGCAGGGACAGCGCCTGACCCTGGCCCTCGAGGGCGAGCGCAGAAAGGGCGAGCGCGCCGTGAGACGGGCGAACAAAGCGCGCGACGAGGCTCGCTCGAGCCTCAAGGAGGCGCGCGCCGAAGCCGCCTCCCTGCGGCGCGCGCTCGCAACCACCAAGAGATCTCCCGCTCCGGCGCGCAGCTCGGCGCGAGAAACGCACCGCGCCCGCCCCGGGAGGCGTACGCCTCTGACGGTTCCGCCGGGACGACTGGGCGACGACGCTCTCACGCTCGACGACTGGCTCAAGGTCCCCGCCGTCCAGCTTCTCGTCGACGGCTACAACGTGGCCAAGGCGGAGAAGGGGTTCGGAGACCTCGAGCTGCCGCGCCAGCGCCAGCGTTTGGCTCAGGAAGTCGATGCGCTCGCGCGCCGCAACAAGATCGCCGCGACCATCGTCTTCGACGGCGCCCAGCGGCCGCCCGGAACAGCGCGCCGGTCGCGCCTGGCCGTCGCCGTCGAGTACTCGCGGCCCGATGAGATCGCCGACGACCACCTCGTGGCGCGCCTCGCCGGCCTCCCACCCGACCCCGTCGTAGTGATTACCAACGACAAAGAGCTGCAGGCCAGGACGAGGGAGCTGGGCGCGACCATCGCGTCCTCGGACCAGCTCCTGAGTCTCATCCGCAAGCGGACCTAACTTCGTCCAGGGCCGAACCTCGCCGCAGGCTCGGGCGGCCGGCGAGAATACGATGCGCACTTAGCGGAGCAAGTCTCAGGGAGCGTGTGATGTAAGGCCTTTCTATTCCCGGACGACACACATGCCACCACTGATTAGCCAGACCGGAGAAGTTGATCCACGCGTCTTCCAACGAGAGTGTCTTCGACCTGACGACCAGGTACGCGAGAACCTCAAATGTGCCGAGAATGACATGTGCTGAGTCGGGAAGGTCTTCGCGATTGTCCCAGTGGGCGAGGAGGTGCTCGGCTGCCTCTTCTCGAATCGCTTCATGACTGTCCCATCTGTCGATGAGCGCCACGCGCGCCCCGAGAGGGGGCCCGATGAGCGCGGCGGTCTCGGCGGCCTTGGGTTCCAGGCTCGAGGCGATGAAGGCACCTCGAACGGCGCGAGGGCGCGCGGGCAAGGGCCGTGCAGGCGGCCCGCCCGGGCGCGCTCAGATGCCAGCACGACGCGGGGACACTCTTGTCGATGGAAGGGCGCGGCGTGGCGCACGAGCAGGAGCTTCATCGCTAGAGGCCTCCCGGCGCGAGGAGATAGAGAGCCCCGAGGGCGGCGGCCATGGAGAGCGGTACGAGAACGATCCCGATGCGGCTGAAGGTGGCAAGCGAGGGGCGGGTGTGGGCGCTGCGAGCGGCCTGAAGCCACAGGATCGCAGACAGGGACCCCGTGACCGCGAGGTTGGGGCCGAGGTTGAGACCCACGAGCAGCGACCTGGCGTGGGCGTGGGACTTGGCGGCGAGCAGCACGGCGGCCGGCAGGTTGTTGACGGCCACCGCGGCCACCGCCCCCACCGCGGCGGCTTCCCAGCTCGAGGCGGCCGCCATCAGATCGGACGGCCCGGACCACACCCGCGCGAGGGTGCCGAGACCTACCGCCAGGCCGAAGAGTCCGGCCAGGAGCGGCAGGTTGACGAAGTCGAGCAGCGCCACGAGCAGGCCGGGCCGGGTTGCGATGCGAGCTCCGCCGACGATGACTCCCAGCGCAAGGACCCACAGGGCCGGGTTCGGAAGGATCAGCACCAGGGCGATGGCTCCGAGAACACCCCCGAGGCCGAGCCCAAGACGAGCCTGCGCTGCAGCCGGGTTCGCGCCGTCGCTGTGCGCAAGGGGCCGCGCATATGCGGCGGTCACCACGGCGACGGTCACGATCATCGCCGCCACCCACGCGGGCCACATGCGCGACGCGAACTCGCTCCCCGACACAGGGTCGCGCACCAGAACCAGCAGGTTGGTGAGGTTCGAGCCCGGCAGGATCAGAGACGCCGAGTTGGACATGAAGACGCAGCCGTAGAGAAAGGGTCTCTCATCGGCTCCGCGGCGGCGCGCGACGTACACGAGGATCGGCGTGAGGAAAGTGACGGAGGTGTCGAGGTTGAGCACCGCGGTCACTGCCGCCACAAGCGCCAGCAGGGCCCAGAGAAGTGTGAAGTTGGCGCCCGGCAATCGTTCGAGTCCGCCGGCGGCCGCCTCGAACAATCCGTCGTCGTTTGCGACGTACCCGATGAGGAGCAGGCCCGCCACGAGCACGAACGGTGGCCACGTCTGCTGGGCCGCGCTGAGGGCTCGTCCGGAGCCGGACACGAAGGCGGCGGCGATGAGCGTCGCGCCGAGCAGGAACACGCCCGCCTCGAGGCGCCGCCTATTGTTCTTGAGAGCTGTGCGCACGCCACAGATTGTGCGTCACTCCCAGGGCGCGCGCCTACGCACCGGCACGGCTTGTCTGCTAGCGTTGCGGCGCTCGCGCAGAGCGTGAAGAAAGGGGGTGCCCTGTGGTCAGAACCGCCTATTGCACGGTGTGCGCGCGGACTGTCTATCTGGGCTCCGGTGACTCGGAGCATTGCCCCGTCTGCTCGTCGGCGCTGCTCAGGCTGCCCGGGGCGTCGGACGCGCAAGACTTTCTCGGCCGCCGCATTGCTCGCAACGAGACGGAGTTTCGGTCCCGCAACGAGAACCGCCAGAACGCCGCTCTGAAGAGCGGCGTCGCCACCGCGCGCTTCGTGTGCGAGTGCGGATCCCAAGACTGCGAGGAACGCCTCGAGCTGCCACTCGGCGACTACGAGACCGTGCGGCTCAACCCCCGCCGGTTCGTGATCGTGACCGGACACGACGTGGCCGAGGTGGAGGTCGTCGTGGCCAGCCATGGCGGCTGGTCGATAGTGGAAAAGATAGGCGTCCCGGGTGCCATGGCAGCCAGGGACGACGCCCGCTAGGAAGTTGTCGCAGGCCCCTTCTATCGTCGTCTTCGACGGACAAGCCGCTCACACTGGGGCGGTCCCTTTGGAAGGAGACGGCATGAAGATCGACTGCACGCAATGCGCCATGTACGACAGCGAGCACTGCGACGACTGCTTGGTGACGGCTCTGCTCCATCCGCCGAGCATCCCCCTCGAGATCTCCGAAGAGCTCGATTCTCCTCTAAGGGCGCTCGGGGACGCGGGGCTGGTTCCGGTCCTCAAGTTCCGGCCGCGTGAGCGCGAGCCGGCCAGCGAGCAGCGCGAGCGGGCCGGGTAGGCGGCGCCCGCTACGCTCAACCCATGACGAACGCGCGCGCGCTGCTGACCGTGATCCTCGTGGTGGCGGCGACCACACTGGTCCTGGTGCTCGTGTCGCGCGCGCCGGTCGCTCTGCGCACCTACACACCCGGCCCCCGCGCCACCGATCCTTCGCTGGGAGCACACTTCAGCGGGCGCGAGATCCGGCGAGGCGCCGCCTATCAGGTCCCCGGTTACATCGCCTTCGCCCTGGCGGGCATCGTGCAGATAGCCACCCTGGTAGTGCTGACGCGCGGCCCCCTCGGCCGTCTCGCCGATCGTCTTGCCTCGCTCCCGGGCGGGTGGCCGCTGCGAACCGTGCTCCTTGCCGCCTTCGTGCTCTTGTGCCTTACGGCCGCGGGCCTTCCCCTGGGCTTCGTGACCGGATTTTCGCTGGGACACGCGTGGGGGCTGTCGACTCAGGACTTTGCCGGCTGGCTGAACGACCAGGCGAGAGGCCTGCTCGTCACCTTCGTTACCGGCGGGGTAGCAGCCGTGGCCTTCTACGGCACCGTGCGCGCCGCCCCGCGCACCTGGTGGGTGTGGGGGTGGCTTACGTTCTCGGCGCTCACCTTCATTCTCGTTTACCTCTACCCGATCGTCGTGACCCCGCTCTTCAACAAGTTCACCCCGCTGAAGGACCCAGGCTTGACCCGCCGCATCGAGGCGCTCGCAAATGACGCCGGGGTTCCGGTGAAAAAGGTCCTCGTGGCGGACGCCAGCCGCAGGACGATTGCCGAGAATGCCTACGTCGCAGGCTTCGGCTCGAGCCGCGTGGTCGTTGTGTACGACACGCTGCTCAAGACCACGGCTCCGCGCGAGACGGCGTTCATCGTCGCCCACGAGCTGGGGCACGCAAAGGAAAACCACGTGCTCAAGGGAACACTGCTCGGCTGCGCGGGGCTGCTCGCCGGCTTCGGCGCGCTGGCGCTGCTGGCGCGCTGGGACACGCTGTGGAGGCTCTCCGGCGCGAGCGGCATCGTCGACCCCAAGGGTCTTGCCCTGGTCCTCCTCTTCGTCGTGGTCGCCGGTCTCGTCACCCTGCCGGTTCAGAACGCCGTCTCCCGCAACTTCGAGTCCCAAGCCGACCGCATCGGGGTTGCCCTTACGCACGATCCGGAGGCCGCGGTGCGCGAGTTTCGCAGCCTCGCCTTTACCAACATCGCCGACCTCGCGCCGCCGCGGGCGATCGTCGCGACGCTGTACACGCACCCGTCGATTCCAGACCGCATACGCGCCGTGCAGGAGGGCGCCGCCACCCCGTGACCGCTTACCATTGACCGGCGGGTCGGGGGACGGGCTGCCGCTCGGCATAACTTCATGGGAAGGGTAGGGATGACGGAGGCAACGATCACGCACAGGTTCAGGGAGCGTGCGCGCAGTCATCCCGACCGAGTCGCCCTCCGCTACATGCTCTCGGGTGAGTGGCGGGACATTACCTGGCGCGACTACGACAGGTTGGTTCGCCGGGCAGCGTGCGGGCTTCTCGCCCTCGGCTTGGCACCAGGCGACAAGATGTCGATCCTGTCACGCAATAGGCCGGAATGGCACATCGCCGACATCGCTTGCCTGATGGTGGGAGGCGCAACCGCCCCCCTCTATGCCACGAGCTCATCCGCCCAGGTCGCCCACATCGTCGGTCACTCGGATTCAAAGATCGTCGTGGTGGAAGACGCCGAGCAGCTCGACAAGCTCCTCACGAGGCGCCACGAGCTCCCCTTACTCACCAAGGCCGTGGTGATCGAAGGCTACGAGGGCGAGCGTAACGACTTCGTGATGACCTGGGAGGAGCTGCAGCGGGCAGGCTCTGAGGTCCCTGCCGAGAGAGTCGACGCTGCACTCGACGGCCTTGGTGCAGAGGACCTCGCGACACTCGTCTACACCTCGGGGACGACGGGCCCCCCTAAGGCTGTGATGCTTACGCACGGAAACATAATGTGGACCGCAGCAGCAGCGGCCACCCACCTCTCGATAGCGCAAGCGCAGGGAGCCCGCACACTCTCCTATCTCCCTCTGAGCCACATCGCCGAGCGCATGATCTCCCACCTTCTCCAGATCTACAACGGCTCGACTACGTGGTTCGCAGAGTCGATCGATACCGTGGCCCAGGACTTGCAGGCGTGCAAGCCGACCTACTTCTTCGCGGTGCCGCGCGTGTGGGAGAAGCTTCATTCGAAGTTCCAGTCGGTTCTTGCCGAGGCAGGGCCCGGGCATCGCAAGGTGAGGCTCGCGCACAAGGCCATAGCTCTCGGCCGGCGCGTCACGCAAGCCGAGCAGGAGGCGGTGCTCGCGGGCCGCAGGACGGCAGATGCAAGGGTGGCCCCAGTGCTGAAGCTGCAGCATCGCCTCTACGACGCGCTGGTGCTCGCAAAGATCCGCTCCGCCATGGGACTCGATGCCTGCGAGCTCGCCCTGTCGGCGTCCGCGCCCATCAACCCCGAGCTGGTGTGGTTCTTTCACTCGATCGGCGTCAAGATCGCCGAGGGCTATGGACAGTCCGAGGACTGCGGCCCGACGACCTGGAACCCCCCCGATGCCATCAAGATCGGATCGGTGGGCCCGGCGCTTCCCGGGATCGAGCTGAGGATCGCAGACGACGGTGAGATCCTGGCGCGCGGCGGCAACGTGACGCCGGGTTACTACAAGGACGAGGAGGCCACGGCCGAGCTCTTCGACGACGATGGGTTCATGCATTCCGGCGATATCGGAGAGCTCGATCACAACGGCTACCTCAACATCACGGACCGCAAGAAGGACCTCATCATCACTGCCGGGGGTAAGAACGTGGCTCCCCAGGAGATAGAGAACAAGATCAAGTTCCACGATCTCGTGTCACAGGTCGTCGTTATCGGAGACGGCTTGCCGTTTCTCACTGCGCTCGTGACGCTCGATGATGAAAAGGCGCCGCAGTGGGCCAGGGAGCAGGGCATCGAAGGCGGCCTTCCCGCCATTGCCGACAGCGAGATGATGCTCGAGCACGTCCACGCGCACATCACCGAGGTCAACGATTCGCTGGCGCGCGTGGAAGGCGTGCGGAAGTTCCGCGTGCTGACGCGCGACTTCTTACAGGAAGAGAACGAGATCACGCCTAGCCTGAAGGTGAAACGCAAACGGATCAACGAGGTCTACGGAACCGTGATCGAAGAGATGTACGACAAGAACTCTCCGGCGGCGTCGTCGGCAGCGGCTCCCGTGCGCAAGTAGGGGCATGATGCGCTGTCCGCACTGCGGGGGGCTCAACCCCGACGGCGCGACATGGTGCGGCCAGTGCATGGCTCGCTTCGATGCGGCCACGGGGGTACGGCGGGCTGCTCCCGAGCCCGCCGCGCCCGAGCCCGCTGCGCCGGGACACGACGCGCACGGGCGCACGGGGCCGACGCCCGCCTCTGTTGTCAAGGCAACCGAGGAAGGGATCGTGTGGACCTGCGCCCGGTGCGCCACCGCCAACCCGCTCGCCGCGTCCGCATGCTCTGTGTGTGACGCGTCATTTGCCGACACGGTGCGACGCGGAGACGCGCCGGGGACTCCGCAGCGAGACCCGGGCACCGCCGCCCTCGTGTCCCTGTTCCTGCCCGGGGCGGGCCACGCCTACTTGGGGTTGTGGCCCGAGGGCACCGCCCGAGCGATCATCAGCTTGTGGGCCGTTGCGGTCGTGTTCGTCGCGGCCATCGAAGGGAGCGGCAGCGCGGGGGTGCTGATCGCGGTGGTGTTCGGCGTGGCGGCACTCGCTCTGTGGATGGTCTCGGCGCACGACGCCTACCGGGCCGCGCGCGGCGAAGGACGCCACGTGCTCCTCAAGGGGCGCATGTACCTCTACGTGGTCCTGGGGCTTTTGACGATGCTCGTTGCTGCGTTCCTTCTGCCCGGCCTCGGCGCCGGACGATAGACGCCGGCCCCAAATCCGCTCGGTACCATGCGGCAGTGGCCATCTACGTAGTCTCGGACCTGCACGGCGCGTCGGATGCGCTCAAGAAAGCGGTCCCCGAGGGCTCGATCCTTCTGCTGCTCGGCGACCTGGTCAACTTTCTCGACTACACCTCGATGACGGGCATTCTCACCGAGGTGTTCCCGCACGATGCCGTGCAAGAGGTCGTGAGCTTGCGCACGGCGGGCCGGGTGAGAGAGGCGGGAGAGGTGATGAGAAGGCGCTCGCAGGGGCGCGAGCAAGAGGTGGCCGCCCTCATAAGCGAGCGAGCGAACGCTCAATTCGAGCGGGTCTTCGCCGCTCTGACGGATCCCACGTATTTCATTCTCGGCAACGTCGACAACCCCGTCCTGGTCCGCCCGTTCGCGGACGCGACCCCGGCGGCGCATGACGCCGACGGGACGGCCGTGGTGCTCGAAGGCGAGCGTTTTGGCTTCGTTGGTGGTGCGCTGCCGAGCCCGTTGAACGTGGCGGGTGAAGTTTCGGAACAAGACATGCGCGGAAAGATCGACGCCCTCGGCGAAGTGGATGTCCTCTGCTCTCACATTCCTCCTGCGATACCGGAGCTCTGCTACGACACCCGTGCGGACAAGCGCGAGCGGGGGAGCTTCGACCTTCTCGCCTACATCGAGGACGTGCAGCCCCGCCGCGCCTATTTCGGCCACGTTCATCAGCCGCTGTTCTCCTCCCTCAGAGTCGGGCGCACACAATGTGTAAACGTTGGGTACTTCCGCCGGACGGGGCGCGCGTTTCCCCATCGCAGAGACGATCATGGCTGAAGGCTGCGCATACGCCGCGTGCGCAGGACTGAGGGCGCGGGCCGAGGCCCACTAGAGTGCCTATGCGCACGATTCTGTTCACCGGCAAGGGCGGCGTTGGAAAGACGACTCTCGCCTCGGCGACCGCCCTCAAGATCGCAGCCTCGGGCCGCAAGACCCTCGTCATGTCAACGGATCCCGCGCACTCACTGGCGGACGCCATCGAGGCCGAGCTCGGTCCCGAGCCGGTGGAAGTCGCCACGAACCTGTGGGCCGAGCAGATAGATCCTCAGCGCCGCCTCGAAGAGAGCTGGCGCGAGATACAGGAGCACGCCATAGCGCTGCTCAACTGGGCGGGGCTGAAGGAGGTCGAGGCCGAGGAGCTGTCGGTGATCCCCGGCCTCGACGAGCTCTTTGCGCTGGCCGACGTCAAGCGTCATCACGACGAGGGCCCTTACCAGGCGCTGATCGTGGACTGCGCCCCGACCGGCGAGACGCTCAGGCTGCTCTCCCTTCCGGACGTCATCGCCTGGTACATGGAGAGGATCTTCCCGGTGGAGCGGCGCGTCATGGGCGCGCTGCGGCCGCTGGCCCGGCGGGTCACGAGCCTGCCGCTGCCGGGGGAGGGCGTCTACGACGCGGTCAAGCGCTTCTACGATCGTCTGGACGGTGTGCGCACCATCCTCACCGATCCACAAACCACTTCCGTGCGTCTCGTCGTCAACCCGGAGCGCATGGTTATTGCGGAAGCCCGGCGCACCTTCACCTACCTCAGCTTGTTCGGTTACAGGGTCGACGCCGTAGTCGCCAATCGCCTGCTTCCCGCTCAAGTCTCAGATCCTTACTTCGCCCGCTGGAAGGAGCTGCAGGCGGTTCACATGCAAACCATCACCGACTCTTTCTCCCCGGTGCCGATCCTGCGCGCTCGCCTAAGGGAACAGGAGACTGTGGGCGGGGACCTGCTGGCCGACCTCGCCGAGGAGGTCTACGAGGGACGCGATCCGGCCGCCGTTCTCTTTGCGGACGAACCCATGTCGGTGGCTCGCACGGGGAACGACTACGTCCTGACGCTGCGGCTTCCGTTCGCGCGGCGTGAGGAGCTGGACCTGTCGACTAAGGGCGACGAGCTGTTCGTTCGAGCGGGCCCTTACAGACGTACGATCGTGCTGCCCCAGATGCTGCTGCGCCGCATCATCGCGTCGGCGCGGCTTCACGAAGACCGGATCGAGATCGTGTTCAAGGAGAGCGTATGAGTGACAAGGAAAGCGGGGCGCGCTGTGGGGACACGTTCGGCGCCCACGAGCACGCCGGCGCACCGGATTGTGCCTACTGCCCGATTTGCTCGGCGATCGCAGTCGTGCGCAAGACCAGACCGGAGGTCCTCGAGCACCTTGCGAGCGCGGCGCGCGAGCTGATCATTGCGGGCGGCTTGATGCTGGAAGAGGCCGATAAGGCCGTGGGGCGATCCGGCGAGGAGCAGCCCGATGCGCCGCGACCTGCGGCCGCGCCGGGCAAGGTCCGCAGAATCGACCTCGGATAAGGGGCGCGCGCCCCTTATCCTGGAACTATGAGCCCACAGCAGGCGGCAATCGGCGTTGATATCGGAGGGACCGGAGCCAAGGGGGCGATCGTGGCGCGCGACGGCGCCATCATCCTCAGGGTCGAGCACCCTACCGACGTGCAAGCAGGTACCAAAGCGATCATCGGGGTTGTCGAGGACCTCATCGAGCAAGCTCCGCAAGCGGATGTCGAAGTGATCGCGGTAGGCGTTGGCGCTGCGGGATTTGTGGACGCAGAGCGCGGGTCGGTGACCTTCGCGCCCAACCTCGTCTACGACGACCCCAACATCGCCGCGGCCTTGCGGGTAAGAACGGACCTGCCGGTCGTCGTGGACAACGACGCCAACACGGCCGCGTGGGGAGAGCGAGCGTTCGGCTCCGCGCGCGGCCTTGACCACATCGTCCTCATCACGATCGGGACCGGAATCGGAAGCGGCATCGTGGTCCACGGCAAGCTGCTGAGGGGCTCCACCGGAGCGGGGGCCGAGCTGGGACACACGGTAGTCGAGATCGGGGGCCCGGACTGCACCTGCGGGCTGCGCGGCTGTCTCGAGCAGCTCGCCTCCGGCAACGCCATAGCGCGCATGGGGCGCGCCGCGGCCGCCCGGAACCCCTCGACGACGATACTCGCCTTCGCCGGGTCGGCCGAGGACATCAAGGCTCGCCACGTGGCGCAGGCAGCGCGCGAGATGGACGAGACCGCGCGTGAGGTGCTGGGGCAGGCCGGCCGAGCGCTGGGCATCGGCCTCTCCAATGCCGCCAATCTGTTCGACCCACAGGTCATCGTCCTCGGCGGGAGCGTGGTCGGGGCCGGCGAGGCTTACCTCGGTCCGTGCCGTGACGAGCTCGCGCGCGCTACGGCCGCGCAGCGGCGGCGTCCGATGCGCCTCGACGTCACGACGCTCGGACACGACGCCGGCATCGTGGGGTCTGCGGCGCTCGCCTTTGACGTGGCGGATGGACGAGAGCACGCACTCGGGCCGCAGTCGGTGGGCCGGTGAGCCACTCGCACCGGGACGAACGCCGCGACGCGGCGCGCAATTACGCGCGCCTCGTGCCGTCGCCCGTGCGCAAGCGCCTTTCCGTTCCCTGATGGCCGGACCGGCCGTGCGCGTCGGGGTGACCCTGCCGCAGTTCACGGACGACCCCGGCCGTTTCCTCGACGCGGCACAAAGCGCCGCGGGGCTCGGGTACGACTCGTTGTGGTGCTTCGATCACCTGTGGCCCCTGGCCGGGGGCAAGGAGCGGCCGATACTCGAGTGCTGGACGTCGCTCGCGTACCTTGCGTCCGCCACCGGCAACATCCAGCTGGGTTCTCTCGTGACGCGCTCGTCGCTGCGCAACCCGGTCCTTTTGGGGCACATGATCGCGACGGTCTCGGCGATCGCTCCCGGCCGGCTCATCGGCGCGCTGGGAAGCGGGGACGCGCGCAGCCGGGCCGAGAACGAGGCCTTCGGGATCCCTTACTACGCCGGCGCCGGGCGGGTCGCGCAGCTCCGCTCCACACTCGAGACGGCGCGCTCATGGGCCGGCGGTGACGCCCGTTTGTGGCTCGCGGGACGCTCGCCGGGGGTGCTCGATGCCGCGGCTCAACTTGCCGACGGGTGGAACGCGTGGGGAGGTTCGCCCGAGGCATTCGCACGTTCCTGTGCCTATGTAAGGAGCGCGGCGGGCGGCCGCGACATCGAGCTCTCGTGGGCGGGGCTCGTCCTACTCGCGGCGAGCGATCGGGAGGCTGCCGACAAGCTGGCGCGCCGCTCTCCCGACGACTATGTGGCCGGGGGCCCGGACACCATCGCCCGCCGGCTCGGCGCCATGATGGGAGCCGGCGCCCGCCACCTCGTGATCACGTTTCCGGACTCAAGCCCCGACGCATATGAGCTGTTCGCAACCAGGGTCAGGCCGCTCCTTGCCGCATGCGACGTCACATGACCGGAGAGGCCAGAGCCGTCGGGGAACGCCTGCTTCTCGACGCGCCGAGCCTCGTCTACAGGGTTTTCTTCGCGTGGCCGAAGACGATTGTCGACCCGCAGGGGCGCCCCATCAACGCGGTGCGCGGTTTTCTCGAGATGCTGACGAAGCTCGTCGTGGACCGGCGGCCGGAGTCCGTGGTGGCCGTCTTCGATGCCGACTGGCGCCCGGCGTGGCGCGTGGAGGCCTACCCCGGATACAAGTCCGAGCGACCCGAGGAGCCCGCCGAGCTGACCTTCCAGTTCGAGGTTCTCGCCGAGGTCCTCGACGCGGCGGGCGTGCAGCGCACCGAAGCTCCGGGGCTCGAGGCCGACGACGCGCTCGCCGTCCTCGTGCGCGATGCCGCACCCGAGCGCCCCGACGCCATCGTCACCGGAGACCGCGATCTTCTCTGTCTCGTGCGCGATCCCGACGTCATCGTCCTCTTCACGCTCAGGGGGGTGACCGACCTCAAGCGCTTCGACGCGGCGGCGGTGAAGGACGCCTACGGCGTCGAACCTCACGAGTATCAGGACTTCGCGCTGCTGCGCGGCGACCCCTCGGACGGTCTTCCCGGAGTGGCCGGTATCGGTCCGGTGCGCGCCGCGAAGCTGCTTGCCACATACGGGAGCGTCGAGGGGATCTACGCATCGCTCGATGAGCTTCCGGTAAGACAGCGCGCCGCTTTCGCGGCGGCGCAGGAATACGTGAGCGCGGTAGCGCCGGTTATCGGACTCGTAAGAGATGCGCCGCTCGCGACCATCGAGCCCATGCGCCGCGCGCCCAAGAGCTGGCCCTGGTGACAAGCCGGTACCGTCTTCAGAGCTCTGCGACGCGTCTTGCCCAGGCGCTCACCGGCGCCCGTTAGCCTGGGCGCGCACTCGGCACTGCCCCCATCGACAGAATCCCGGGAGCTTCATGCGACGAGACCACGTTGTGACCGGTGCGAATAGTCGCGCAATCCGTAGGCGGTGAGCAGAGCGATGGTGACCACGATCTTTCTTGCTCGCCACGGCGCGACCGAGTGGAACGCGACGCGGCGCGCCCAGGGACAGGCCGACATCCCGCTCAACGACGAGGGACGCAGTCAGGCCCAGGATCTCGCCGCCAAGCTGGCGTCCGAGCCACTCGCCGCCGTCTATTCGAGCGATCTCGCACGGGCCGCCGATACTGCGGCTGCGCTGGCGGAGGCGCTCGGATTGACCGTCGAGCTCGATCCCGCCTTCCGCGAGATCGACCAGGGCGACTGGGAGGGGCTAACCACCGACGAGATCAAGAGGCGGTGGCCCGACTTGTGGGGCCCGGCGCGTCACTTCACGGCGAGGCCGGGGGGCGAGTCTCCCGCAGACGTGAGGCGGCGTGCCCTCGAGGCCATCGGCAGAGTGGTCGCCCGCCACCCCTGTGACTCCGTGGCGATCGTCAGCCATGGGGGCACGATCCGCTGGCTCAGCGCGGAGGCCCTCGGCTACGACGTCTACGACTCGGCGAAGCTGAGAGGGCTCGCCAACGGCGGCTATGTATCCGTGGCTGCGCGACTCGAGGACGGTACGCTGACGCTTGATGGCTTGCGGCGCTACGACGGCCGCGACGTCGACGCCGACGATCCCAACCTGTGACGAGCACCGGCGAGGTGGCAGTGGAGTTCAGACGTATCGAACGTTTCCCCCCTTACGTGTTTGCAACCGTCAACGAGCTCAAGGCTCAGGCGAGAAGGGCGGGTGAGGACGTCGTCGACCTGGGCATGGGAAACCCCGACATCCCGACTCCCGAGGCCGTTGTGGCCAAGCTCAAAGAGGCGGTCGACAACCCGCGCAACCATCGTTACTCGGCCTCCAGGGGCATCCCCAAGCTGCGCGCGGCCATCTGCGACCTCTACGAGCGTGCGTGGGACGTGGCCCTTGATCCCGACACCGAAGCCGTCGCCACGATTGGGGCCAAGGAGGGCCTGGCCCACCTCGCCTGGGTGCTGCTCGGGCCCGGGGACTCCGTCATCGTTCCCGAGCCGACATATCCGATTCACACCTACTCGATGATCCTCGCGGGAGCCAACCTGACTACCGTGCAGCTGTCCATCGAGTCGGATTTCTTTGCCGATCTGGTCGCTGCATACGAGCACTCCGAGCCCAAGCCGCGCGTCGTCCTGTGCTCCTTTCCGCACAATCCCACCACCGCCATGGTCGATCTCACCTTCTTCGAGCAGCTCGTTGAGTTCGCCAGGGCTCGCAACGTCATGCTCGTACACGACCTCGCATACGCAGACCTCGTCTACGAGCAGGAGCGGGCGCCCTCTCTGCTGCAGGTGCCGGGGGCAAAGGAAGTAGGCGTCGAGTTCTTCTCGATGAGCAAGTCGTATTCGATGCCTGGCTGGAGGCTCGCGTTTGCGGTTGGCAACCGCGACATGATCGGGGCGCTGACCAAGCTCAAGAGCTACCTCGACTACGGCGTCTTCCAGCCGATCCAGATCGCCGGGATCATCGCTCTCAACGAGTGCAACGAGGTCCCCAAGCAGATCCGAGAGATCTACCGCAGTCGCCGCGACGTGCTGTGCGACGGGCTCGCGCGAATCGGCTGGGACATGACGCGGCCCCCGGCGACGATGTTTGCGTGGGCGCAGATTCCCGAGCCCTTCCGCCACCTCGGTTCGCTCGAGTTCGCTAAGCACCTCATAAGGGAGGCCCGGGTGGCGGTGTCACCCGGCATCGGATTCGGTAAGGCGGGGGACGACTACGTACGCTTTGCCCTCGTGGAGAACGAGCAGCGCACGCGCCAGGCGCTCAGGGGGATCAAGAGGGCGCTCGAGGCGCAACCCGGCTGACCACACGCAACTTTTCGACAGCGTCAGATTCCGTGGGTCCGCCCCGAGCCCATAATCCCTGGTCAGCGCCAGTATCCGTAGTAGTTATCCGGTAAACGACCGGATAAGGGGGTTCGAGAGTGGAAAAAACGGCGCGTCCGCTGCCCGAAATGCGGA
>JBBSGD010000032.1:0-26106 GCA_038254435.1 Actinomycetota bacterium
CGAGCCCCCGGGCAAGCCGGCCACCCAGCGTGCGACTCATCGCCCATAATAGATATTATGTAAACCTAGGCCGCCAGGCCATCCCCTGCCCATCGATGCCACGGTGTTCCGGCTCCGTTGCCTCACTCTCTGTTGCCACAGGGCTGCCCAGCAATGGCGGAGTGGTGCTCCTGCGCCAATCGCCGCAGAGCTACGAGCACCCTCTCGAACACGACGGTTCCGATGACCATGGCCGCAACTGCATCGTCCCGCGACGAGCGCCCGGTTACCGTGCCTACCTCGCGCTCGGCGATGTGATAAGCCGCCTGCGCGTACGGGAGGAAGACCTGTGGCCCGACGTCCCGTCCCAAGCCCCGTAGCGCGGCAAGGGCGGCTGCGAGCTCGTCCCGAGCCGGGGCGTCCGCCGCCACTTCCCACCCCAACTCGGCCATGAAATCGTCGATTGCGCGGCGCTCCCCCGGTGCCGGCGCGACCCGGTCCCCCCGCCTCGCTGCGGGACTGAGGGCATGGTGGGCTGCGCCGAGGACCTCGTGCAGCGACCGGCGTTCGTCCCCCACGGCAATCACTACCTCCTTCACCGAGCCCAGGCTGAACCCTCCGACCTCGGTCATCACCCGGATGAGGCGCAGGCGCTCGACGTGTGCATCCGAGTAATCGGCTTGATTGCGCGCCCGTGGGCTGCCCCGAGTCAGGAGGCCTTCGCGCAGGTAGAACTTGATGGTCGCGACAGGGACGTCGGCCCGCCGTGCGAGCTCCGCCATCTTCACCGGTCGTCCCCTCCCGGAGTGCCGGTTGTCGCTCTCCTCATAAACGGATACTATCACTATCTATTCTCACCTCTCGGAACGACATGAGTCCGCCACTGCCCGAGGTGAGATCGAGTTCGGAGGAGGAAGCGTGTTTGCAACAATTGCGCTGTCGGCCGACGCGCGCAGCACCGCCGGGGTCATCCTTTTGACCGTCGTCGCAATCGAGTACGGCGGCACGTTCATGCTGCGCATAGTGCGCGGGAAGCATCCGGTAACCGAGTTCCAGCACAGCTTCGCCCGGGCCGGGCATGCCCATGCAGGAGTGCTCGTGATCCTGGCGCTCGTCAGCCTTCTCTACGCGGACGCGGCGCATCTCAGCGGGCTCGGGGCGCTCCTCGGGCGCAGCGCCATTCCCCTGGCGGCCATCCTCGTGCCGGCCGGCTTCTTCTTCTCCTCGGCCGGGCGCGACGCCACGGCGCCCAACCGTTTCATTGTGCTGCTGTACGCGGGCATCGCCTCTCTTGGCGTCGGCTGCGTGACGCTGGGGGTGAGCTTGCTGATCGCGTGACGACTTACCTTGTCGATCATGATCACGCAGCCACTAGACGCAGAGCATCGTACGGCGTGACGATCTGAAGTTCGCTCACCGCAACCCTCTCGAAGTGTCGATCCCGCGTAACGAGGATGCCCGATTACGTCCCCAGTAGGGCCACCAAGTAGTCGTCCTTGGGGTCGTCGGGCAAGACGTGAGATGCGTCCTCTGGATCCCCATCATCAGACCCCCTTCGCAATCGCCGTCAATGGACAAGCGAATTTGGTGCTTGGCTCAGCGTTTAACGCCTCTCCGAGCGCACTTCATGGACCGCTCTGGAGGCGAGTGCCAGGGCTTCCTCCTCATCGGCCCCGTTCTTAGAGCGGATCCGTTCGATCATGCCGAGGCCTTCGCGCGGTGCCTCCTCCAAGACATTCGATTGACTCCTGCCCGTGCGTGCCGCTTGCACCCGCACGTGCCGCATCAACTCCTCGTCTAGTGAAAGCGTGGTCTTGACCTTAGCCATGGGCGCCATATTGTCGTCTACAGGGAAGCTCCAAGAACAACCTGCGCGGAGGGGAGCGCGAGATGCGGAACAACTTGGCCGATCTCATCGAGGACGAAGCTGGTGCCGGTAGATCGGTTAGAAGAACCAAGCGCCCTGGGTGAACACGACTGCTCCGAGGACGGAGCAAGTCGCAAGGCCGAGGAGCACCAGCTCGTGCCGCAGACGGTGGCCCGTGGTAAAGCCTGCGAGCAGCACGGTTATCGGCCACAGCGTCAGAAGCATGCGCGGAATGCTGTAGTACCAGGTGCTCGTCATGAGCGCAGCGAGCAGCGAGCCCATGTAGACGGTGTAGCCCCATTCCCGGCGTTTGATTGCCCACACGACGAAGCCCACCCCAAGCGCCGCGGCCACGATCTCGAGCCGCCACGCAAAGATCCAGTTCGTCGGATAGTCGACGCCGCTATAGGTGTTGAACGTGTTGAGAAAGGAATCTACAGGCCCGACGAAGGTCCTCCCCCACCCGAGGCGCTGGTCGACGGCGAACCGCAGCGGTTCGCCGGTAACGTGCCACAGGTAGAGGGCATAGGCGACGAGCGGCGTCGCCCCCGCAGCAAGGGCCCCCGCTGCCGCGCGCGTCCTTCGATTACCGAAGTTCCGCTGCGACACGAACTGGGCGGCAAGCCCGAGCAGCAGGAAGATGCCGGCGAACCTAGCGCCCATCGCGACCGCGGCAGGCAACGCTACCCGGCCCCACTCGGATCGGCGTGCGTAGTAGAAGGCGGGGATCGCACCGGCAAGAAAGAGAGCTTCGCTGTAGGGGGCCACGAGGAAGACCGCGGTCGGGAACACGAGCAGGTAAAGGACCGCGCTGAGGCCGGCTTCCCTGCCCTGTTCCTCTTGTACCAGTCGCAGCAGATAGGCGGCGGCGATGACGCTGGCTGCTCCGGAGATGATGAGCCCGGCGAGGACCGGCGCGACTCCGATGGCGGCAACCCAGCGGATGAGTAGCGGGAAGAGCGGAAAGAAGGCGGCGGCATGCGGGTCGGTGAGCGGGTCGGTGTAGCCGTAGTGCGCGATCCGCAGGAAGATGCTTGCGTCCCAGTGCGACCACAGGGCGGTCGCTCCCGGCCCAGCCGGCCCGTTGGTGCTCGCGAGGAACCATGCGCCGGCGTAAGCAGCGCCCATGAGAAGCACACGCGTCGCCACAACGAGAAGGAGTGCGCGCCCACAGGTCTGTGCCCACGAGATGCGCGGGTGGGCAGCGTATGGCGGGCCGGCCGAGGGGGCTACCTCCTCGAGCGCGCGCACGTGTCTACTCGGGGTGCCAGCGCACTCGAAGATTGCGGGCCGCACGCGCCTCATCGGGCCGCCGCACGGGCGTTGTGACCGGCGCCGCGTGAAGGATGTCTGGATCCTCGGCGGCCTCACGTGCGATCTCGTTCAGGGCGGCGGCGAGACCGTCGATCGTCTCCTTGGATTCCGTCTCCGTGGGCTCGATCATGAGCGCTTCTTCTACGACCAGCGGGAAGTAGACGGTCGGCGGGTGATAGCCGAAGTCGATCAGCCGTTTGGCCACGTCCATGGCGCGCACGCCGTGCTTCTTGAGTCCCTTGGCGGTCGAAACGAACTCGTGCATGCACATGCCTTCGTACGCGGTCGGGAACGATTCCCCGATCAGCGCGCGCAGGTAGTTGGCGTTTAGAACCGCGTGCTCGGCTACCTTGCGCAGGCCTTCCGGTCCCAGCGAACGCAGATAGGCATAGGCGCGCACGTTGATGCCGAAGTTCCCATGAAACGAATGGATGCGGCCGATCGAGTCCGGCCTGTCCTCGTCCCAGCGCCATCTCTGCGTTACTTCATCGTAGGCAAGGACGGGTGCGGGGAGAAAGCGCTCGAGTTTCTCACTCACGGCCAGTGGGCCGGAGCCGGGGCCGCCGCCGCCGTGCGGAGTGGCGAATGTCTTGTGCAAGTTCATGTGCACGATGTCAAAGCCCATGTCCCCGGGACGCACTACGCCGACGATCGAGTTGAAGTTGGCGCCGTCGTAGTAGAGCAGGCCGCCCGACTCGTGCACTGCGGATGCGATCTCTTGTATGTCGCGCTCGAACAATCCCAGCGTGTTGGGGTTGGTGAGCATCAGCCCGGCGACGTCCTCGTCGAGCACGTCGCGCAGGGCATCGAGGTCGACGAGCCCTCGCCTGTCTGAGGGCACTTCCTGCGCCTGGTAGCCGGCGAGCGTCACGCTCGCCGGGTTCGTTCCGTGGGCAGAGTCCGGAATGATGACGCGCCGGCGCTTATCGTTGCGTGCCTCGTGCCATGCCCGCATGATCAGCAGACCGGTGAGCTCTCCCTGCGCGCCGGCTGCGGGTTGGAATGTCAAACGGGCCATTCCGGTCGCGGTGCAAAGCGCCTGCTCGAGAGTGGCGAGAAGCTCCAGCGCCCCCTGCACGAGCTCGTCGTCGGCCAGGGGGTGCAGGCCGGCAAAGCCCTTGAGGGCTGCAACCTCTTCGGCGATCTTCGGGTTGTATTTCATCGTGCACGAGCCGAGCGGATAGGCGCCGACGTCGATTGCCCAGTTCCGCTGCGACAGCCGCGTGTAGTGGCCGACGAGATCGCGTTCGCTCACCTCGGGCAGTTGAGGAGGTGATGTGCGCCTGTATTCCTTGGGGACGAGCTCATCGAGGCTCCCGTCGCCGTTTGGAACTCCGGGTTCGGGCAGCGACCAGGCACGGCGCCCGGCGCGTGACTGCTCGAAGATCAATGGGAACACGGCGCGGGGCGAAGACCGAGTTCCGGCCGAGCTCTCGAGGGGTCGGCCCGGAGCCGGCGTGTCCTTAGGCGACCCATTCATCCCTCTGCAAGCTCCTTCTCCAGCGCTTCACCCAGCGCGTCGATCTGCTGGGTGGTGCGCCGCTCGGTGACCGCGACGAGCAGGCAATTGCTCAGGTCCTCGAACCAGCGCCCGAGGCCGGGGCCGATCACGAAGCCGCGCCCGGCGAGGCGGCGGGCCAGGTCGTCCGCGGCGATTGGGGTCTCGAGGGTCAGCTCTTTGAAGTGGGGACCGGGGAAGCGGATGCGGCACCCGGGGAGCCGCCCCAGGACGCGCGCCGCATACGCGGTCCGGGTGACGCACACCTCGCCCAGTCGCCGGAGGCCCTCGGGCCCGAGCCAGCACAGATGTATGCCTGCCGCGATCGCAAGGAGGGTCTGATTGGTGCACACGTTGGAGGCGGCGCGCGCCCGGCGGATGTGCTGCTCACGCGCCTGCAGGGTCAGGACGTAGGAACGCAGCCCGTCCGCGTCAACGGTTTCTCCTGCGATGCGCCCGGGCACCTGGCGAACATGCTCCAGCCCGGTGGCGAACAGGCCGACTCCCGGACCGCCGTACGCCATCGGGCTGCCGAGCCCTTGTCCCTCCCCCACTGCGACATCGGCGCCGAGCTCGCCCGGAGACGCGAGCAGACCCGTCGAGGTTGGGTCCGACACGACGATTGCGAGCGCCCCGTCGGCGTGCGCCGCCGACGTCGCCGCGCCGACGTCCTCGAGGCAGCCAAAGACATTCGGCGACGCGGCGACTACCGCTCCCGCCCCGGTCATGTCTACCGCCGTCCAATCGACCGTCCCGGCGGCGTCGTAGGGAGCCGTGAGCACCTCTACACCTAACGCTGAAGTATAGGTTTGCAGCACCTGCCTGTAGTGCGGATGCACGGTGGCTCCGGCGACTACCCTGGCGCGCCCGGTTGTCCTCAGGGCAAGGTTGACGGCCTCAACCACCGAGTGAGCGCCGTCGTACAGCGATGCGTTGGCTACCTCGAGCCCATATATGGCGCACACCGCAGTCTGGAACTCGAACAGGGCTTGAAGGACCCCTTGGGACAGCTCGGGCTGATAGGGCGTGTAGGAGGTGGCGAACTCGGCCCTCGACGCCAGCGCCCGCACCGCGGCGGGAACATGGTGGTCGTAGACGCCGCCCCCCGCAAAACACAGGCTGTCGTCCGCCGCGAAACGACCGGCCAGAGCTGCCAGGTGATCGAGGAGCTCGGGCTCGCTCAGGGCGGGGGGAATACCCAGCGGATAATCGAGGCGCACGTCGCTGGGAATGCCCTCGAAGAGGTCGGCAAGCGACTCGAGCCCCACGGCCTCGAGCATCGCCCTGTCGTCTTCTTCGGTGTGTGGAAGGAAGTCCACGCCTGCTAGTCCACCTAACTACTTGTCGACAAGGTGACAGCCAGTGGCGATGTTACTTGCCGATGAACGGAGGCTTCACGATAGCGCCTTCGATGCGGCGCCCACGCGCAATGACGTCCACCTCGGCCCCTACCTCGGGGCGCGTGGCGGCGGGGCCCAGGGCGAGAGCGATCCCGGTCTTGAGGGTCGGGGAGAAGTTGCCGCTGGTGACCTCGCCCAGCACGGCTCCCCCGGCTTCGACTGCATGCCCGTGCCGGGGAACCCCCCGGCCGCGGCACGCCACCCCAAAGAGGCGCCGGCTCGGCCCGCCGCCCTGCTTGACTTGCAGCAAGGCGGCCTTGCCGCGGAAGTCTGTATCCCACGCCAGCGCGAAGGATAGGCCCGCCTCGAGTGGGTTCACCTCGGTCGTCAGCTCGTGCCCGTACAGGGCGTAGCCCATCTCGAGTCGAAGGGTGTCGCGCGCTCCGAGCCCGGCGGGCGTGGCGCCGAGCTCCAGCAGGGCCTCGAAAGCTTGGGGGGCAGTGGCCGCCGGGGCGTAGAGCTCGAAGCCGCGCTCGCCCGTGTAGCCGGTGCGCGCCACCAAACCCTGCTCGCCACCGACATCGAGCGAGCAGAATGAGTGAAGAGATAGCTCGGTGGCGCCGCTGCGGGGGAAAGCTTCGGCAAAGAGGTCGAACGAAGAAGGACCCTGAATGGCGAGGATCGCGTAGCGGTCCCAGAGGTCCTCCGCGCTCGCTCCCGACTGTGACATCGCCTGTGCGACCGCGGCCACGTTGGCCGCATTGGGAACGACCATCCACTCGTCGTCGCCGAGGCGATAGAGAAAGACATCGTCCACGCAGCCGCCCTCTTCGGTAAGTACCAGCGAGTAGGCGGCGCGCCCCACCTCGAGCGCCTCTGCGTCCGTGGTGAGCGCGCGTTGCAAAGCCCGCCCCGCGCCGGGTCCGGCGACCCTGAGCTTGCCGAGGTGCGAGACGTCGAAGACTCCCACTGCGCTGCGCACGGCCCGGTGCTCGGCGACCACGCCCTCGTATTGCAGCGGCATCCGCCATCCACCGAAGTCGGTAAGACGCGCCCCGAGCCGCCGGTGCGCGTCCAGCAGCACGGTGCTGCGTGCCGGCGTCACGCTCCCCTCACCGCGTCAGCCGGCAAGCGTGTCCCCCAGGTCGTTTTGAGGGGCGTCTTGCAGGCCGGGCAGCAGGCTGCCCTGCGACGGCTCTTCGAGTCCGTACTTAACGAGCAAGTTGAGATAGTCGCGCTGGTAGAGGATCTTGCATCTCACTCCCGGATAAAGGGTCATCAGCCGGCGCGCCTTGCGGTTCTTCTTCGTGACGAGCTTCTGATTGAGCGTCGTGATCTCGATGTAGAGGTCGAACTCTGGAATGTAGAAGTCGGGTGTGAAGCGCTGGACGGCGACCCCGTTGCGGTCCCACGCTATCTCGAAGCTCGTGGGCTCGTAGGCCCAATCGATTTGGTAGAAGTCAAGAAGCTTCGCGAACTGCCGTTCGCTGTTGTGCGCAAAAGAAGCGAGCTCGTGGGAAAGCGGAGGCCACGACGACGCGTCCCGTTCGGCCTGCCCTTCCGCTATGACTACGCCTCCTCGGCTCGCGCCTTGCGCGGCAGATCCGTAAGCGGCAAGGCTTCGTCGGCGGCAGGGAGCAGGTCGCGCAGGGCGCCGTTGAGCTGATCGCGCACTTTGTCGACCGCGACGACTGCGCCGAGCACACCCTGGCCCGAACGCAGGAGGTCGACAACTTGCGCATCGGAGGTGCATGCGTACACGCCGCCCCCATCGGCCACGATAGTCAGGCGAGACCACTCGTCGTCGAGATTCGCCCGCACGTAGTCAAGTGATTGCCTGACCTTCTGGAGACTGGCTCCTGCATCGGTCAAGCTCTTGATCACCTTGAGCTGCAGGAGGTCGTTGAACGAGTAGAGGCGCTGTGTACCCGAGCCCATCGCCGGTCTGACCGAGGGTGACACGAGCTTGGTACGCGTCCAGTAGTCCAGCTGCCGGTATGTGATCCCGACTATCTTGCAGGCCTGCGGTCCCCGGTATCCCTGCTCGCTCATCCGACCCTCTCCTCTGTCCCCCGTGTTCGCCGCGTGCCCTGCCCCGGCCCGTCACTCGACGGCCCGCGCGGCCCAGAGCCAAAAGTGGACAAAGAGCCACCGAGTGACAGATACGTAGTTACGTGAGTGACACCAAGGCTATGCCGCGCCCGGGGCGGTGTCAACGACTACGCCCAAGGGTTGGGGATGACTCGAGGGTTCGGGCAGGCCCTGCTACTGCCCCGCCGCGAAATCATCGGGGCTGATCTGGTCGAGGAACTCGCGGAACTTCTCGACCTCGTTCTCCTCTTCGTCTTTGAGCTCGATGCCGGCCGCTTCGAGAACGTCCTCCGATGCGAAGATGGGTGCGCTTATGCGCACCGCCAGCGCAATCGCGTCACTGGGTCTCGACGATACGAGGTGCTGGCGCTCGGCCGCCACGAGGTGAAGCGTCGCGTAGAAGGTCTGATCCACCAGCTCGGTGATGACAATGCGGTCCACCGACACGGAGGTCTCCTCGAGGACGTTGCGCATGAGGTCGTGGGTCATCGGGCGCGGGGTGTCGATTCCTTGCAGAGCAAACGCGATTGCAGTGGCCTCGACGGCCCCGATCCAGATGGGCAGGTACCGCTCCCCGTCGGCCTCTTTGAGAAGGACGATCGGTTGATTGGACGGCAGCTCTACGCGCACCCCGACGAGAGACAGCTCGATCATCGAATCAGGCTAACACTCCCGCTATGCAACCCCAGGAGGGGCAAGCGCGTGCACCAGCAAGCTTCTGTTGTTTGCCAGTCGTGCAACATCGCGCACCGCCAGGAGGCCCGGAAAGTTGCGGTAGAGCCCTTGCCAGTCGAGTCCATAACCGACTACGAAGACGTCGGGAATCTCGAAACCCCTGTACTCGACCGGCACCGGCACTATGCGCCGCGCGGCTTTGTCGAGGAGCGCCACCGCGGTGAGTGAGCGCGGCGAGCGCTGCGCCAGTGTCTTACGCAGATAGTTGAGCGTGAGCCCTGTGTCGACGATGTCCTCAATGATGACGACATCGCGGCCGGTCACCGCGATGTCGATGTCTTTGACGATGCGCACGACACCGGACCGGCCCCCGCCCGGGACGCGCGGCTGGGGGCCCCTGTAGGACGAGATCGAGATGAAATCGAGGTTGACATGGATCGTCATGGCGCGAACGAGATCGGCAAGAAAGAACGCGGAACCGGTCAGGACGCCGACGAGGAGGGGTGGTTCGGAGCTGCCGGCATAGCGGCCGTCGAGCTCGCCGGCCAAGGTGGCCACTCGTGCTGCCATCTGGCCGGGCGTAACCAGGGTGGCCGCGTCGCCCACCTGGTGACTCACTGAACGGCCGCGAATCTAACTGTCGAGTATAGGTCTAGGAGAACAGCCCCAAGCCCGGGGGCAGGGGGTCTCCGCGCGGGGGCACCCGGCCGGCGCCTGTTCGCCTGAGCGCCCACCAGCGCGTCGAGGCACCTGCCACTCGAGGGCTCAGCGACGAAGCGATAAGTCAACTTATTGACAAGTCGCCTAGGGGGCCAGATGATCCCGCAAGACTTCGCGCAGCTGCGACTCCCGCAGGCCCCGGGCCAATGTCAGCATCTCACGCACCGATCTGGACGCCTCCCGCTTGCCCTCCGGATCGCGCCGCAGGGCGACCGGTGACACGATCTGCTCGAAGAAGGCCGCCTCCCGCTCGGCTATCTGACGGTACATACGCAGGTGCCGGGGCTCGACGCCAAAGTCGAAAAAGCGGCGGGCGGACGTGGCGGCGAGCAAGTCATTTTCGTCGTAGACCCCGTCGCCGTTGCCACGCACGAGACCGAAGTCCTCGAGGCCGCTCATCTGGTCCTCGCTCAGCTCCGCCGCGCCGAGAAGCTCGGCACGCGTCATGTGCAGCGCGGTCACCACCGGCTCCGAGCCCGGGGCCTTGCGCGCGCGGGCGACGGGAGCCGCGCTTTCCTCGGTCGACGGGTAGGCCGCGTCGGCATCGTCCGCCTCGGCGAGGCGCTCCCTGATCACCTTGAGCGGCATGAACTGGTCACGCTGCAGGCCGAGGACGTAGCGCAACCTGGCGACATCCGCCTCGTAGAACTTCCTGTAGCCCGATGGCGTGCGTTCGGGGGAGATGAGCTCCTCGGTCTCGAGAAAGCGGACCTTGGAGATGCTGACATCTGGGAAGTCCTCGCGCAGCGCGTCGATGACCTCGCCGATGCTGAGATAGTCCCGGGAGCGCGACAGGGGCACGGCGGCTAACTCCCCGTCAAGAAGACGAGCTTGAACTTGCCGATCTGAATCTCATCGCCCGAGTGCAGCTCTGCCTCTTCGACCCGCTCGCGGTTGACGTAGGTGCCGTTCAAGCTCCCGATATCGTGCAGCGAGAAGCTTCCCTCCGCCCGCCTCAGCTCGGCGTGCCGGCGGGACACGGTGATGTCGTCGAGGAAGATGTCGCTCTCCGGATGGCGACCGACGTTGGTTGCGTCCGCGTCCATGAAGAACTTGCTGCCCGCATTGGGGCCTCGTTTGACTATCAGCACACCGCGGCCCCCTTCGAGCTCGTCCGGGGTGATGTGGACCTCTTCCTCGAGGTCGGCCTCGAGCTCGGTGGGCGCGAAGGTGATTGTCGTGTCGCTACCCTGGGACTCGGTAAGTGCCGTGCCGCAGGACGCGCAGAAGTTCGCTCCGTCCGGGTTGCGGTGGCCGCAGTTCGTGCAATAGATCATGCGCTTAGCCTAGACAAGAGGCTTAGCGTTGGTCAATGGGCTCGTCAATGTTTTTCGTCCTCACCGGCTACCAGCGCTCGGTAGGCTGCTGCGTCGAGGAGGCGGTCAAGGTCCCCGTTCGAGGGCTCGATCGACACGAGCCAGCCTCGGCCGTAAGGATCCTCGTTGATCAGCTCGGGGTTCTGCTCGATCTCCTTGTTCTTGGCGAGCACCGTGCCGCTCACCGGACTGTAGATGTCCGAGACCGACTTGGTAGATTCCACCTCACCCAGAGGCTGCCCCGCGTGCACGTCGGCTCCCGGGTCCGGAAGGCCCACGAACACGACGTCCCCGAGCTGGTCCTGGGCGAAGTCCGTGATCCCCACGGTGACGCGGCCGTCCTGAATGCGCGCCCACTCATGCTGCTCGGTGTAGCGGCGGTCCTCGGGTATGTCGGGCACCGTCCCCTCCTTGGCGCTAGGTCTACCTGTGAACTTGGCGACTTGTAAACAAGTTAATCATCGATCTTCCACGATGGCCGTGACCCTGCGGGCGTAGTGGTCGGCAAGTGCTTCGGCCTCACTCACGCTCGGAGCCTCGGCCCAGATGCGGCACAACGGCTCATCTGGGTACGGGATCACGAGCGCCCACCTATCGTCCTCTATCACCTTCACCCCGTCGAGGAGCAGGAGCCTACCGGGGGCCGCCGAGGACGCGATCTCCCGCATCACGGTGCCCTTTCGCTCCCACGGCGCGCGGACGTCGCGCCGGGCCACGTGCGTGGAGGGCAGCTCATCCAGGAGCGCCGACAGAGGCCTCTTCGCCTGCGCCACCACTTCGAGCGCCTTGCCGAAGGTCATCAACGCGTCGGGGGCCGGCATGTGCGCGGGGAACAGGAGCAGCCCCTCGTCGTTGCCGGCGAATCCCACGTCTGGCGCAGCGGCCCGCGCCATGAGAGCGGGAGCCGCCGTCGGCGTCCACTGGAGACTCGCTCCGCCGGCAAGGGCGAGACGCTCGCACAGTGACGGGCACGACACGGGCACGGCCACCCCGCCGTGGGAGCGGGCAGACTCGTGCCGCAAGAACAGCATCAGGGCCCGTTCGTGGCTCACCAGCCGGCCCTTGTCGTCGACCAGGTGGGCGATGTCGCCCCCCGGCTCGAGCAGCACCCCGAGGTTCGAGGCCGAGGCCCGCACCTGGGACGCCAGCGCGGCCAGCAGGCGTGCGAGATCCTCGGCCACCAGGACGGGGCGGTGCTCATCGGTGAAGGCGTTTACCGACAGGACGTCGCAGCCGAGCCGGCCGACGAGCGAGGGGCCGACGAGCGACGCCGGTCCGAAGGCGTAGTCGACCACTACCTTGAGCCCGCCGGCCCGGATGGCGTCTAGGTCGAGAGCGCGCAAGAGACCCGTGGAGTACTGCCCGACCACGTGGGCCGGGAACTCGAGCTCCCCCAGCCCCTTCGTGGGCGGGCGCCGGTACTCCTCGCGAAAGAAGATCCTTTCGATCTTGCGCTGGAGCGGGGCGGGAAGGTCTGCTCCGTCGGAGTCGAACAGGCGGATCTCGACTTCTTCGAGGTTACCCGGCGAGGTGCGCACGCTGATGCCGCCGCCGGCGTGGCCGTTGCGCACTGTGAACCGGGTGATGGGCAGGGGAATCAGCTCGAGGTCTCGGCACGTGACCCCCGCCGAGTTGAGCCCCACGATGACTGCCCGCTTCATGGTGCGTGCCGCCCGGCTCGTGTCACGCCCCGCCACTATCACGCTCCCGCGCGGCAGCGAGGTCCCATAGGCGAGGCCGAGCCGCACCGCGACCTGCGGGGTGACGCCCACGTTCACGAGCCCGGCCACGCCGCGCTCCCCGAAGAGGTGGCGGGTTGCCCGGCGCTCGCGCACGACACTCTGGGTAACAATGGCGGCCGCCTCGACCTCGCGCGAAGGGTAGATCTTTACTCCAGCTTTGATCAGCGCCCCCTGCCCCACAGTGACGTCGTCACCGACCACAGACCGTTCCTCGATGGTTGCCCCCTTGTGCAGCGCCGCGCCGCGCCCAAGAATGCCGCCGCGAACGTGCGCCGTGCCTGCGAGGTGAGCGCGGTCCATGACGACGCCATGCGCCACCGACGCCCCTTCGGCCACGATCACGTTGGCGCCGAGCGTCGCGTAAGGACCGATGACCGCCCCGGCCCCGATGCGGCTGTTGTCGCCGATGAGGCAGGGGCCGACGAGCTGCGCGTCCGGATCGATCTCGGCGCCGTCGCCCACGCACACGCCGGGCTGGAGCTCGAAGCCCGGCAGGTCGACGGCGACGCTTCGATCGAGCACGTCTCTACCCGCCTCGAGATAAGCGTCGGTGGTCCCCACATCTGCCCAATAAGCGTCGGTGATGTGTCCATAGAGAGGAAGGCCCTTGTCGAGCATCAAGGGGAACAGCTCGGAGGAGAAGTCGAAGGCGCCTCCCGCCGGGATTAGGTCGAGGACCTCCGGCTCCAGAACGTAGATGCCCGTGTTGATGGTGTCCGAGAAGACCTGTCCCCAAGTCGGCTTCTCGAGAAAGCGTTCGATGCGCCCGTTGTCATTCGTCATCACGATGCCGAACTCGAGAGGGTCTTGCATCCGCTTCAGAACGAGGGTGGCCGCCGCGGCCCTGGCGGCATGCGCCATCACGACCTCGGTGAGATCGAGGTCCGTCAGCGCGTCTCCGGAGATGACGAGGAATGTGCCCTCGAGCAGCTCGCGCGCGCCGAGGACCGATCCGGCCGTGCCCATCGGGACCTCCTCGGTCGCGTAGGACATTGCCACTCCCAGCTCGGAACCGTCCACGAAATAGTTACGGATGATGGACGACAGGAATTGCACGGTAGCGACGACGTCCGTGACCCCGTGGCGGGCCAGGAGCCTCACGATGTGCTCCATCATCGGACGGTTGCCCACGGGAAGCATGGGCTTGGGCAGGTTGCTCGTAAGCGGCCTCAGCCGCGATCCTTCGCCGCCCGCCATGATGACGGCTTGCAAGGGCGAAGCGGTCACGAGGCGACCCGATGTCCCGAGCCAAGCCGGCGGGCGGCATCGCGTCCGTAGATGATGCCCCCGATGTAGTAGAGAACTGCGCCGGCAACCACGAACGAGGTTCCGAGGTCGCGCTCCAAGGAGCCGGAGGAAATGCTCGTTTTCGACAGAGCGAGGCAGGTGAGGCCGAAGAACAGAGCTGCGGTGGCAAGCTTGCCGATCAAGTGCACCGGAGGCCGGCCGAGGCCCTTTACCTGCAGCACCACCGCCGTCGCCACTACCGCAACATCGCGCGCTATCACCGCCGCTGCCAGCCACGGGTAAAGGACCCCGGTACCGAGTAGGGCGACGGCGAGCGCGCCTATGAAGATGCGATCGGCGAGCGGGTCGAGAAGCTGACCGAAAGCGGTCACCGAGTCGGTCCGTCGGGCTATGTAACCGTCGACGAGGTCGGAGAAAGCGCCGACCGCAAAGATGATGACAGCGACATTCTCATGGCCCGTGAGGAACAACGTCACGAACACCGGCACGAGGGCAAGGCGGATACCCGACAAGACATTGGGGATTGTAAGAAGGCGATCGGGACCGCCGTGGGAAGAGCGCGCTTCGGGCCGGGGGCCGGGATCGTCGGGCCCGGAGAAGGTGCGCGACACTCTGCGAGTCTCCTCCCTTGTCACGACGCTCTCTATCCGCTCATCCATTCGGTGGTCGGGACGGCCGGATTTGAACCGGCGACCCCTGGTCCCCCAGACCAGTGCGCTAACCAAGCTGCGCCACGTCCCGAAGTCGACGTCATTGTACCGGCGGGCGCTGCGCGCCTCCCCTCCCCGGCGCCTGGCGGAGGGAGGACACTAGTTACCTTGTCGAGTTGCATATCAAGAGATAAGTTGTCTAGTAGACAAATCCCCTATCCACTCGCCAACCCGAGAGCCCTGCCGACGGCCGCGGCAACTCATCCGGTCCGGCAGCACCGTTTCGGGGTCAAGCGCACACCCGCACACGTGCTCCGGTGCCCCGGGTCCTGATCCCTCGACCCTCCCCGGCGCGGTGACTACCCGACCCGCCCCCGTCTACCTCAACCTATAGTCTACGTCTAGCTCGCTGCCTCACTTGCCACTTGAGGGGTGTGCC
Source organism: Actinomycetota bacterium (assembly GCA_038254435.1). GTDB lineage: Bacteria > Actinomycetota > CADDZG01 > CADDZG01 > WHSQ01 > JBBSGD01. Next base: position 14,880 of record JBBSGD010000032.1, read on the forward strand.
CTCGAAACCCGCCTCGGCGCGCACGGTGTTCTCCAGGTAACGCACGTATGCCGTGTCAAGGCGTCCGGTGGTGAACAGAACGAAGAGCGGTGGTGCGGCCGAGGCCTGCACGGCGTAGAGGACGCGCACGGACTTCCCCCCCGAGCGCGGATGCGGCCGGCGGACCTGCGCGGCGCCGATGATGTCGTTGACGACGGACGTCGGCAACCGGCGGCGGTGGGACTCGATGGCACTGGTTACTGCCGGAACCAGTCTTCCTACTCCCCTCCTGGTGAGTGCCGAGACCCTTACCCTCGAGGTCCACTCGAGCCAGCGCAGCCGGTTGCCGGAGTCGCGCTCGAGCCAGGTCCGCTCCATCGCGTCGCGAGGCACGAGGTCCCATTTGTTGAGCACGATCACGCACGCCCGGCCGGCCTCCACTACGTCTTGAGCGATCCTTTGGTCGTGTCCCGTGACCCCCTCGCGCGCGTCTACCACTAGAAGAACGCCGTCGACCCGCTGGAGAACACGCCTCGAGCGCAGCCAGCCGAAGTATTCGAGGCAATCCTTGAGCTGTACCTGACGTCTCATTCCGGCGGTGTCAACGATCCGTAGGACGCGGCCCTCCATCGCGGCGACGTACGAGTCGACGGGATCGCGCGTCGTGCCGGGGGCAGCGTCGACGATCGCCCTCTCGGAGCCAAGGAGTGCGTTGAGGGTCGAGGACTTGCCGACGTTCGGGCGGCCGATGATTGCGATGGACGCCCACGCGTCCGCCGGTCTGGCACGGACCTCGGGGAGCCGGGCGATGACCGCATCGAGCCAGTCCCCCGAGCCCCTGCCGTGCAGCGCCGACAACGGCTGCGGATCGCCCAGCCCGAGGCGGTAGAAGGTTGCCGCGGCAGGTTCGTCGCGCGGATCGTCAACCTTGTTCGCCGCCACGACGACGGGCTTACCAGCTCGTCGCAGCGTGTCGGCGACGAGGAGATCGTCCTCCCCGATTCCCGCGGCGGCGTCGACTACCAACACAATGACGTCGGCGGTAGCGATCGCAGCTTCCGCCTGCTCCACGACGAGCGCGTCGAGCCCGTCTGCCCCGGGCTCGAGCCCGCCGGTGTCCACGATCTCGAACTCGCGGCCGCCCCACTCGGCTACGAAACCGTGCCTGTCGCGCGTCACTCCGGGCATCTCCTGCACGATCGCCTCACGGCGGCCGAGCACGCGGTTGACGAGCGAGGACTTGCCCACGTTGGGGCGGCCCACCACCGCCACCACGGGCAGACCGTTGCCGGGTGCTGCAACATTCATCTGCTTCCCCTCACGAGCTCCACGATCTGAGCGACCACCTCGTCGACGGGAATCCCCGTGGTATCGAGAACCACTGCGTCGTCCGCGCGCACCAGCGGTGACTCCGATCGCGTGGAGTCGGCAAGGTCGCGCTCGGCGATGGAGTGTGCCAGCTGCTCTGCCTCGTGACCGCCTCCAGCCGCTCCAAGCTGAGCCGCGCGGCGGCTCGCCCGCTCGGGCAGAGAAGCGGTCAGCCAGACCTTGAGCGAGGCGTCCGGCACCACCACGGCACCGATGTCGCGACCCTCTATGACTATGTCTCCGCCACGCGCGGCGCGTCGTTGCCTTTCGAGCATCAGCGCACGCACCGATCCGTACGCCGCTACTGCGGATACGGCTGCCGTCACGTCGGGACCGTTGACACGCTCGGTGACATCTCTTCCTCTCAGAAGGACGCGTCCGTCTGTCGCCTCTACGCGTGCGGTCCGCGCTACCAAGGTCACGACATCTTCGTCGTCGGGATCGGCACCGGCCTCGAGCACCGCCAGGGCGATTGCGCGATAGAGCCCGCCGGTGTTGAGGTAGCGGAAGCCGAGCGCCGCCGCCGCCGCCGCGGCGACCGTCGACTTGCCCGCCCCCGCCGGCCCATCGATGGCGACGACGAGGCAAGGCTCCGAGCTGCCTGCCTTCATCGTTTGGCCTGGGACGCGGCATGGAGCGCGCGCAGGGCATCGAGAAAGCCCGGCCACGACGTAGCGACGCCCGACCAGCCCTCGATGAGCACCGGATCGCTCGCGGTGAGCGCCGCGATCGCGAACGCCATGGCAATGCGGTGGTCGCCTGCCGAGGACACGACACCCCCGCGCAAAGGAGTTGGGCCGCGTACGACGAGCCCGTCGGCGAGCTCCTCGGCGGCTCCGCCCAAGGCGTTCACGCCGGCAACCAGCGCGGCGATGCGATCCGACTCCTTGAGTCGCAGCTCGCCCGCTCCGCGTATCTCGGTCCTGCCCTCGGCCTGCGTCGCGGCCACTGCGAGAAGGGGAAGCTCGTCCACGAGCCCGGGGACCTCCGGCGCGTGGATCGTCGTGGCGATCAACCGCGAGGCCACGGCTCGCACGCAGCCGACGGGCTCCCCGCAGGCATAACCCTCTACGGTTACTGTGATGTTTGCCCCCATGCGCCCCAGGGCGTCGAGGGCCCCGCGCCGCGTTGGGTTGAGCCCTACGCCGGTGGCAGCCACGTCCGAGCCGGGCACGAGGACCGCGGCGGTGAGGGGGAACAGCGCTCCCGAGAGGTCATGGGGCACCACCCAGGTCGCCGCTTGTGGCCTCTGCCCGCCGCGCACCGCCACCGTCGTGCCGCGCCGGTCGAGCTCGACTCCGGCGGCCGCGAGCATTAGCTCTGTGTGATCTCGGCTGCCGTGCGGCTCAGTCACCGAGGTAGTCCCCTCGGCAGTGAGGCCCGCAAGCAGCAGGGCAGTCTTGACCTGGGCGCTGGCGACCTCGGTAACGAGATCGATTCCGTGGAGACGGGCCCCGCGCACTGTCAGAGGGGCAAGGTCGCCACCCCGGCGCCCATCGATGTGAGCGCCCATGCGGCGCAGGGGGATCACAACCCTGCCCATGGGTCTGCGACGCAGGCTGTCGTCGCCGGTCACCACGGCGCGTCCATCGAGGCCTGCCAGCACCCCGAGGAGCATGCGCAGCGTCGAGCCGGAGTTGCCCGCGTCGAGCTCGTGGGCAGGCTCGTGCAGCCCTCGGGGCGGGGGCTCGATGATGACTTCAGGGTTTGTCAAGGACCCGATGGCAACGCCCAACGCCCGCAGGCAGGCGGCGGTTGCGGCGACGTCGAGACCATCGTTCAGACCTCGCACGCGCGATGGCCCCGTGGCCAGCGCGGCCAAGATGAGAGCGCGGTGGGACACCGACTTGTCGCCGGTGAGGGTGGCCTCGCCGAGCAATGGCGCTGCGTGCCGCCCGCCTCCGATGGAGATTGCGTCCACTGTACCTACTTATCTACTTGCGAATGTGTCGGGTTATCAACTTGTCTATTCATAAATAGGAGCGCGCTCCACCCGGTATCCGAGCGCCTGCAGCTCGGCAACGAGCCGCTCGGCGGCCTGCCCGCCGGCGACCACGAGCTCGAGCTTGCCCCGGCCTCCCTCGGTGGAGTGGACTATGTGCAGATCTTCGATGTTGGCCGCTACGCGCCCCGCCGCAGTGGTCACCTCTGCAAGGACCCCGGGGCGGTCCGGAATCATAAGGGCAAGTACGAGCGGTGCTCCGCCGTGCACCGGCTTGGCGAAACGCTCCACGCGCGCCGCGCGAGAGCGTTCGAGGTGGCCGTGCACCCGAGCCCAGTCGCCTGCGGCGAGGGCGCTGCGGATGTCCTCGAGATGGCAACCCAGCGAGTCCATAGCCTCGAGGACGGCTGGAGTGTTTGCTTTGAGGATCGACACCCACAGATCGGGATTGCTGGCTGCGATACGGGTGACGTCCCTGAAGCCGTTGGCCGCGAGGCCGAGCAGGCTTTGGTGCGCCCCGTCTTGGGCGGCCACCGCAACTACTGCGCTGGCCACGATCTGAGGCAAGTGGCTGAGCCGGGCCATGAGGTCGTCGTGCACGTGCGGCTCGAGGGCAACCGGGCGAGCCCCGAGAGCGGACGCCAGCGCGGCGATTGCGTTGTAGGCACGGGACGAGGTAGTAGCGGTGGGGGTCATAATCCAGAAGGCGTCGCGAAAGAGGTCGGGGGTGGCGGCGGCCATGCCGTGGCGTTCCGAACCGGCCATGGGATGGCCGCCGACGAAACGGTGACCCAGGTGGGCCTGTCCCTCGAGGACCGGTTGAGCTTTGGCGCTGCCCACGTCGGTTACCACCGCCTCGGCCCCCAGTCCTTCTGCCACGCCGGCAAAAGCCTCGCGCATGCGATCCACCGGCACGGCCACCACCACGGTGTCGGCGCCGGTGACCGCCGCCCGGGCCGACTGGGCGCCCTCGGTCAGTGCGCCTCGAGCTAGCCCGAGGCGCACCGTCTCGGCGGAGAGGTCCCAGCCGATCACCTGCAGCTCCGGACGCACGCCACGCAGACCCAGGGCTATGGAGCCGCCGATGAGGCCGGTCCCGATTATCGCAAGTCGCCGCAAGGAACCCTGAACCTTTCGTCGAGCTACGCCACCTAGCCGTTCTCGTCGAGATCGGGGCGCAGGTGGCTCGCTCCCCGCAGGTAGACGTGGTGAAGCTCAGCGTAGCCGAGGGGGGTGTAGACGTGCATCAGGACGCGCACGCACAGGGGCAGGGCGTGCGGCACCGCGATCTCCGCCGCGCACATGACGGGCACCTGGCGCCAGCCGCGCGCGCGCACCGCGACCGCCGGGAACTGGGACGTGAGATCGGGGGTGGTGGTGAAAAGGATGCTGACGATGTCCTCCAGCTCTACCGAGTTGCGCTCCGCCAAGGCACCGAGGAGCTCACCGGTGACCTCGAGAATCTGTTCCGGGTTGTCGCCGGGAGACGTGGTCGCGCCTCTAAGAGCTCTTACGCGCGCCACTTGTCTACTTATCGACATAGTGCCAAGTCTCCCGGGATCCGCAGGACCGTCACAGGCCGCAGGCGGCGTACAGGGCCCTGACCTCATCCTCCGCGAGGCGTCGCACCGTCGCCGGCTTCAGGCGACCGAGTTGCACGGGTCCGATGGCGGTGCGCACGAGACGGACGACGGGGTGGCCCAGAGCCTCCATCATGCGGCGCACTTGCCGGTTGCGTCCCTCGCATATGGCGATCTCGACGAGGCTGTGACCACCGACGCGGTCAACGAGCCTGACCTGCGCTTGCCCGGTGACCCCGTCGGCGAGCTCCACCCCCCGCGCCAGGGCTTTCAGCGAACGCGGCCTGACTCCCCCGCGCACCTCGACCAGGTAGGTCTTGGGCACCTCGTAGCGAGGATGGGTCAAGTGCAGCGTGAGGTCCCCGTCGTTGGTCAGCACCAGCGCACCCTCGCTGTCCATGTCGAGCCTGCCCACCGGCCACAGGTGCTCGTCGAGCCCCGCCAGGTCGACAACAGTCTCCCTGCCGTCGTCGTCGGCTGCCGTGCTGACCACGCCCACCGGTTTGTTCATGAGGAAGTAGCGCAGGGTGGAGTCGAGGGGAACCGACGAACCATCCACCGTCACTTTATCCTTGGCTTCGTCGATGCGCTGGCCGAGGACTGCGAGGTTGCCGTTTACGGTGATGCGCCCGCGGACGATCATGTCTTCTACCGCGCGGCGTGACCCGACGCCGGCTCGCGCCAGGACCTTCTGGAGTCGTTCACCTTCGGTGGTCATGCGTTCGGGGACAGGCGGCTCTCCATGGCTTCCACGGCCTCGGCATCGGGCATGAAGTCCTTGAGGGGCGGAAGATCGGCGAGGCTTCCGAGCCCCATACGCTCGAGGAATTCGCTGCTCACCGTGAAGAGAACGGGTGAGCCCGGTCCCGTCTCGTAGCCGGCTTCGGTCACAAGACCTCGTCCCGCCAGCGTCTTGACCACGCCGTCGGAGTCGACACCGCGGACGTCCGCGATCTGGGCGCGCGAGATGGGGCCCCGGTAGGCGACGATCGCAAGGACCTCGAGGGCGGCCCCCGAGAGGCGTGCGTGGCTGTGGTTGCGGACGAAGCGCTCGAGCCACGGCCCACACTCGGGAGCGGTGTAGAGGCGCCATCCTCCCGCCGCCGACCTCAGGACGAAGCCGCGGTCCTCGGCCCGGAAGGCGGCTGCAAGCTCCTTCAGCAATGTCTCGACCGTCACTGTAGACGTTTCCAGGACCTCGCCGATGAGGGTGGCGGGAACCGGCTCGTCGGCCAGCAGCAGGATCGCCTCGATTACCTTGCGGTCGCTACCGCTCATGTCCCTGTCGCCCCCAGGTCGATCGTGTACTCCTCCGCCCCGGCCACCACCTCGCCGGCCGGGATCTCGCCCGTCCAGACTGCCACGATGTCGCCGAAGCTGTGCGTTTGGGTGATGTCGACGGCGCCGGCCTTGAACAGCTCGAGGAGGGCGAGGAAGCGCACCACGATGGCCACGCGGCTCGTGCCCCGTCCGCAGAGCTCGTCGAACGACGCCGGCCCCCCGCCGTCCAGCCTGCCGGCAAGCTCGAGGATGGCATCCTTGACCGAAGGCCCGGCGAGGGCCACATAGGACATGTCGAGCAGGCTCGCCGGGCGCGGCGCAAGAGCGCGCGCCGCTGCGCTCGCTATGCGCACCAGCGAGGTGCGGGCCAAGAGGTCGGGCGCGAGATCAACGAAGTGGGGCTCCAGCCCCGCGCTGCGACCGTGGAAGCCCGCCCCGGCCGCCATTCGCCCGGACAGCCACGTGCCCGCCTCCCGAAAGGTGGCGCACTCCACGAGGCGTGCGAGCAGCAGATCCCGTTCCTCCATGAGGTGCCCGTCGTCGTCGGCGGCGCGGCGCGCTGGCAGGAGGCGGGCCGACTTGAGCTCCAGAAGGGTAGCGGCCACGACGAGGAAGCCGGTGGCGCTCTCGAGGTCGGTCTGGGGCAGAGCTGCGACGGCGGCGAGGTACTCCTCGGTGATGGTTGCCAACGACACCTCGTAGATGTCGACGCGCTGGCGCGTGATGAGGTGCAGAAGGAGATCGATGGGACCCTCGAAGACGTCGAGCCTCACCTCGTAAGTCACGCCATCTCCTTGCATACTTGTTTACTTGTCGACAAGGGGACTCCTCAAGGGCGGTGGGACCGGCTCTCAGGCAGCGCCCACCTTATCTCCGCCCCGGCCCCGGCGCTCGGCATTTCGGGCCCCGCCCGGCTACTTCTACGGGGCGGGCTACGGGGCGGGCGCGAGCCCTGTGCGCTCCCTGACCGCCTCCATCGTGGGCCGGGCCACCTCGGCAGCCCTGTGGGCGCCGCCGTCGAGCAGCCGGGTAATCTCGGAGCGATCGCCCATGAGCTCGTCGTAACGCTCCCTGATTGGCCGCAGACCCTCGACCACGGCTTCGGTGAGCGCCGCTTTGAAGTCTGCGTAACCGGCACTTGCCCAGCGCTCCTCCAGTTCCTCAACCCTCGACCCCTCGACGAGGGAATAGATCGTGAGGAGGTTCGTCACGGCGGGCTTGTCGGGACCAGCCACGACGCCCCGGCCGGAGTCTGTGACCGCGGCCCGGATCTTCTTGGCGATGACGTCGGGACGATCGATGAGAAGGATCTTCGAGGCGGGCCTGGTGCTCGAGGTGCTCATCTTTTGGGCGGGGTCATCCAGCGCCATGATCCGTGCGCCGTCTGCGGCTATCCACGTGGCGGGCACGACGAAGGTATCCCCGAAGGTGCTGTTGAAGCGCACCGCCAGGTCCCGGAGAAGCTCGAGGTGCTGCCTTTGGTCCTCTCCAACGGGCACCCCGTCGGCCTGGTAGAGCAGCACGTCCGCCGCCTGGAGCACCGGGTAGGTCAGCAGCCCGGCCCCTACCGACTCCCCCTGATACCTCGACCTCTCCTTGAACTGGATCATTCGCCGCAGCTCTCCTACGCGGGCCATGCACGTGAGCACCCAGGCCAGCTCGGCATGCGCCGTCACCTGGGATTGCAGGAACAGGATCGAATGCGTGGGGTCGATTCCGCATGCGATCAGGGTTGCTGCCGTCTGCAGGCTCTGGGCCCGCAGCTCGGTGGGGTTCCACGGCACGGTCATCGCGTGCAGGTCGACGATGCAGTAGAACGCCTCCTGCCGGTCCTGTTGCTCTACCCAGTGACGGATCGCGCCGAGGTAGTTGCCGAGGTGCTTGTGACCGGTAGGCTGTATGCCGCTGAAAGCCCGCGGCAGCGACCTATCCCTGTGGTGCTGGTTCAGGGTTTCCTCCCATGGTCCCGGAAGGTAGCGGCCGACCCGCCGCTACCACTGCGTAGGCCCTACAATACCGGCGTGAGCTTCGGCCTACTCCCTTTGCTGCAAACCGATCCTGTGGTGTTCGTCCTCTTGGCGGCCTCGCTCGTGGGCGCCATCTCTCTCCACGAGTTCGCACACGCCTTCGTCGCCGACCTGCAGGGCGACCGCCTGCCCCGAGCGATGGGACGCATCAGCCTCAATCCCGCCCGCCACTTGGACCCCGTGGGCACGATTTGCCTGGTGCTGCTCGGCTTCGGCTGGGGCAAGCCCGTCGAGTTCAGGCCCTCGGCCCTGGCGTCACGACGTTTCGGCGCCGCCCTCGTCGCCCTGGCCGGTCCGACCATGAACCTCCTGCTGGGAGTGGCCGCCATCTTCCTGCTTGCGCTTGTGAACCCGGTCGGCACCGGCCGCACCTTCCTCGACATCTTCGCCTATATCAACATCCTCCTGGCCGTCTTCAACCTCATACCTCTACCGCCACTCGATGGTTCTCGTTTGCTCACGATCTTTTTGCCCCCCGGCCGCCAGCACATCCTGTTCTTCCTCGATAAGTACGGCTTCCTCATCCTCCTGGCTCTCGTCTTCTTCGGTGGGTTCAGCTTCATCTCGCCGATCGTCGAGGCGGTGCGTGCCTGGGTGACGAGCGTGGCCGGAGGGTGAGCGGCGTCTCCCGGCCCGTCTATTCCGAGCGCAAGCGGCGCAGGAGGATCGAATCGTCTCCGCGCGCGTCGAAGTCCTCGAGCAGGTAGCCGAGCGCAGCCCGCACTATCCGCCCCCGGTCGGCCGCCACGTGGTGGCGGCTGCGCAGCTCCAGCCGAGCCCGCTCGAGGCCGAGCAGGTCATCACTCGTACAGTAGAAGGTCACCTTCTCGTCGTGCTTGGGCCCCTTGCCGGCGGGCTCCGCAGGCGCCTCCTGAGCCGGCTTGGCGACTTGTAGACTAGACGACTTGGCGCCTTCTTCCGGAGCCGCAGGGCGCTCCGGCTCCTTGTCCCTCCCGGTGCGTCGGAACAGCTCGTCAGCTCCGGGCAGGCTGGCTCGGCGAGACACGGTGCATCACCTCCTGGGCGAGACTTCGGTAGGCCGCCGCTCCGGGGGAGGACGGTGCGTAGGTCAGGATCGACTCCCCCGCCACCGGGGCTTCGGCGAACCTGATGGTCTTGCGAATCACAGTCTGAAAGAGCGTCGCGCCGAACGCCTCCCTGACGCGCCCGAGAACCTCGCGCCCGTGCAAGGTGCGCGCGTCAAACATCGTGGCGAGGATCCCATCGACGTGCAGGCTGGGGTTCAACCGCTCCTTGATGCGCGTGATCGAGTCCATGAGCAGCGCCACTCCCCGCAAGGCGTAGTACTCGCACTCGAGCGGCACGATGACTCCGTCGGCCGCGGTAAGAGCGTTGATCGTGAGAAGTCCGAGCGACGGGGGGCAGTCTACAAGTATTAAGTCATACTGTACCCTTAGAGGTGCCACGATGCGCAGGAGGCTCTGCTCCCGGGCGATCTCGTTGACCAGCATCAGTTCGGCGGCGGCGAGGTCGATGTTCGAGGGCAGCAGGTCGAGCCCGGGCACCGTTGTCTTGTGGATCACGTCGGTCACCTCGAGCGAGCGGTCGAGCAGCGCGTCGTACACGGTGAGCTCGAGGGAGCCCGGCTCGATGCCAAGGCCGATTGCGCACCCGCCCTGGGGGTCGAAGTCGACGAGGAGGATCGCGGCGCCCAGCTCGGCGAGACCCGCCCCCAGGTTGATGGCGGTGGTCGTCTTTCCCACGCCGCCCTTTTGGTTGGCGAAGGCGATGATACGGGCGCTGCGCTCGCCTGCCACTGTGGGTGCCCAGACCTGGGAGCCGGCGCCGGACGCGCCGGCGTCCTCGTCCCGCCTCTTCGTCCCGCCCATAGGCCTTTCCTTCCGTCGGTAAGGGACAAGGAAACTTGTCGACAAATAACCTGGTGTTCGGAGGCTATACGGCGGCCCTCCCGCGCACAAGGGACACGGTTGCCCTAGCGCAGGATTTGTGCCGCGAAGGAGCTGCCGCGGATGTCTGCTTCGACGCCGAGCAGCTCGGCAATTGTGGCCCCGCAATCCGCCAAGCTCTCTCTCGTGCCAAGGTCGAAGGGCTCGATCCGCTCCCCCGCGACCAGCAGCGGCACGCGTTCGCGCGAGTGGTCGGTCGAGGGGGTCGTCGGGTCGTTGCCGTGATCGGCGGTAAGGATGAGGACGTCGTTCTCGCCCAGAGCGGCCAGGATCTCGGGGAGCCCCTTGTCGAACTCCTGAAGCGCCCGTGCGTAGCCCACAGGGTCGTTGCGGTGCCCGTAGGCTTGATCGAAGTCCACGAGGTTGCAAAACACGAGGCCGCGTCGCAGCGCCTTCAGCTCCTCGATGAGCGCCGCGACGCCGTCATCGTTGCCGGTGGTGGGGCGCGAGGACGTGATGCCTCGGCCCGCGAAGATGTCGGAGATCTTGCCCACGGCCCGAACCTCCAGCTGAGCTGAAGAGATGGCGTCGAGCACCGTCGGCGCGGGGGGAGGAACCGAGAAGTCGTGCCGGTCGGCGGTTCTCACGAAGGCGCCCGGCGCGCCGGAGAACGGCCGCGCTATGACTCGGCCCACCTCGTGGCGACCGGTAAGGATGGCACGGGCGGCGGTGCACATCGTGTAGAGGCGCGGAAGCGGGACAACATCGACGTGGGCGGCGATCTGAAAGACGCTGTCGGCCGAGGTGTAGACGATTGGTTTGCGGCTACGCACGTGCTCGGCCCCGAGGCGCTCGATGACGGCAGTTCCCGAGGCCGGCACGTTGCCCAGGGTGCCGCTGCCGATGGCCTCCTCGAAGGCGGACATGACCTCGGGCGGGAAGCCGTCGGGGTAGGTGGGAAAGGGGCGCTCGAGCATCACCCCTGCGATCTCCCAGTGGCCCGTCGTGGTGTCCTTGCCGGCGGAGCGCTCGATCATTGCTCCGTACGCGCCCTGGGGCGCAGGGGCCGGCGGAACTCCGGGCAACACGGCGACGTGACCGAGCCCGAGGGCGGCGAGGTGTGGCAGGCTCAACCCCCCGACGGCCTCGGCCACATGCTGCAGGGTTGCCGCTCCTAAGTCC
>JBBSGD010000033.1:0-23592 GCA_038254435.1 Actinomycetota bacterium
AACGGTCATCGTGGGCATTCAGCCCGAGGTGGCGTTCGCCATGGTGGCGCTCGGGATGGGCACGGGGTCGGTGTACACCGCCCTGGACCTGGAGGAAGGCCTGGAGTACCTCAACAGCAGCGTGCCGAAGGTGCCGCCGCCCGCTGATAGGAACGGGGCGAACCCCGTCCCTGACCACATCGCGACGTAGGTGACGTCAACCACCGAGAGCCGTTTTCGCGGCTGACAGCGGGACAGCCAGCGCACCCTGACCCGCTCCAGACAAGCCGTTCTCGACGGCGCCCAAGGCCAGGCGCTGGGCCATAGGCCGGTTCGCCGCGCCCCCTCGTGATCCTCCACGCCTTCACCGTCTGCTGCGCCTCGTTCCCGCGCATCCGGAAAGCAACTCGATGTCGACTGTCCTATTCCCACCTGTGGCCGGACTCGGACGACCGGACCCAGTGAAGCGATCGACGCGGTGCTCGGCGGCCTTCCGCGGACTCTCTGCGGACTGTCGCGGACTCCTGACCACGTTTGCGCAGGTCAGAGACCCGAGGCGGAGGGGTTGGTCTGTAGGCGGCCGTGGGAAGTTTCGGCTGAGCCACAGGGCGAACCCTTGGTCACCCCCCGAGTCCCATGGCTGCGCCACCAGCGGGCCATGAGTTGTGTGGCGCGCGACTGTTGTTGGGCAACGCTCTGCGCTGTGGAGGCCACGGCAGATGTCGGGTAGGGCTGGCTCGGTTGAACGAGGCAGACCCCTTGCGATGCAAAATGACCCACGCGGCCGTGCCACCTGCCGCGAGGGTCACGACGACGACAGCCGCCACCAGCGCCATTCGCCGGGGCGGACCAAGGATTGCACGAGGTTCGCTCACTGGGGTCTCGACCCCCGAGTCCCAACCCCCCGAAGGACGGCCATGCCGTCGAAACCTCAATGAGTCCAGATGAGTTCAATCACGCGCACGATGATCCGCCGCCGCGGTCTCTCCCTCACCGCTTCGGTCGCGACGATCACGTTGGTCACCTTTCCGACCGCGGCCCATGCAGCCTCGGCTCTGCACTCCAGCGCCCGAAGCGACGTGTCCTGCCAGGGCATGTGGCCACGACGGTCGTGACGAGTCACTCCCCGCACACCGTCTGGGGCACCGGCCACGCCGACGTCATCGTGATCCGTGCCTCGGGCCACGTGGTGCGCGCCGCGGGCGGCGCCGACACGGTCGTGGCTGGCGACGGCAACGACGACGCGTCAGGCGGCAGCGGTGACGACGTGCTTGAGGGCAATCAGGGCGACGACGACATCCGGGGCGACGCCGGCAACGACACGGCGGAGGGTGACGGCGGTAACGACACCATGGACGGGAACGCCGGCGACGACAACCTCCAAGGTGACAACGGCGACGTCGTCGTCAATGGTGGCGGCGGATCCGACACCTTCGACGGCGGCGACGGCGAGGACCAGGTCGACGGCGGCGACGGTTCCGACGACTGCTCCGACGAGGGCTCGAACAGCGTCTGCCAGGGACGACCAAGGCGAGGACGAGGACACTCAAACGAAGGCCTGAGCTCCCCAGTCCCTGCGGGGTGCCGACCGACCGGGTCGGCGCCCCGTGTAAGAAACGAGGTCTCCGACTCCCGGCAAGGGCCCAGCTCAGCTCGGGCATTCCGATTTCGGTCATCTCCACAGAGGGATAAGACAAACGTGCCGTGGTCGGTCGGCCGAGCCGTCTTGACCCACCGGGGCCATCCCAGGCCACGCAGGCCGGCTTCACCCATTCGAGCCGGCTCGGGGATGCCGTGACGCGGCCGTTACTCGCGCCTCGACATTACGTGAACGTATGAACATGTACTCATGTTAGAAAGGGACGTGGGACACAAGATGGGTGGCGTCAACAGCCCTCGAGTCGACGCCGGCACCGCCCGCCAAGTGGCCGAAGCGATGCAGGCTCTCGCGGCGCCGAGCCGCGTCAGGATCCTCGCTCGCCTCGTGCAGTCGCCGTGCTCGGTGGGCGATCTTGCTGCGGCAATCGGCATGGAGCAGTCCGCGGTGTCGCACCAGCTCCGTTTGCTGCGTCACCTCGGACTCGTGGTGGGTGAGCGTGACGGCAGGCGCACCGTGTATGCGCTCCACGACGATCACGTCGGCGTGCTGCTCGAGGAGGCCGTCTACCACGTCGAGCACGTTCAGCTCGGGCTGCCGAGCAGTCCCGGAAGGGCCGTGAGTTGAGCCGTCGGCAGGACCATTCGCACGGGCCCATCAACCCCGCACTGGTGCGTTCCCGCGCGGGCGTCAAGGCGGTGACCATCAGCCTTGTCGTTCTCGGCGCCGTGACGCTCGTCGAGGCGGCCATCTTCCTGCTGTCGGGCTCGGTCGCGCTGCTCGCCGACCTCATCCACAACCTCGGCGACGCTCTCACCGCCGTGCCTGTGGGCATAGCGTTCTTCATGCATTCGGCACGGGCCGAAAAGGTCGCGGGGCTCGCCGTGGTCGGTGCGATCTTCGTCTCCGCCTGCGTCGCCCTCTTCGAGACGATCTCCCGCCTGCTGCACCCGCAGGATCTGTCGAATCTCGGGATCCTTGCAGTCGCGGGACTCGTCGGGTTCGCCGGCAACGAGATCGCCGCCCAGGTGAGGCTGCGCGCGGGCCGGCGCCTGGCCAGCCCCGCTCTAGTCGCCGACGGCAACCACGCACGCGTGGACGGGTTCGTCTCGCTGGGCGTCGTTATGAGCGCCGGGGTGGTGGCGCTGGGACTTCCCGTGGCCGACCCGATCATCGGACTCGCGATCACGCTCGTCATCCTCAAGGTGACATGGGACTCGTGGCACACAGTGACCCGGCCGGCCCCGGACGTGCGGAGCGAGCCGCCGCCGCGGCGTTAGGGGCGGCTCAGGTCTGCAGTGGCGCAAATAGATCGACCACGTTGCCGTCTGGATCCTGGAGCTGCGCGTACCGCTGACCCCAGAACGCGTCCCATGGTCGCTTGATGCTCCCGGCCCCGGCAGTGACCATCTCCCCGAAGAGGCGATCGACAGCGTCCGCCGACTCACAGAGGAAGGCAAGTCCAACTCGTTGGCCACCCGAAGGTGGGGACCACTCGGGAGAGAACGACTTGATCGACTCCTCCGTATCGAGCAGGAACCGGAGCCCACCGGGCAACGTCGACTCGACGTGCCCATGTCCTTCCGGGTCGGGATCCTCGGGAAATTCGAGTCCGAGGCGCCGGTAGAAGTCGATCGATACATCCATGTCCGACACGATCACGCCGATGGCGTCAAGCTGCGGCATCCCTCGACCGTACACGGGCGCGTGGGGAAAGCAGCGGTCGCGGTCATCGAGCACCGCTGCGTCAACCTAACAACCGGCATCGACCCCTGTACAGGAGAGCTCATCAAACGCCACTTCGCGGATCTCGCGATCCGGCCCTGCTAGCCCTCGCAGCCGGTGGCGTCCTCGACGCTTCGGCAGACATCGCTCCCCGGGCCGCCGTCGCCCTGGTCGGAGCCGGGTCCTCCAAAGAGACGATCGTCGCCCTGGTCCCCGATCACCGCGTCACTGCCGTTCCCGCCGTGCACGGCGTCATCGCCTCCGCCGCCCGCGACGGTGTCTCCGCCGTCTCCAGCTCGGACGACATCGTTCCCGAGTCCGCCGCGGACGAAGTCTGTGTTGCCGCGCCCCTTGAGCACATCGGCGCCGCGCAGCCCCTGCAGCACCTGACCCGTGCCCTTCAGTCCGAGCGGACGCCGACGTAGATCTCGCTCGCGACCCTCTGCGAGACGGTCTCGTGGCCGTAGACTTCGTGGGCGAGGGGGGATTTGAACCCCCACACGCTTTCGCGCACTGGCACCTGAAGCCAGCGTGTCTGCCGTTCCACCACTCGCCCAAACCGGCGCTCCGGCACGGTGCCGAAAAGCGTAGCAGGGGGTCGCTTGGCCCCCGAGCGGGCATAATCTGTCGCACTCCGACGATTGCACCGGGGGAAGCTCGTCATTGGTGGAGCCTTGCGCGGGTGGAGGCCGTATTCACACAGAGCCGGGAAGACATGGGCGTTGCCAGGAATCTCGAAAAGCGACTCGAAGGCCTCATGGAGGGGTTCTTCACGAAGCTCTTTCGCTCCGGCTTGCAACCGGTCGAAGTGGGGCGGCGGATCTTGCGCGAGATGGCGCAAGGCAAGACCGTTTCGATCAACCGAATCTATGTGCCCAACGAGTTCCACGTCTATCTCGGGGCCGACGACTTGATGCGTTTCGAGCAGATGGAGAGCGGGCTGGTGGCGGACTTCTCGGACCTCGTCATCGAGGAGGCCAAGGACCACCGCTGGAACCTCATGGGCGCCCCTCGAATCAACTTCCTCGAGGCACAGGGCATGGGGCGGGGCGAGTACCGGGTCGAGAGCTCGCTCACGGCGGACCCCGGCACCGACGTGCCGCGTGCGTCCACTCGGGAGCCGGTGGAATCCGACCCCTCGGCCACGGCCGCCATCCCCACCGACACCGCAAGCCGGCTCGGCCTCGCAGCGCGGAACCCCCGGCTCGAGGTCGTGGACGATGAGGGCGCCGTCAGGGAGTCGATCTCCCTCACTCAAAGCCCGATTACCGTCGGGCGACTGTCGAGCAACGACGTGGTGCTGACGGATTCGAACGTGAGCCGGCGCCACTCCGAGCTGCGCCGGGACGGAAGCCGCTGGCTGCTGGTCGACCTCGGATCCACCAACGGCACCATCGTCAATGGGAAGCTCGCAAAGGAGCACGAGCTCAAGGACGGAGACAGGCTCTCCTTCGGGGCGAGCGAGCTCATCTTCAAGACTGCAAGAGGGAGCTGAAGACTTGCCGGCGATCGTCCTCGACCTGCTGAAGTACGTCTTTCTCGCGGTGTTGTACGTGTTCGTCGCACGCGCCGTGAGGGCCGTGTACCTCGAGCTGCGCAGCTCCCAGCCGGCGCGCGAGCGTGGCCGGCGCAAGGCTCCCCCCGCCCCCGCCCGAGCTCCGTCACGAAAGGCAAAGAAGGGGCCCAAGAAGGCGGTCGTCGTCGAGGGCCTCACCAAGGGCAAGAGCTACTCGCTCGGGGACGAGCTGACGATCGGGCGCGCCGAGAAGTGCCATCTCGTTCTCGACGACACGTACGTCTCGCAGGTCCATGCTCGGATCTACTCGAAGTCCGACGGCACGTTCATGGTCGAGGACCTCGGCTCGACCAACGGCACCTACCTCAACCGCAGACGGATCACCTCGCCGGCCGAGCTGCAACGAGGAGACCGGGTAAAGATAGGAAAGACCGTCATGGAGCTGAAGAAGTGAGCCACTCGTCCCCAACTTTTCTCACCACGCCCCGTTTGCCGCACGGATGTGAGAAAAGTTGGTGGGTGGGAGGCCGCTCGTGAAGCTCGTCTACTCGGTCAAGTCCGACGTCGGACGCGTGCGCGACGGGAACGAGGACTCCTACATCCTCAGCAGCCCCCTGTTCGTCGTCGCCGACGGGGTGGGCGGACACGTCGCCGGCGAGGTGGCCTCGCAGACGGCGGTGGAGGTCATCAGGGAGAGCCTCGAGGACGACCCGGTCGCGCACTTGGACGATCTCGCCCACACTGTGAAGAAGGCCAACGCCGCCATCTGGGACCGGGCCCAGGAAGACTCGAGCCTGTCCGGTATGGGAACCACCTGCACGCTCATGGTCGTCGACGGCAGCACCGCCCACATCGCCCATGTCGGCGACTCGCGCGCCTATCTGCTGAGGGACGACGAGCTGTCCCAGATCACCGAGGACCACACCCTCGTCGCCCGGATGGTCAAGGAGGGCCGGCTGGCCCCCGACGAGGCCCAGCACCATCCGCAGCGCAGCATCATCACCCGGGCCCTCGGACTGAGCGAGGAGGTGGAGGTCGACCTCTTGACCATCGAGCTGCGCGACGGGGACCGCGTCCTGCTGTGCTCGGATGGTCTGTCCGACATGATCGACAACGAGCAAATCCACGACACGCTCGCTCACGGCGACGATGCCGCGGCGGCGGCCGAGCGGCTGGTGGACCTGGCCAACGAATCAGGAGGCGAGGACAACATCACCGTCGTGGTAGTCGATGCAAGAGGCAATGGCGGGGGCTCGGCGCCTCCTCCGCCGCCCGGGGGGCCGCACGATACGAGTGAGGCCCCCCGTCACGCGACCCGGCAGGGCGCGCCGGAGGCCCCCGCCGCTCCGCCGCCGCGCCGCGCCGCGCACCCCGAGGCCCGGGGCTCGAGGCGCGGCCGCAAGCTCGTCGCTGCCTTGATCGTCCTGCTGCTTATCCTGGGCGGCGGCTATGCGGCGGCGCGCTGGGCGCTCCAGAACTCCTGGTACATCGGCACCGGCAACAACGGGCGCGTGACGATCTATCAGGGGATCCCGGACGAGATCGCAGGCCTTTCCTTCTCGGACCCAATCAGAGAGACGACCATCTCCACCAATGAGTTGCCGGACTTCTTAGCCAATAACGTGCACGACGGCATCAAGGCGACGTCGCTCACCGACGCGCAGACGCGCGTCGCGAACCTGCGCGAACGGGCGCGTGACTTCGCCCGGCCGACGCGGAAGAAGACGACCGCCGACAAGAGCCCCAGCCCGAGCCCAGGCTCGGGGAGCAACAAGAGCCCCGGAGGCAAGAACTGATGCAAGCCGCGGTGAGGCGCAACACCGAGCTTTCGCTTCTCATCCTCGCGCTCGTCATCTCGTGCGGTGCGCTTGCGCTCGTAGGTTTGTCAAAGAACGAGGCCAAGGCGCTCGCCACCCTGCCGCTGATGGCCGTTCTCGCCGGCGCCTACATCGCGGCACACTTTGTCATGCGCCGGGTGGCGCGGCAAGCCGACCCCCTTGTGTTGCCTCTGGCCGCCATCCTCAACGGCATTGGACTCGCCGCCGTTTACCGGCTGTCGCCTCACGACTACGGCGCGGCCCAGATAACGTGGACGGTCCTGGGCCTGGCATGCTTCGTTTCGACGCTGCTCCTGGTGCGCGACTTCACCCGGCTCGCGCACTACAAGTACATCTTTGGGTTTGCGGGTGTGGGTCTGCTGCTTCTCCCCCTGACGCCTTTTGGCACGGTCATCAACGGCGCTCGCCTGTGGGTAGCCGTCGGATCTCTCAGCTTCCAGCCCGGAGAGCTCGCCAAGGTGTGCCTGGTTCTCTTCTTCGCCGGCTACCTCGCCGAGCGCAAGGAGCTGCTGGCGATCGCGTCCCGCCGTCTGCTGGGCTTCCATATTCCCGACATCAAGCACTTCGGCCCCCTCATCGTGATGTGGGGACTGTCGCTCGCAGTGATGTTCTACGAGACGGACCTTGGGTCGAGCATGCTGTTCTTCTCGATCTTTCTCGTGATGCTCTACATGGCAACGGCGCGCGCCGTTTACCTGGCTTTCGGCGGCGGCTTGTTCGCCATCGGCGCCGTCATCGGCTACAGGGTCTTTAGCCACGTGCAAGAGCGCGTTGCGGTGTGGCTCCACGTGTTCGCGCCCAAGTTGGTCCGCGACCAGGGGTACCAGCTCGCTCAATCGCTGTTTGCGATGGCGACCGGAGGTCTGTTTGGAACCGGGCTCGGGCAGGGCAGGCCCGACCTCATCCCCGAAGCCCAGACCGACTTCATCTTCGCCGTCGTCGGCGAGGAGCTCGGGCTTCTCGGCACCGCGGCCGTGCTCCTGTGCTTCCTGCTGCTTGTGGCGCGCGGCTTTCGCATCGCGCTGCGTCAGCGGGATGATTTCGGTCAGCTCCTTGCCGCGGGCCTGACCACGATCCTTGCGATCCAGACGATCATCATCATCGCGGGCGTCACGCGCGTGCTGCCGCTGACGGGAATCACACTGCCCTTCATGTCCTACGGGGGATCGAGCCTCCTGTCCAACTTCATCCTCATCGCCATCCTCGTGCGCGTGTCACATCAGCGCACCGCCGATCCGGGCCCGGCCCAGACATCCGAGATCTTGATCGGAGGCCGTCGCTGATGGAACGCCAGATAAGGCGGGTAGGGATCGCTCTCCTGGTCGCGTTCCTCGCACTCTTCGTGCAGCTCAACTACGTCCAGATCTTCGCCGCAAAGCGAATCGCGGCGAATCCCGCCAACGTTCGCAACCTGCTCAATGAGTACTCGATAAAGCGCGGCGACATCGTCACGGCGGACGGCAAGACGATCGCCTTCTCCAAGGCGACCAACGACACGCTCAAGTACCAGCGTGAGTACCCCGGCGGCGACACCTACGGGCAGATCACCGGCTACGACTCACTCGTGTACGGGACCCGCGCCATCGAGAGCGCTTACGACCAGCAGCTGCTGGGCCGGGCCGGAGTCATCTCCATGCAGGACATCCAGGACAGCTTCCTCGGCGAGGGCCAGCAGGGCGACAACGTGCAGGTGACTATCAACTCCCAGCTGCAAGCTACCGCGAAGCAAGCGCTCGGCGACAATCAAGGTGCGGTCGTGGCGCTCGATCCGCAAACGGGCGAGGTGAGGGCCATGTACAGCAACCCGTCCTACGACCCTAGCGAGCTGGCATCGCACGACTCGAAAACGCAGCGAGCGTACTGGAACTCGCTGAATCCCAACTCGGCTTCGACCCCGCTCATCAACAAGGCGACATCGACCCGCTATCCGCCGGGCTCGACCTTCAAGATCGTGACGGCTGCCGCGGCCCTTGACTCGGGGAAGTTCACGCCGAGCTCCACCTTTCCCGACCCTACGCAGCTGCAGCTGCCTCAGACTCCCAAGACGCTTACGAACTTCACTCACACAGCGTGTCAGGGTGGCACGCCCATTGATCTTTTTACCGCGGTGCGCATCTCCTGCGACACGACATTTGCGATCCTTGGTCTGCGGATTCCGAAGGAAATCTACGACATGGCGCACAAGCTGGGCTTCGAAGCGGCGCTGCCCTTTGACATCTTGACGGAAGCGAGCGCCTATCCCAAGGTGTCGAGCGACCGCCAGCCCTTTCGTGCCTACGACGGGATCGGGCAGGGCAACACCGCCGCCACGCCGCTCCAGATGGCGCTCGTCGCCGCCACGGTGGCCAATGGGGGTGTCGAGCCGCGGCCTCGGCTCGTGCACTCGATCATCGATCCCTCGGGCGGCATAGTCGAGCGCTTCTCGCCCGAGACCCTGGGACGTGCCTTCTCACCGGCCACCGCGGCCACCCTCACCAAGATGATGACCGCCGTCGTGCAGAACGGGACCGCCACCGCGGCGCAGATCCCCGGCGTGGCCGTCGCAGGCAAGACGGGCACCGCCCAAACGGTCCCGGGGGCGCCGCCGCACGCGTGGTTCATCTCTTTTGCGCCGGCCGGGAACCCCAAGATCGCCCTCGCAGTCATAGTCGAGCATGGCGGCTCGTACGGGTCCGAGGCGACGGGAGGAGCAGTGGCGGCTCCGATCGCCAAGGACATCATCGAAGCCGACAAGCAGATAGAGAAATGGTAGAGAACGTCATCCTGAGCGGCCGCTACCGGCTGCAGGAACGACTGGCAACCGGCGGAATGGGAACCGTGTACTCGGGAGTGGACGAGCGGCTCGGACGGCGCGTTGCCGTCAAGTTGCTCAAGGAAGACCTCGCAGGCGACCCGCGCTTCGTCGAGCGTTTCCGGCGCGAGGCCCGGGCAGTGGCCGCCCTCTCGCACCCAAACATCGCGTCGGTCTTCGACTACGGCGAAGAAGGCAGTCACTTCATAGTCATGGAGCTGGTCGACGGGCGCGACCTCGCGCGTGTGCTGAGCGAGGACGGCCGACTCGACCCCGAGCGCACGATCGCGATCGGGACACAGGTGCTCGACGCGCTGCAACACGCCCACGACGCCGGGGTTGTGCACAGAGACGTCAAGCCCGGCAACGTCATCATTGGTCACTCCAACAGGGTGAAGGTCACCGACTTCGGCATCGCGCGCGCCCTCGGGGACTCGACCCTGACGGCAACGGGTTCGGTGCTCGGATCGGCGCATTACGTCGCGCCCGAGCAAGCCGAGGGCAAATCGACCTCGCCGCAGACCGACATCTACTCCACCGGCATCGTGCTGTACGAGATGCTGACGGGCGAGCTTCCCTTCACCGGCGAATCGCCGCTACAGGTGGCGCTGCGCCAGGTGTCCGATCCGATGGCGGCCCCCTCCGCCATCAACAAGGACGTGCCGGCCGGCCTCGATGCGGTGGTGGCCACGGCAACCGCAAAGGATCCTGGGGACCGTTTTGCCAGCGCGGCGGCCATGTCCTCGGCCCTGCACAGCTCGCTCGGAGCGGCATTCCCTGCCGCAGCCGACGCTCCCACGGCCGCACTGGCCGGCGCGGACTCGGGCGGCACCACCCTCCCGTTCGAGGACACCGGCACTGCCACGTCGTGGGGACCCGGAGCCGGTATCTTCGCGGCCCGGCGCATCGGCGCGGGGCTGCTGGCACTCCTCGTGCTCGTTGTAGTCGTGGCCGGCGCCGTGCTCGCCTACCGGCTCGTCCAGGGTAATGACTCCACGTCTCCCAAGAAGGCAAACGGCGGGGGGCCGGGGGCCGTCACGAGCAGCACGTCCGAGTCCCCGACCGAGTCCTCGCCACCGGAGTCCTCGCCACCGGAGTCCTCGCCGCCCGAGTCCTCGCCGCCCGAGTCCTCTCCCGCAGATGTCACGGTGCCGTCCGTCACCGGCCGGTCCTACGACGACGCCAAATCCGCTCTCGAAGATGAGGGCTTTCACGTCGCACGAGTTGACGACGACACCTCGAGCGAACCCAAGGACACGGTGATCGGCCAGAACCCAGAGGCGAGCGCACCGGCCCCCGAGGGCTCAACCGTGACCCTCACCGTCAGCACAGGACCGCCGCCGTCTCCGGCCGGCTCGCCGCCCAAGGACAAGCCGCCCGGCAAGGCGAAGGGGCACAACGGGCACGACAAGCACGGCAAGCACTAGATGAGCCGGCCGCGCTCCTTCGGCAACCGCTACATAGCAGAGAGCTCGATCGGATCGGGCGGCATGTCGGAGGTCTACCTCGCCCGCGACGATCTCCTCGGGCGTCAGGTGGCGGTCAAGGTGCTGTCCGAGCGACTCGCGCGCGACTCGTCCTTCGTCGCGCGCTTCAAACGGGAAGCACAGTCCGCCGCCAACCTCAGCCACCCCAATATCGTGTCGCTGTACGACTACGGTGACGACGGAGGCACCTACTTCATCGTCATGGAGTACATCGACGGCCGCTCGGTTGCAGACGTGATCGCGGCCGAGGGCTCGCTTCTTCCAGAGCGCGCCGCCGAGATCGCCTCCGATGTCGCGGCGGCACTCGAGCGAGCACACGCCGCCGGCCTCGTCCATCGCGACATCAAGCCCGCGAACATCATGCTGTCACGCGACGGAGCCACCAAGGTCACCGACTTCGGCATCGCGCGCGCGGTGCGCGGCGACAACGAACAAACGATGACCCAAGCCGGCATGGTCATCGGGACCGCGGCGTACCTATCGCCCGAGCAGGCGCAGGGCAACCCCATCGACGCGCGCTCCGACGTCTACTCGCTCGGCGTCGTGTTGTTCGAGATGCTCGCCGGCGAGGCGCCCTTCGGCGGTGACACGCCGCTCGCCGTCGCCTACAAGCACGTGCGCGAGGATCCCGTGCCGCCGTCTTCCATCAACCCGGATGTGACGGCCGAGCTTGACGCGATCGTGATGAAGGCGATGGCCAAGAACCCAGACAACCGCTACTCGAGCGCGCGCGACATGCACGAGGACCTCGAACGTTTCAGGGCCGGGCAAGCGGTGCTGGCAACACCTCTTCTGTCCGACCAGACCACCGTGGCGGCTCCCGTCGGGGGTGGCACCCAGGTCCTCGGCCGGACTCGCACGGAATACGAGCCCGTGACCCCGCCCCCTCCTCCAGCGCGGGGCCGGGGGCTTCGCTACGCCCTCATCGCCCTGGTGCTCCTCGCCCTGGTGGCCCTCGGGGCCTACCTGCTTGCGAACAACGTCTTCTCCGGGAGCGGCGGGGGCGGGCCCGTGACGCTCGAGGTTCCCGACGTCGTCGGCCTGACTCTCGGCCACGCGCAGACGAAGCTCGACAAGGCGGGGCTCCACTACCGCATCGACACCAAGAACAGCGGCAAGCCCGCCAATCAGGTAATCGAGCAGGACCCCGCTGCGAGCGCCAAGATCGACAAGGGCGGCACCGTGAACCTCACGGTCTCTGCCGGCAAGGCCCAGGTGAAAGTGCCCTCGGTCGAGGGCCAGACCAAGAGCGAGGCCGAGCAGACACTGAAAGGCGCCAAGCTGAGTCTCGGCTCCGTCACCAAAGACTCGAGCGACTCGGTGCCCAAAGGCGAGGTCATCAGCCAGAACCCGGGGGCGGGCAACAGCGTGCCACAGGGAAGCCCCGTTGACGTCGTGCTCTCGACGGGGCCGCCGGCCGTCACCGTGCCCTCGGTCACCGGAGAAACCGAGGCTGCTGCACGCACGGCGATCACCTCGGCCGGTCTCGTGGCCGAGGTAACCCACGCGCAGAACAGCGCCGCCGACGGCACGGTGTTCGCGCAGGACCCGGCGGCCGGGGCTGCGGCGACCGCGGGGGACACCGTGCGCATCTCGGTATCGACCGGACCTCCCCAGCAGCAGCAGATGCCGGATGTCACCGGGCAGCCGGCCGGCCAGGCAAAGCAGACGCTCGAGCAGGACTATCAGCTTCGGGTGTCCACGCAGGGCGAGACTCAGCTCTGCACCGAGCCCCCCGGCGCCGTGTGCCGCCAGGATCCCGCGCCGGGGACCCTCGTGGCGCCGGGGGACCGCGCGATCCTGTACGTGCAGCGAGGCGGGGGCGTGAGCCCCAGCCCCAGCGTGAGCCCCAGCGCGAGCCCCAGCGCGAGCCCCAGCGTGAGCCCCACTGCGGCGCTTGCGTTCTCGTGGCTCGACATCGTGTGGCCGTGAGTGCCATGACCGGCAAAGAGGTTCTCATCCGCGAGGCGAGCGAGGAGGACCACCATGCAATCACCGACCTGTACGTGCAGCTCAAGGAGCACCACACGCTCCTTGCTCCGCGCAATCCCCGCTACCACGTAGAGCGAGACGGTTGGGACCAAGCCGTGACCAAGGCGCTCGAGGACGAGGCTACGGACATTCTCGTGGCCGAGGTGCAAGGTGCCGTGGCTGGGTTCGTGAAGGTGACGCTCGTGGACAAGCCGTGGGGCGTTGCGGGAGAGATCGACACGCTGGTCGTCGACGAGAGCCTGCGGCGCCGGGGCATCGGCACACTGCTGCTCGACGCGGGTGAGCGGAGCGCGCTCACGCGCGGCGCAGTCGGGCTTCGCCTCGATGTGCTGGCCGTCAACGAGCCCGCGCGACGCTTCTACGAACGCGCCTCATACAAGCCCTTCGCCGTACGCTTCGGCAAGGATTTGCCCGGCGCGGGCTAGAAGTTCGCCGGCAGGATCTCGTGGGACAGGAGCACGAGGATGACGGCGGTCGCCACCGCAACTGCAATCCATAGCAACAGCTCGGCTATGCGCCACCTGAGGGGCCGTTTCATTTACCGGCTAGCTTGGTGAACGCGACGAGGCGCTGAGAAGCCGAATAGCGAGGGTTGCAGGTCGTCAGCACCATCTGGGGTTTTCCGCTTTGCACGACCACCTTCTTGGTGTCGGGCTGGACGACCTCAAGACGCGTCACCACATAGGTGAACTTGCCCCAGCGCGTGTCCACGTAGACGTGATCACCTGGCGTGAGCTCGTTGAGGTTGTAGAAGGGGTGGAGATAGGTTGTGCGATGCCCGGACACGATGACGCGCCCGGCCTGACCCGGCCACACCTCGTGCCATGTCGTGCACAGTGGCTTGGGAAAGCCCGTGCGGCACTGCGGGTAGTGACCCGGGCCTAGCTGCAGTTGCTCTTCGCCGACTCCCTCTACGACCATGATGCTGAGGTTGATCTTGGGGATGCGGAGGCGAAAGACCGGCTCACCGGGAGCGGGCAGGTAACCGGCGGGCGGGCCCGCCGCGGTTTCCTCGTGCCCGGGCTCCGCCGCAGACGCCGCAAAGGGGGCGAGGCGCGCGTACTCGTGCGACAACCGGTCCTGCTGTTGGGCCGTATAGAGCCCCGTCCCCCACAGCGTCCACGCCACGAACAGGAGCACCCCGACGCCGGTGGAGATGAGGAACTTGCCGAGCGTGCGCAGAAAAGACATGGTGCCGAAGAATATCCTCGGCGCGCCGGCTAGATCGAGCACTATCATGCTGTCCCATGCCCAAGAGTCGCTCCAAGCGCCAGAAGCGTCGGCCGCCGCCCAAGGCCAACCCGAAGCAGTCCCCTTCGTGGCTCGGACCGCTGTTCTTCGTGCTACTCGGAGCCGGGGTGGTGATCATCATCACCAATTACCTCGGCGTCTACGGCGGGACCCAGTCCTACCTGCTGTTCGTCGGGCTCGGGCTGATCGCCGCCGCCTTCGCACTCTCCACCCAGTGGCACTGAGCCCGCCTCTGCCGGACGGCTGGTAGGCGGGGTAGAACAGCACGCTGTCACGCGCGAGGGCCGAACCTTTCTCAAATGGCGGCGTTTGGCGCACGGATTTGAGAGAAGTGAGGTAGTCCCAAGACTAAATGACAGACTTGTGGTTTATCCACGCCTGTGAATCGTGCTGTGGAC
This sequence comes from Actinomycetota bacterium, assembly GCA_038254435.1. Lineage (GTDB taxonomy): Bacteria > Actinomycetota > CADDZG01 > CADDZG01 > WHSQ01 > JBBSGD01. The sequence goes on from JBBSGD010000033.1 coordinate 14,575, forward strand.
AACCCCCGGGCTGCCTCACGCCGCGGCGATCACGTGGCGCCCCGGTCCGGGAGCTCGACCGGCGGCGTGTCGAGATGCCGGCTGAGCCGCACCGTGGTTCCCTCCGGCGTGCTGTCGATGACGGCTTCGTCGCTCAGCCTGCGCATGAGGAACAGGCCGCGGCCCCCCGACGCGAACAGATCCGGCAGGCCATCGCCGGCGCGCTGCAGCACGTCGAAGCCGGGGCCGTCGTCGCTTATCGACATCGAGAAGTCTCGGTTCGAGATCGTGCAACGGACACGCACCTCGCTGCGGCCGGCGGCCCGGCGCCCGTACCGGGTGGCGTTGGCGGCGGCCTCGCCGACCGCCAAGAGGATCTCCACGGCCGTGTCCACTGGAGCCCGCACGTCGACAAGAAAGGACTCGACGAAGCGCCTGATCTCGCGCGTGCGGATTGGCTCGTTGGGCAGCACCAGCTCACGCGTCGGCTCGCCAACGGACGCGTCGGCCGCTACCTGCGACACGACAAGGGCGAGGTCGTCGCGCAGCTCCTGAGGCGAGGCCCACGCATCGACCGAGCGGCGCACGGCTTGGATCAGCTCACCGGGCGTCCCGTAGCCGTACATACGCACGAGGTCCGCGAACCTGCCCTGTCCGTAGGGCCGCCCGAGGCGCGGCGCTTCGGTGACTCCGTCGGTGTAACAGACGAGAAGGTCACCCGGCTCGAGCTCGACGCGCCCCTCCTTGTACTCAGTGTTCTCGAGAATGCCGAGGGCCAGATCCCCTTCCTCGAGCCACTCCACCTTGCCCGTTGCTGCGCGGTGGACTATCGGGGGAACGTGGCCGGCGCTCGCGTAGTCGAGCACGGCTCGCTCGGGGTCGAGCACGCAAATGAGCATGCGTACGAAACGCTCGGCGCCGAGGTGGCTGCTGAGGTGCCCGTTCATCCAGCGCAATAGCCGTGCTGGGTTCGACACCTCCGCGCTGAAAGAACGCAGGGTGTAGCGCGCAAGGGCCGCATCGGTGGCGGCTTGCGGGCCTGCCCCAACGACATCGCCGAGCACTATGGCCATGCGGCCGTCCTTCAGTGGCACAAAATCGTAGAAATCCCCGCACACGGCGCGGCGCCCGGCTGCCGCGACGTAGTGGGCCACCATGCTCACGCGCGGGAGCTTGGGGGGAGAGTCGGGAAGAAGGGCGCGCTGGTAGCTCTCGGCGGTCTTGCGGGCGTCCTCGTAGAGCTGAGCGACCTGGTGGGCTCGCTCGGCGTTCTCGGATACGTCGGTATACACGTCGATGCGGCCCACGAGCACGCCGGACTCGTCGTAAGCGGGGGCCGAGTGCAGCTTGAGCCGTCGCCGCGCCGGAAGGATCTGTTCGAGGTCCAGCCTCAGATCGAACTCGGGATCGTCGCGCAGCTCTTGGAACGCCTCCATGAAACCTTCCGGATCCTCCGTCCGTCTCGCCACGGTGCGCAGAAGGTGGACGGCCGGCCCGCCCAGGTGCTCGGCTTCGTCGACGTCGAGCAGCTCTCGAACGCGCCGGTTCAGCGCCCTGACAACCCCCTGCCTGTCGCTGAACACGACCGCCTCGTCGATCGCGTCCAGCACCGCGATGAGGCGGTGCCTAACGACGTCGGCCAGGCGGTGCTCTTCTTGCTCGCTGCGGAAGTGGCTGCGCAGCTCGCGCGACAGCAGGCCGGCGACGGCGGCAGAGAGCAGGAAGATCCCTGCATTGAAGACCCCGGCAGCGGGCGACGGGGGGCCCCCGGACAACTGGGCCGTGACTACGTACCCGGCCACTGCGAGGAGCCCGCTGGCCACCGTCATGCGCGCCGAGGACAGCAGGCCGGTACCCACGATCAGGGGGACGAAGACCAGCTGCGCGGACGGCACCTCGCCGCGCAAGACCCCATAGGAGATGCACGCTACGAAGAGGTTCCCGGCCACCGCGACCGCGGCGACGCGCGACGAGTGGTCCGGCTCCGACCGCCCGTAGAGAACCCGAAAAAGGAGCAAGAACCACACGATGAGGCCCGCCACCGTCACCAGACCACGCACGTACTCGGGACGCGGGAGGCCGGCGAGCTGAAGGACGACGAAGACGATGGCCACGGTCGCCCAGGCGGTCAGCTCCGCGACCCTGAGGGCCCACTGCCAGCTTCCCCGCTGGGCGGCGCCCCTTGCGCTTACTCGTTTGCTGGCGAACATCGACTCTGTGCCCGTTGTTGTGGGTGCCCGCTTGCCCTGCCCCCCGCGAGGCCGGATGTGCCCGGCGAGGCGCATCGCGAGCAACGCCGCGATCCCCGGAAAGCCCCTTTCCCTAGCTCTTGCGCCGGCTCGTGCCGTTCCTCCCCACTCTAGTCAACGTCATTCGGAAAGAACCGTTCTTGACGCTGCACCACCGTTCCCGCGCGCTCGAGCAGCTCGAGGTGAGCAAGGGCCGAGTGGCGCGCTACGGGGTGAAGCTCGGCGGGGGTGTCCCGGTACACCGCAGCAACGATCTCGTCGAGCGTGGCGGCGCCGACGCGAACTGCCGCGGCCACCGCAGCCTCACGCTCCCTTCTGTGCTCGACATACCCCTCTATGACCGAGCGCGCATCCTCGAGCGCCCTGAAGTGGCCGGGGTAGATGCGCGTCGCGTCCAGCGCCGCGAGCCGCTCGAGCGTATCGAGGTAGTCGCCCATGTCCCCGTCGGGCGGGGCTATGACGGCGGTTCCCTCGCCGAGGACGCTGTCACCGCATACAAGGGCGCGCTCGGGCTCGACAAAGAGGGCGAGATGGTCCGAGGCATGCCCGGGGGTGTAGAGGACCTGGGCCCGGCCTCCGCCGAAGCTCACGCTGTCCCCGTCGGCAAGGGGCTCGACTCGAATCCCGTCCGCATCGGCGCTCCCGAAGGCCCGCACCGGCGCTCCCGTGGCCTCGACGAGGGCGGCCACCCCGCCGAGATGGTCGGCATGACGATGGGTCACCGCTATCGCGGCGACATCACCCGCGACACCCAGCACTGCAGCCAGGTAGGGCTCGTCCTGTATTGCGGGGTCCACGATCACACTCGGGTTCGCGCCCAGCACGTAGGTGTTGGTGCCCGGCCCGGTCATGAGACCAGGGTTCGGGGCAACGATGACGTGCACGAGCGGTGACAGCCTCGCCGACAGCGGGCCCCTGACCCTATCGGCCTGCGGACCGGCGCGCAGGCTTGCCAGCACTTCGTTCACGGAGCCGTACGCCCCGAGGCGCTGCAGCATGTCCACCGTCGGCGGCGCCATGAGAGCGCGTCCCGCAGCCAGCTCCCCAAGAGCGGCAGCGGGGGCGACGAAGCGGCAGGAGGCCACCTCACGTGGGTCGGGCCGTGGCGTCCACTCACCATCCACCCCGGCTGCAAAGAAGCGGGCGTCGAAACGCACCGGGGAGCCGTGCGGGGTTATCCAGCGCCCGGCGGGAACCAGGGCGCCGGTTCGCAGCACGATTCCGTCCGCCAGACAGCGCTCGAGAAGAGCCTCTGTCTCGCCGGCGTCGGCTTGGAGGCCACTCGAGAGCCCGCCTGCAGGAAGCCATCCAACCTCTTCGAAAGCCTCCCGCAAGGCACACACGAAGTAGCCGAGAGCGGCCCAAGGAGCACCCGGGAGGTCGAGCAGCTCCGCCGCCCCCGCCGCGGACAAGGAAGACGCACCCTCCCAGCGTGGATCGAGGTCGGACGCCGCTACCGCCCCTCCCGGAAAGACCGTAGCCCCGCCCATGAAGCGCATGCTCTGCGGGCGGACGGTAACGAGCACCTGCGGCCCGCCCTCGGAGTCGCGCAGCAAGACAACGCTCGACGCGGGGCGAGGCCGGCCGGTCACAAGCTGCGCGCCCCCAAGGGCCTCCTCAGTGATCGAGGACGACTGCGCGAACGCGCGTGTGACCTCGATGCAGATAGCCCAGCTTGTGCGCCGCCTTCTTGGAGAGATCGAGAACCGTGCCGGGGTCCCCGTACGGGCCCCTGTCCTTGACGGTGACGTGCACGATGCGCCCGTTGCGCCGGTTCTTGACTTTGAGACGAGTGCCGCACGGCAGGTGACGGGATGCCGCGATCATCTTCCACGGCTGGTACTTGCCGCCGCACGCCATGGTCTGACCGGCGTAGCGGTCCGCGTAGTAGACGGCCTTGCCCTTGATAACGCGCCGTCCGGCCCAGGCAAATGTTGCCGTCACCGCCAGAACGAGGAGCACGGCAAGCACCCCCGTCGCGTACCTGCTCATAGCGTCCTCCTGACGGAACCATGGAATTTACGAGGAAGAGCCCGCGAAGTTCAACAAAAAGAGGCCCCGATGGGACCCAAAGCGACGGTAGCGGGCGAGTCTGGGTCCGTCAAACCGCCGCGCACCTTAGGCTCACGTGACGGCCCCAGCGGGCGAGGTGGCAAAGGAGAGGAACGACAAGCTGGTGGAGCTGGCGCGGCGCGTGGGCCTGGGACTCGCCGCGCGCGGCGACGTGTCCGACTGCGTCGGGTGGGCGCACGATGCAAGCAGGCGCGGCCTGGAATCGGTGTGGGTGCACGACTCCTACTTCGAGCGCGACGCGGTGACCTACTGCTCGGCTCTGGCCGCCCAAGTCCCGGGCCTGCGCATCGCCCTCGGCGCGCTCAACCCCTTCACTCGTCATCCCGTGCTTCTCGCCATGACGGTGAGCGCGATAGATCAGATGGCGCCCGGGCGAGTGGTGCTGGGCCTCGGCACGGGTCTTCCGTTGCGGCTCGCGCAGATGGGCATTCCCTACTCGCCCGACGAGGGCCTGGCGCGCGTTGCCGAGGCGATCGACACGGTGCGGGCACTATGGGGCGGCGAGCGGCTGCCGCCCGGCGCCGAGGGCGTGCCCCCTCTTCAGCCGATGTTCCCGCCCGTCCATCACGTGCCCATCTACATCGCGGCGTACCGCTCGGCGATGCTCGAGATGGCGGGCGCCAAGGCCGATGGGTACCTTGCTCGGCCGGCCGAGTCGATTCCCAGCTTCGTCAAGATGCTCGGCGTCATAAGGGCGGCAGCCACGCGCGCAGGCAGGCACGAGAACGCAGTGGAGACGGCCGGGTACCTGCTGACGCTCGTCGGGGACAGCCGCCGGGACGCCCTTAATCGCGCCAAGCGCGAGCCCTTCGTCATCTACATGATGAGCGTGCTCTCCGACGTGTCGTTGAATCGAGTGGGTTTCGATAGGTCCTTGCGCGATGACATCGCCGCCGCATGGCGCGCCGAGGAATACCACAAGGCTGCCGAGCTGGTCCCCGACGAGATGCTCGACGCATTCATCCTGTGCGGCACGGTCGAAGATGTCGCGGCCAAAGCTTGGGACTACCACGCGGCCGGCATGGACGTGCCGGTGCTGCAACCGGTCGTGCAGGAGGACGCACAGGTGGGCGGCGCGCTCGCCGCGGCCGAGCTCTACGCGTCGGGTGCGGGGTCGCCGGCCGTCCACACCGCGCTCGACGCTTCTCCGGCCCCGCCGTCGCGCCGGTGGCGGCAGAGGGCCGCCGCCTTCGTCGAGATAGCCAGGCCGTTCAGCCTTACCGCCTCGAGTGTGCCGGTGGCTGCGGGCGGTGCGCTCGCGGCCGCCGGGAGCTCCTTTTCGTGGCCGCTGTTCCTGCTCGCACTCGTCGCGTCGGTCTGTTTGCAGCTTGGAACCAACGCCGTCAACGAAGTTTACGACGTGCGCAAGGGAATCGACTCGATCACCTCGCCGCGCGCGAGCCACGCGATCCTGAAGGGCAGGCTGACAGAGCGCGATGCGTTTCTGTTCGCGGCCGCAGCCTTCGGACTCGCCACCATCGTGGGCGTCGCGCTGATCTTTGCGCGCGGCTGGCCCGTCGCGCTTCTGGGGCTGGCAGGTCTCCTCGGCGGTCTCGGGTACACGGCCCCGCCTCTGCAGTACAAGTACAGAGCGCTGGGCCTCCCATTGGTGTTCATGCTCATGGGCCCGCTGACCGTCGTCGGGGCCTATTACGTGACCACCGGAGCCTTTGACATCAAGGCGTTGATCGTGAGCATTCCGGTAGGTTTCCTCGTGGCCGCCATCTTGCACGGCAACGAATGGCGCGACATCTCAGAGGACGCGCGCGCGGGCATTGCCACCGCCTCCATCAGATTGGGCCGCAAGGCCGCGCATCTTGGTTACGTATCTCTCGTTCTCGGTGCCTACCTCGCGCTTGCCTTAGCGGTCATGGTCGGCTCGCTTCCTCCGTGGAGCCTGCTCGCCATGCTGTCGCTTCCGCTGCTCGTGCGCATCATCCGGGCCTCAGAGCTGGGGGCGAGCGGGCAGCAGCGCGCCATCGCAATGATCGATCTGCAGACCGCCCGTCTGCACGCGACCTTCGGGCTCCTGCTCGTCGCCGGTCTTGCCATAGCGGCGGCGCAGTGAGGCTTCGCGGGAGCGCGCGCGATCCTCTCCTTGCCGCCGCTCTGACCCTTGCCTACGGAGCGTTCGACGCTACCTTCAACGGCCCGCCAAGCCGCTTCTGGCCGCGAATGACAAGGACCGGGATGACGCTCGGGTCGCTGGCGCTTGCCTCTGACGACTCTCTGAGGCGGCTCCGCTTCACGCGCCGCGATGCGGCCGCCGGGCTGGGCTCCGCGGCAGGGCTCTACGCGATCTTTCGCGTGGGGGACTTCTTCGCACGACGCCTAATGCCCAAGGGCGCCGCTGAGATAGACGACATCTACGACCTCCGGTCGCTGCGTCCCCGGAGCGAGCTCGCCGCTCGGCTCGCGTTGATCATCGGCCCCGCCGAAGAGCTCTTCTGGCGCGGGTTCGTCGGCCGCCGCTTCATCAGGACCTACGGACCGGTAAAGGGCGCGGGGCTCGGCGGAGCAACTTACGGAGGCGCGCACCTCGTAACGGGCAACGCCACGCTGACGGCGGCGGCAACCGTCGCCGGTCTCTACTGGGGTGGGCTGGCCGCCGCAGGAGTTCGCATGGAGGCACTCATCGTGAGCCACGTCGCGTGGGACATCTTCATCTTCCTGATAGCACCAACTACACAGGTTGCCGCGCCCTCGGCCGGTCGGGGCCCGAGTCCCGAGCTCGCCGCCCAAGGGACGGGCGCGTGAGGCCCGGGTCGATACTCGGCCACCCCGTCAAGCGAAGCGAAGATCCCCGCTTCCTCACCGGGGCAGCCCGCTACACCGAGGACCTGGTGCGTGACGGCGCCTTGCACGCGGTGTTCGTACGATCCTTCGCGCCGCACGCGCGCGTCGAGTCGATAGACACAGCCGGCGCCGCGGCAATGCCCGGCGTGGCAGGCATCTACACGGCCACGGATCTCGATCTTGACCCCAGGCCGCCGGAGTCCTGCCGCGGGGAGTTCGCGCGGCCCCCGCTGGCGAGCGACAGGGTTCGCTTCGCGGGTGAAGCTGTGGCGGTGATCGTCGCGGACACGCGCGCACACGCGCTGGACGCGGCCGAGGCTGTTCTCGTCGACTACCACCCGCTGCCCGCTCTGATCGATCCGTTGAGGGCAACCGAGCCGGACGCGCCGCTTCTCTTTCCCGAGGCCGGTGACAACATCGCGTGGCAAGACGACTTCGGCGGCAACAAGATCTCGTTCGCCACCGCCGACGTAGTCGTCAAGCACCGCTTCGTCAACCAGCGCGTAGCCCCCGTTCCGCTGGAGGGGAACGCGATCCTGGCCGAGCCCGGCCGCGGCGACACGGCGCTAATCGTCCACGTTTCCTGCCAGGCGCCTCACTTGGTCAGATCGAATCTTGCGAGCGCTCTCGGCCTGAAGGAGGAGGAGCTGCACGTAATCGCTCCGGCAGTTGGAGGCGGGTTCGGCGCAAAGATCGCCACCTATCCCGAGCACATCGTCGTCGCGGCACTGGCCCTGAAGCTGAGGCGCGCTGTGCGCTACGCCGACTCGCGCTCGGAGAACATGTCCGCCATGACGCACGGACGAGCGCAGATCCAAGACGTGGAGCTCGGGCTCCAAGACGACGGAACGATAGTCGGCTTGCGCGTCCACCTCGTGCAGGACGGGGGTGCGTATCCCGACGACGGCGGCCTCCTTCCGCAGCTCACCCGCCAGATGGCGACCGGCGTGTACGCCATACCCGCCGTCGAGCTCAGGGCGCGCTGCGTTGCCACCAACACGACGCCAATCGCCGCGTACAGGGGGGCAGGCCGCCCCGAGGCCACGGCCCTAATCGAGCGCGTCGTGAGCATGGCGGCAGGCGAGCTCGGCATGGATCCCGTACAGCTTCGCAGGCGGAACTTCATATCGCCCGACGACTTTCCCTATGAGACCGTCACCGAGGCAACCTACGACTGCGGCAGGTACGAGGCGGCCCTCGATAAGGCGCTGGAGGTGGCCGGCTACGAGAGCCTGCGCCGCGAGCAGCGCGCCCGGCGCGCACGAGCCGATGTCCGCAAGCTCGGCATCGGCGTTGCCTGCTACGTCGAGGTCACCGGCTTCGGCCCCGAGTTCGGAGCAGTCGAGGTCCACGAGGACGGAGGGGCAACCGTGCGCACGGGAGTCTCGCCGCACGGCCAGGGACACGAGACTTCGCTTGCGCAGGTCACCTCGGGCGTGCTGGGCATCCCCTTCGACAAGATAAGGGTGGTTCACTCGGACACTCAGCAAGTGCCGCGCGGAGGCGGGACGATGGGATCGCGCTCGCTGCAAAAGGGCGGCAGTGCGGTGCACAAGGCCGCCGCCGAAGTGCTGGAGAAAGCGAAGAAGGCCGCCGCCTCCAGGCTCGAGGCAAGCCCCGAGGACATAGCCTCATTCGAGGACGGGCGGCTTGGGATCGCCGGCGTGCCGGACTCTGCACTCGAGTGGTCCGAGCTTGTGAGCGTTGCCGCCGAACCTTTGCGAGCCACAACCGACTTCGAAGGCGAGGAGCTCAGCTACCCGTTCGGCGCACACGTCTCCGTCGTGGAGGTAGACACCGAAACGGGTCAGGTGTTCTTACGAAATCACTTCTCGGTCGACGACTGCGGGCGCATCCTCAATCCGATGCTGGTGCGCGGCCAGGTGCACGGGGGATTGGCCCAGGGCATAGCGCAGGCCCT
>JBBSGD010000034.1:0-21158 GCA_038254435.1 Actinomycetota bacterium
GCGTGGCGGCTAGAATGATGGTTCATGTCCCCTTCTCCAAAGAACCCCATGCGCGCCGTCGCCGTTGCACTCGTGATGGCACTGTCCGCATCCGCGTGCGGGGTGGTTCACGACCTGGCCAACCTTCCGAAGCTGAAGCACTGGCAGCTGCACATCAACAACCAGCCACAGACTTCCAAGATCCTCGACGACAAAGGGCATCTGATCACCAGTCTGCACGGCGAGCAGAACCGCACCATCGTGCCTGTGAGCAAGATCCCCAAGCGGCTGCAGAGAGCCGTGATCTCGATCGAGGACCAGCGCTTCTACCAGCACTCGGGCGTCGACTTCCACGCGGTATTCAGGGCGCTGGTCGCCAACGTCACGAGCGGCAGCGTGCAGGAGGGTGGCTCGACCATCACCCAGCAATACGTCAAGAACGCCATCATCGCACCGGGCAAGACGGCGGCTGAGACCCTCAAGCGCAAAATCGACGAGGCCGCGCTCGCTCGTCAGCTCGAAACGAAGCTCACCAAGAAGCAGATTCTCGAGCGCTACCTCAACACGGTCTATTTCGGCGAAGGTGCGTATGGGGTTCAGGCCGCCGCCTACACGTACTTTGGGATTCCCTCCAAGAAGCTCAATCTCGCCCAGTCGGCGCTGCTCGCCGGGATAATCCGCTCGCCCGAGACCTACGACCCCTTCCAGCACCCCAAGCGCGCCAAGAAGCGCCGCAACCTCGTTCTTTTCAAGATGCACCAGCTTGGCCACGCAACGGCAGCACAAACCAAGCTCGCCAAGCACGCAAAGATCCATCTGCATTCTGGCAATCCGGAGTATCCCGCTCCTTACTTCATCGACTACGTAGAGCGGCTCATCAAGTACGACCCCCGCTTCAACGTCCTCGGCAAGACCGTGGCACAACGCGAGAAGAGGCTTTTCCAGGGCGGCTTGCGCATACGCACGACGGTGGATCTCAAGATGCAGCGTGAGGCCGAGCACGCGGTAAACGGGATCCTCTACCAGCCGAGCGACCCGCACGGCGCCCTCGTGTCTCTCAATCCGCGCACGGGAAGCATCAAGGCGATGGTCGGTGGCCGCGACTGGTTCGCCAAACCCAAACAGGATCGCTTCTCCAAGTTCAATCTTGCCGTCGCAGGCGAACCCGACCTCGGCCCGGGCGGGCGCGCACCCGGGACCGGACGGCAGGCAGGGTCCTCGTTCAAGCCCTTCGCGCTGGTAGCCGCTATCGAACAAGGGATCCCCTTGTCCCAGCAGTACGAGGCCGCTCCGTGCATGACCTTCCCCAACGCAAACAACGGCGGTCCGTGGAACGTGTGCAACTACGAAGGGGAGTCCTTCTCTGGAAGAATCCCGCTGTTGCTGGCGACGATCGACAGTGTCAACGTCGTCTATGCGCAGGTCATCCTCCAGGTAGGTGCCGATGCCGTCGTGCGGGTCGCGCATGACATGGGAGTGCGCTCTCCGCTTCTGCCGGTCAACTCGGCAGTACTGGGCACCAATGCCGTCAACGCGCTCGACATGGTTTCGGGCTATTCAACGCTCGCTACCAACGGAACACATCATCCTCCCGTCGCCATCACCAAGATTCTCAACAAGCACGGCGGAGTGATCTACAAGGACCACTCGATCGCACACGACGCCGTCAGCCCTTCGGTCTCCTACATCGCAACGAGCGCCCTCGAGCAGGTCATCCAGCAAGGGACCGGCACCGCCGCCAACATCGGCAGACCGGCGGCCGGGAAAACGGGGACCGCGCAGGAGTACCGTGACGCATGGTTCGTCGGTTACACACCCGACCTTGCGACCGCGGTGTGGGTCGGATATCCGGACGGCGAGATCGAGATGAAACCCTACTGCTTGACCTCCATCGGCTGTCGCCCCACACGAATCGGTGCGACAGGAGTGACGGGCGGCTCATGGCCGGCCGAGATCTGGCACAACTACATGCTGGCGGCTCTCGCCGGGACGCCTCCCACCCCGTTCACACAGCCCGCCACCGGTCTGAGTACAGTAACGATCGACACGCGCAACGGGTGCCTTGCCGGCCCCTACACGCCCAGCACCTCGACGGCCACAGCAACCTTTGCACCGGGCACCGAACCCACCACCTCGTGCCTGGAGCCCGGCGATCTGCCAAAGGCACAGCCGTCGCCGACGCCCAAACCATCACCCAGCAAGTCACCCGCGCCGGCGCCGTCTCCTTCGGCGAAGCCGTCGCCCACGCCCACCCCCACCCCAACCCCAACATCCACTCCGAAGCCCAAGCCGTCTCCCAAGCCGGGGAAGGGCCACGGCGGCGGCAAGAACGGCAAGAAGGGTTAGGCAGGCTCAGCCCCGCCGCGACGCGAAGGGGCTGCCCGGGACTACCCAGCGCCACTCGAGATCATCCCCCTTGCCGGTCGACAGCCCGATGCGTTTGGTGCGCGCGACGGATCCGTGCCGGTACTCATCGGTGAGCTCATCCTCGGCCACCCAGCTGACGCCCCCGCGCAGCAAAGTAGTTGCGTCCGAGCGGCCATCGAGGCCCATCGCCTGGGCGAGCCGCGCGGGGCCGGCCGCGAGCAAGCGCTCGTCGACGATGCCGGGGCGGCGCGCGAACATGACATCGCTTCCTTCTACCGGTTCCCCTGCTCGAAGCAGCACCGCTTCGCACACCCCTTCGGGTGCACAGACGATGTTTGCGCACCAATGCATGCCGTAGGTGAAGTAAACGTAGAGTCGCCCGGGACGCCCGTACATGGTCTCCGTACGTGCGGTCATTCCCCTGTAACCGTGCGAGCCCGGGTCGAGCTTCCCCCTGTACGCCTCTACCTCCACGAGTCTCACGCTCGTCCGATCGCGACCGTCGTCGCGCACGAGGACGCAGCCGATCAGATCACGCGCAACCGCAAGCGCGTCGCGCCGGTAGAAGGCGGCGGACAGACGCGGCACCGAACGCTATCCGGCCAAGAGCCAGGCGAGAAGGGCCTTTTGAGTATGAAGCCTGTTTGCAGCCTGGACGAACACGACCGAATGCACGCCGTCCATTACGCCGGCGGCTATCTCCTGACCCCGGTGCGCCGGCAGGCAATGCATGACGATTACGTCCTCCTCCGCCAGGTCCACCAGCTTCTCGTCTATCTGATAGCCCGCAAACGTCTGCAGTCGCGCCGCGGCTTCATCTTCCTGGCCCATCGAGGCCCACACATCTGTGTAGAGGATGCCGGCCCCACGCGCGGCCTCCTCGACGCTGTTCGTCACGCGCGCCGAACCCCCGGTCGAGGACGCGATCTCTTCGCAGCGCCGGACGATCCCCGGCTGCGGCTCGTAGCCTCGGGGCGTGGCAACACGCACGTGGATGCCGGCCTTGACCCCGGACAGCATGAGTGAGTGCGCGACGTTGTTGCCGTCCCCGAAGTAGGCGAGTACCTGACCCGCGAGCCCGCCTCGTTCCTCTGTGATCGTCTGCAGGTCCGCGAGCGCCTGACAAGGATGCTCGAGATCGCTGAGCATGTTGATGACCGGCACGGTGGCAGCATCCGCAAGCTCGGTGAGCCGCTCCTGTGCGAAGGTCCGGACCGCGATCGCATCTACGTAGCCCGCCAGGACCGCGCCCGTGTCCGCAATCGTCTCACCGCGCCCAAGCTGCAACTCGTCGCCCCGCAACACGACCGCGTCCCCTCCCAACTGAGTTACGGCGACCTCGAACGAGACGCGCGTGCGCGTCGACGGCTTCTCGAAGATGAGCGCCACCTGCCGTCCGGCGAGGCGATCGCAGAACTCTCGAGGAGATGCCTTGAGCTGAGCCGCCAGCTCGAGAAGTCTCGTCTGCTCCTTTTCGGTCACGTCGTCGGATGACAGGAAGTCACGCTCGGGCATGGGTTCGCCTTTCTAGTCAAGAGGGTTTTCAGGCGCGCAGCTCCGCCCCGTATCTTGCTTCCAGCTCGCGCACGATTCTGTCGCGCACCATGAGCGCCTCTTCACGCGACAGCGTTCGATCAGACGCTCGCAGCTCGAGCGCATAAGCGAGGCTCTTTCTGCCTGCGGGGACTTGCCGGCCGGCGTACACGTCGAAAAGACGGGCGGCGACGAGCTCCGGCTCCCCGGCCGAGCGGAGCGCGGCGGCGACCGACTGAGCCGGCGTCTCCTCGTCGACTACAACCGCGACATCAACGTACGCCGAGGGAAACTGCGTGGGAATCTCAACCCCGATCCGCCCGGCGAGCTCTGACCACAACGGATCGAGACGCAGCTCGAAGGCAGACGCGCCCGGCGCCACCCGGAAGAGGTCGCACACGGTGGGATGAAGATCTCCGAGCGTCCCTATGCGCTCGCCGGCCAGCATCAGCGCCGCTGCGCGCGTCGGGTGCCACGGCATCCCGTCTACCGGAGCGCACCCGAGAGGGGGAAGGCGCAGCGCTCGGAGCGCGGACTCGAGCGCGCCCTTGAGCCGGAAGAAGTCCCACTTCTCCGAAGGGTGTCTCCAGTCGCCGGCCGAGCGGTGGCCCGCAGCGACGCAAGACAGCAGCGCGGGTTCGTTGGGCAGGTCGCCTCCGGCAACCAAGACGTAGGCGCGGGCGATCTCGAAGAGCGCGACCCCAGGCGCATGCCGCGCCAGATTGTAGGACGCGGCTCGCAGCAGACCCGGTAGCAGAGTCGTTCTCAGCTCGGCCTCATCGTGGTTCATCGGATTCGCTATCCGCACGGCCGGGTGGCTCGCAGGATCCCCTGATAGCCCCAGCCGGTCCATGTCCCCGTCGTCGCGAAACGAATCCGTGTAGGCCTCGGTGAGGCCGAGCGCGCAGAGAGTGCGCCTCAGGGTCCTGTCGGCCGCCTGGAGAGGCTTCAGCCCGCCGGCTCCTCCGTGCGGCAGGCGCGCGGGGATCAGGTCGAGTCCGGCGAGGCGGGCTACCTCCTCGACGAGATCTATCTCCCGCCGTAGATCGCGCCGCCATGAGGGGACTACTGCGTGCAACGTCTCCCCGCGTTCGGTTACCTCCAGGCCGAGGGACCGCAGATGGTGCGCTTGCTCTCCGGCGGGAATGTCCACGCCGAGTATCCGGCCGGTCCGGGGGGGCCGGAGCTCGATCGCGACGGGTTCGTACGGCTGTGGATAGGCGTCGGCGACTCGCGCCGCGACCCGGCCCCCTGCGAGCACGCGTAACAGCTCGGCGCAGCGCGCGGCCGCGTAGCCGGCCATTTCGGGATCGCTGCCGCGCTCGAAGCGCGCCGACGCCTCACTCAAGAGCCCGAGCCGCCGGCTGGTCAACGACACGCTGGCCGGCTCGAAGTGCGCGGACTCGATGACCACCTCCGTCGTAGCACCGGACACCTCGGAGTCGAGCCCACCCATCACGCCGGCGATGGCAAGGGCGCCCCCGGGGTCGGCAATCACGAGATCGCGCTCTTGGAGGTTGCGCTTCACGCCGTCGAGGGTGACAATGCGCTCGTCGCGACTCGCTCGTCGCACGACTATGCGGCCCTCGGCAATCTTGGATGCATCGAAAGCGTGCAGCGGCTGACCGGTTTCGAGCAGCACGTAGTTGGTGATGTCCACGACATTCGAGATGGGGCGCACGCCCAGCCTCAGCAACCTTGCTTGAAGCCAGGCAGGCGACGGCGCGCCTGCGATCTCTGTGGCATAGCGCGCCAGATAACGCGGGCAGCCTTGCTCGTCGCGCACCTCGACGGTGACAGGTGAATGAAGGGACTCGTCTTCTTGCACGATCGCATCCGGAACCGTTAGCTCATCGCCGAGGACTGCGGCGACCTCGCGCGCGATGCCGATCATCCCCATGCAGTCGCCGCGGTTCGGGGTGATCTCGAGATCGATGACGGTATCGTCAAGCCCAAGCACCGCTACGACATCCGCACCGAGCTCGGCATCGGGGGCCAGCACGAGGATGCCCGAGTGGTCCTGCGAGATCCCCAGCTCCGCGCCCGAGCACAGCATCCCATTGCTGATGACGCCGCGCATCTTGCGAGCCGTTAGCGCGAGGCCCGGCAGCCTGGCCCCGACCGGTGCGAGGGGCACTCGGTCCCCCACTGCGAAGTTCTTCGCGCCGCACACGACCTCTTGTGACGCGCCGTCCACAAGCCCGACGTCCACCAGTGACAAGTTGTCGGCGCCGGGGTGCTTCCTTATCCCCAGCACCTGGGCCACCACCACGCCCCTGATCTCGGAAGAGGCCACCGTGACGGTTTCGACCTTGCTGCCCGAGAAGTTCAGCACCCGGACGAGCTCCTCGAGCGGAACGGCGGCCGGTGTCAGCTCCCTTAGCCACTCGAGGCTCACCTTCATGTGAGTCCGCCGAACTGGGCCAGAAAGCGAAGATCGTTCTCCCAGAAGGCGCGGATCGGACCGACGCCCTGAGACACGGAGGCAATCCGTTCTACCCCACAACCGAAGGCGAAGCCCGTGTAGCGCTCGGGGTCGTATCCGACCCGCTCGAGCAGATAAGGATCGACCATTCCGCAGCCGAGAAGCTCTATCCATCCCTCTTGCTTGCAGATGCGGCAGCCCTTGGCTTTGCAGTTGAAGCACATGACGTCCATCTCGGCCGACGGCTCGGTGAAGGGAAAGAAGCTGGGCCGCAGCCTGATGTCGAGATCGCGCCCGAAGACCGCGCGCGCAAAGGCGAGGAGCACCCCTTTGAGGTCGCCCATGGTGATGTTCTCGTCAACCGCGAGACCCTCTATTTGAACGAACGAATTGAGGTGTGTAGCGTCCTGCTCGTCGCGCCGATAACAACGTCCCGGGGCGACAACGTAGACGGGTGGGTCGTGCGCCTCCATGGTCCTTATCTGGACCGGCGAAGTGTGGGTCCTCAGCACCACGTCGTCCCTGCCCGCTATGTAGTAGGTGTCCTGGGGCGAGCGCGACGGATGAGTCGGCGGCGTGTTCAGCGCGTCGAAGTTGTAGCTCGTCAGCTCCACCTCTGGTCCCTCGGCAAGTCGAAAGCCGAGGCCCACGAAGATGTCCACGAGCTCCCATGTCAGGCGCGTGAGCGGATGGATGGAGCCGAGTGCGTGGTAGTCGCCGGGAAGGGACACATCGATACGGTCGCGGGCCCAGCGGCGCTCGGTTTCGTCCGCCTGAAACCTCTCGCGCCGCTGGGCGATCGCCAGCTCGAGCGCACTGTGAACCTCGTTGGCCAGCTTGCCGAGCTCCGGCTTCTCCTCGGCCGGCGCGTCGCGCAGGCCGGCGCGCGCCCGGGACAGCGCAGCCTTGCGCCCCAGCACCCTTATGCGGGCTTCCTCCAGCGCCTCCAGATCCGAGGCCGCGGCGATGCGCTCGAGTCCCTCGCGCAGCGCTTCGTCAAACCCGGCGCGAAGATCCTTCGTCTCGCTCACACCGAATCCCCGGCTAGAGGCAGGGTCAAGGAAAAGGTGGACCCGCGGCCGGGCGCGCTCGTCACCTCGAGGCGGCCGCCGTGGGCCGCCGCCATCCGGTGCGCGAGGTAGAGGCCGAGTCCCGATCCGTTGGGACCTGCCATTTGGCCCCTCGGGGCGGGTTCCAAGAACACCCTTTCCAGCCTGTCTGCCTCGATTCCGACGCCGTGGTCGCGCACCAGCAACACGACGCTTGTGGCATCACGGTGAGCTTCGATCTCGACGGGGACGTCCTCGGAGAACTTGAGCCCGTTCTCGACGAGACCGGCGATGAGCGACGCGGCTCGCTCCCGGTCGACGTCCACGGTCAGCCCGGTGGGAACGTTTACCGTCGCCTCGACCACGGAGCGGCGCTTGCGCAGCTCCGCGAGGCCGTCTTGGACCACATCGCTCAGCTCGGCCGGCACGAGCCGCAGGTCGAGTCGGCCGGCCTCGACGCGCGCCAGGTCGATGACCTCACCGACGATCCGTCCCATGCGGTCGGCGTCGGTGAGAATCGTGGCGACAAACTGCTGCCGCTGCTCATCGCTGAAACGGTCCCACCGCTCGACGAGTGTCGCGGAGAAACCCTTGACCGCGGTCAGCGGCGAGCGCAGCTCGTGCGAGATGCTGGCTATGAGGTCGGCGAAGCTCCTATCGTCATCCATGGGAAGCCAGAGGATAAACCGGCGGCGCTGCCGTCACGCGGGTCGCATCCCGGCGCGCTGACGCACGGCTTCGAAGAGAAGTACCGAGCCCGCAATCCCGACGTTCAGAGACTCGGCCGGCCCCGGCATCGGGATCGTCACCGACTCGTCGACGAGATCGGCGAGGGACGAGTCGAGCCCCCAGGCCTCGTTCCCGAGAACCAGTCCCACAGGTGTCGTGAGGTCGCTGGCCGCGGCGGGTGTCCCTTGTAGCGATGTCCCCACGATCCGCATGCCTCTGTCTCTCAGCGCGATCAGGGCCGCCCGTGCCTGCACCGCGACGATGACCGGGAGGTGCCATAGCGTCCCGGCGGAGGCCCGCACAGTCTTGGGAGAGAAGGGGTCTACCGCTCCTCCGGCGAAGACGACTGCATCCGCTCCCGCGGCGACTGCCGAGCGAATGAGGGTCCCTGCGTTGCCCGGGTCGCGCACCGCGCACAGCACCACCACCAGCGAGATGTCTTGCGGAAGATCCAAGACCGTGATGCGCTCGACGGCGGCAACCGCCACCACCCCCTGCGGCGTCGTCGTGTCCGAAAGCGCGTGAATCACGTCGTCGCCCACCTCGACAACCCGAGCGCCGTTCCTTACTGCCCCCGTTCGCAGATCGTGCGCATCTTTGAATGAGACCGAAACAAAGACCGTCTTGACGTTCGCCTCGGCGTCGAGGGCCTCGGCAACGGCGCGCGCTCCCTCGACCAAGAGCTCTCCTGTGCGCTCTCTTTCCGAGCGACGCTTCAGCTTGCGCGCCGCTAGGACATGGGGATTGCGCAGGCTGGAGATCAAGGGCGAGCTACGAGGCTTTCTCCAGCGACTTGCGGGCGGTCTCGGCCAGCGACTGAAAGGTGCCTGGGTCGTTTACGGCAAGCTCCGCAAGCATCTTGCGGTCGAGGTCGATGTCTGCGCTGCGCAGCCCCGCCATGAACCGGCTGTAGGACAAGCCGTTCTGACGGGCGGCGGCGTTGATGCGCGCGATCCACAAGCGCCTGAACTCGCCTTTGCGGGCACGCCGGTCGCGGTACGCGTACACGCCCGAGTGCAGCACCTGCTCGCGCGCGGCCCGGTAGTGCTTGCCGCGCGCCGAGTAGTAGCCCTTGGCCTGCTTGAGAACTTCACGCCGCTTCTTGCGGCCTGCGACGCTGCGCTTCACCCGTGGCATGGGTCCCTCCTTGACGGATACACGACAAAGTCTTTCCTTCGCTTGCCGCCGCCCGCTTGCGGCGGCGGGTTTCGCCTGAGCCCGTCAGCGGCCGAGCAGGCGCCTGATGCTCTTGGCATCGTGATCCGACACCTCGGCCGGAGACGTCAGCCGGCGCTTGCGTCGAGCCGACTTCTTTCCGAGAATGTGGTTGGCATTCGCCTTGCGGCGCCGGATCTTGCCGGTGGGCGACACCTCGAACCTCTTGGCCGCTCCGCGATGACTCTTCATCTTTGGCACGCCATCAACCTCCTTCGGCCCTTGTCACCTTGGGAGGCTTCGGCCGGGCCGGCGCCGCCTCCGGTTTCCCGGTCTCTTTCTTCGTTTGCGAGCCCCGAGCGGACTGCGACGCGCGTTTGGGCGGGCCTAGCGACTCGCTTGTTCGCGAAGGTGCAGCGTCCTTGTGGGGGCCCAGCACCATCGTCATGTTGCGCCCGTCGAGCTTGGGCGGCGTGTCCACCTTTGCGAGCTCCACGACATCCTCGGAGAGGCGGTCCAGAAGGCGCCGGCCGAGCTCTGCATGAAGTGTCTCGCGGCCCCTGAACATGATTGTGACCTTGACCTTTGCTCCCTGCTTGAGGAACCGGATGACGTGGCCCCGCTTCGTCTCGTAATCGTGACGGTCGATCTTCGGCCGCATCTTCATCTCCTTGACGACCACGAGCGACTGCTTCTTCCGAGCCTCTTTCTTGCGGACGGCCTGCTCGTACTTGTACTTGCCGTAGTCCATGATCCGGCAGACCGGGGGGTCTGCCTGGGGAGCTACCTCGACGAGATCGAGATCTTGCTCCTCGGCCATCGCAAGCGCAGCTCCCGTCTCGAGAATGCCCACCTGCGATCCGTCCGCACCGACGACGCGCACCCGCGGAATGCGGATCCGGTCGTTGATCCTCAGCTCCTGCTGTGCGATACGACTCTCCTTCCAGTTGCCTCGGTTCGTGCCGGCGCAGATGCGTCTGGGACGGGGGCCTCTGCGCGAAAAAGCCGGCGACGCCAATACAAGACGCCACCGGCACGCGGATTTATCTTTGCCCCTGCGCAACGGCAACACCAGGACCCCGTCGACTCGGCTAGGGTCGGAGTGGACATCCGACCGGCATCCCGCCGGGGGGTGAGAGGCTCACGGGCCCCTTCTTGGCGACACTGTAGCTGGTCATTATACGCTTCTAGCAGGGAGAACCCGGCCCCATGGACGAGCAAGAACGCGAGCGCCCCAGGCCCAGGGTCGTGGACAAGCGAGCGTCGACCCGCGCCTCGAGCCCGGCCCCGGAGCCGCGTGCGGACGATGATGTCCCGGAGGCTCAGGCAGAACCCGGCCCGGCACCGCAGGAGGAGCCCCCCGGTCGTGCTCCCAGCGGCCGCGCAGCCGACCCGCGCCCTGCTCTGGGCGACGTCACTTCGCTCGGCGGAACGCCCCCCGCGGGCGAGCACCCCTCCGGCGTCGAGCAAGGCGCTACTACGGAGGAGCCGTGGACTCCCGAGCAAGAAGCCGAGGCGCGCCGCAGCGCTGCCGAGATGTCTTCGGTACCGAGCCTCGACTGGGTCGTCAACGTCGCGGTGACACTCGCCAATGTGGCGGGCACCAAGATCGAAAGCGGCAAGGCAGCCGATGCCAAGCTCGCCATCGACGCCCTCGCCGGCATCGTGCAGTCGGTGGGGACCGAGATGCCCCAGGTGGAAGGCCCGCTGCGCCAGACCCTCGCCCAGCTCCAAATGGCCTACGTCCAGGCGACGACCACGGGATCTCCCACAGGAGCCTGAACGGCGGCGTGCCACGCGGGGCGCTCACAGCCGGGCGCACGCTCGTCGCGCTGTGTTGCGTTATCCGGGCCAAAACGCGCCGAGTGCGCGGAACTTCCGCTTGGGGGCCATCAAAATCGCAGTTCGCCGGCTATCTTTCGTCGCGGGGCTTCGCGACGGAACGCAGCAGGTTGGCCATCTCGATCGCTGCGAGCGCTGCCTCGGCTCCCTTGTTGCCCGCCTTGCCTCCCGCACGATCGGCCGCCTGGGCGGGGTTCTCGGTGGTCAGCACGCCGAACGTAACCGGCACTCCGGTATCGAGGCCTGCTGCGGATATCCCGGTCGCGGCCGCGCCAGCGACGTACTCGAAGTGAGCCGTTTTCCCGCGCACGACACAACCAATTGCGATCACCGCGTCTACCTCGCCCGCAGCGGCGAGGGTCTTGCAGGCGAGCGGCAGCTCGAAGGCACCGGGCACCCACGTCAGCGACATACTCCCCTCGGCGACCCCGTGACGGCGCAGCGCATCGACCGCACCGGCTGCCAGGCTGCGCGACACCGTCTCGTTGAAGCGCGCTGCGACGATAGCGACGCGCAGGCCGCGCGCCTCGAGTGAACCTTCGTTCACCTGCATCCTCACCCCTCCTCGTCGAGCGCCCCAACCGGGGGCGTCTGATCGAGCGCCTCGAAAAGGTGCCCGAGCTTTTCCTTCTTCGTGGTCAAGTAGCGAAGGTTTTCGGCAGTCGGCTCGCTGAGCAGCGGCACGCGCTCGGTGATGTGCAGTCCATAGCCTTCGAGCCCGGCGCGCTTGGTGGGGTTGTTGGTCAGGAGTCGCATGGTTGTGACGCCGAGCTCCGCAAGGATCTGAGCGCCGACTCCATAGTCCCGTGCGTCCACCGCGAGTCCCAGCTCGACGTTTGCCTCGACCGTGTCGCGCCCGGCATCTTGCAGCGCGTAAGCCTCGAGCTTGTGGCGAAGCCCGATTCCGCGTCCCTCGTGCCCGCGCACGTAAACGAGCACCCCGCAGCCCGCAAGCGCGATCAACCGCATCGCCTCGTCGAGCTGCTCGCCGCAGTCACAGCGGGCGCTTCCCAGGACGTCGCCCGTGAAGCACTCGGAGTGCACGCGCACAAGAACATCCTGTTGCCCTGCCGGCTCGCCCATGACGAGCGCCATGTGCGTTCGTCCGTCGTGCGACTCGTATGCGAGGGCGCGCCACTGCCCGTGCCGGGTTGGTATGCGAGCTTCTGACAGCCGCGTCACGAGCTTCTCGCGCCGGCGCCGGTGCGCTATGAGGTCGGCAATCGAGACGATCTTGATGCTGTGCTGGGCAGCGAATGTGGCGAGATCGCCAAGGCGCGCCATGCTGCCGTCGTCGTTGACGATCTCGCATACGACCCCGGCCGGCTGCAGGCCGGCAAGGCGCGCGAGGTCCACCGCAGCTTCTGTGTGCCCGGCTCGCCGCAGCACTCCGCCGGGGCAATAGCGCAGCGGAAAGACGTGACCGGGACGGGCGAGATCGGCGGGCCGGGCGCCCGGGTCGACAAGCGTCTTGACGGTGAGCGCCCGGTCCGAGGCCGACACTCCCGTCGTCGTGCCCCTGCGAGCGTCGACGCTGACTGTGAAGGCAGTGCCCATCGCCTCGGAGTTGTCGGGTGACATCAACGGCAGGTGCAGCTCCTCGAGCCGCTCTGCGGTCAGCGGAACGCAGATGATGCCCGAGCCGTGACGCACCATGAAGCCGGCGTGCCGGGGCGTGAGCTTCTCGGCCGCGACAACGAGATCGCCTTCGTTTTCGCGCCCCTCATCGTCGACGACGATTACCATCCCGCCGCCGGCGATGTCGCGTACGGCGTCCTCGACGCGCGCGAGCCGTCCCGGCGCGGTCATCGGCGCGGGTCCACGAGCCGCTCCACATACTTGGCGATCACATCGACCTCTACGTTCACCTTTCCGCCGACACCCAGGCGCGACAACGTGGTCGCCGCCAGGGTGTGCGGGATCAGCGCCACCTGAAAGCTGGTCTTTCCGACCTCGACAACGGTGAGCGACACGCCGTCGAGCGTGACCGAGCCCTTGGCTACGAGATAGCGAAGCACGTCCTCGGGAGCCGACAGCCACACCCTCTTGGCGCCGGCGTCCTCCTCGACGCGCACGGCGCGCGCGACACCATCGACATGACCCTGCACGAGGTGTCCGCCGAGGCGGTCCTGCAACCGAGCCGGGAGCTCAAGGTTGACCGCCCAGCCGGGTCTTAGGTCTTCGAGGGTCGAGCGAGCTAGCGTCTCGCCCATTGCCTCGACCGAGAAGTCACGCCGTGAGGACGCGACTACCGTGAGGCAGACTCCATTGACGGCGACCGAGTCGCCGACAGACAGCTCGCGCGCCATCCCAGGAGCGCGCACCTGGATCGACAACAGCCCGTCACGCGCCCGCAGGTGCTTTATCTCACCGCGGTCGATGACTATGCCGGTAAACATGCCTAGGCGCCTTGCCCGTCGCGCCCCGCCGCCGGGATAAGGGTCACGAGAACATCCTCGCCGGCCGGCTCGACGTGGATCGTTCGCCACCGAGGCGCGTCGTCGATGCCGGTGACCCCGATGGCGCCGATGTCCGACCCGCCGGGCCCGGTCAGCACCGCGCCGTAGTGGAGCTCGAGCCGGTCGACGAGCCCCTCGCCGATGAGAGCGCTCGCGAGCCGCGCCCCGCCTTCGCAGAACACCTCGGCCATCCCCCTGGCGCCGAGCACGGTTAGGAGCTCACGCAGGTCGACGCCGTGACTGCCTTGGTCGAGCACGATCACTTCGGCCCCCGCCTCCTTCCATGCGCTGAGCGTTCCAAGCGGCACCTTGTCGGTAGTAGCCACGACTACCTCATCAGGATCCCCCGCGCCCTCGAACACCCGGGCGTCGGACGGAGTCCTGCCCGAGGAGTCAACCACCAGTCGCAGCGGCTGGCGGGGGGCCGCGACGTCCCTAACGGTGAGCGCAGGGTCGTCTGCCCGCACGGTCCCCGCGCCTACCATCACCGCGCCGGCTTCCAGGCGCCGGGCGTGGGCGACGCGGCGGGCCTCGGGACCAGTTAGCCAGCGCGACGTGCCGTCGGGAGCCGCAAGTCTGCCGTCGAGGCTCAGAGCCAGCTTGAGAGACAGGAAAGCCCGTCCCGTTGTGCGGTGGTGCAAATAGGCGAGGTTGAGGCGACGGGACTCCTCGGCCATGCACCCGGTGGCCACGATTATGCCGTTCTCCTCGAGGGTGCGCACGCCCCGCCCGGCGACGCGCTCGTCCGGGTCGAGCGTACCAACGACTACCCGGGTGACCCCGGAGCCGGCGATTGCCGGAGCGCACGGTGGGGTGTTGCCGTGGTGCGCACAGGGCTCGAGGGTGACGTAGAGAGTCGCTCCGTCAAGATCTCGCGACTGGGCGGCGGCAAGGACGAGCGCTTCGGCATGAGGGCTTCCGGGCCCGGCATGACCGGCCTTGGCGAGCACCCGTTTGTCGCGCGCCAGCACAGCTCCGACGCGCGGGTTCGGCAACGTGCGCGGAGCGGCTCGCGCCTCATCAAGGGCCAGAGCCATGAAGTAGCCGTCGTCGTGCTCCATGTGCCTCCGCTGCTCGAGATCGGGCCTGGCAACGGGGCAAATGCAGCGGACGACAAGGCGATGAACGCGAGGCGAGGCTCGGCGCTGATCGCTTATCGGCCTCTTCTCCCATCCGGACTCGCCCCATCCGGCTCGCGCCGGCCTGAAGCTCACCGTCGGTTCCGGAGTTTCGCCGGATCAACCTTCGAGCCGGAGCTCGAGGGTCGCGGACTATGACCGCCGGTCGGGAATCGCACCCTGCCCCGAAGAGGCTTGACCTTACCGGGCCGAGTATAGCCCGCATGAGCCAACTGGAACCGGCGGTCGACTCCTACTCCACAAGGCCCTCAGTCGGCGCGGCCGCGTTCTCCTTCTCAGCTCGTGCGTCGTGTGTGCGCCGCAGCATCTCCTTGACGCGCGCCACCAGCTCCATCGGGTCGAACGGCTTGATCATGTAGTCGTCGGCGCCCGCCGAGAGTCCCGTTAGCTTGTCCGCCGACAGCGAGCGAGCCGTAAGCATGATGATCGACATGTCGCGGGTGTGCGGATCTTTACGCAGCTGCTGGCAGACCTCGAAGCCATCCAGCTTGGGCATCATGACATCGAGCAGCAAGAGATCGGGTTTGAGGTCGCGCGCGAAGGTGACCGCCTGTTCGCCGTCTTGCGCCGTGGCGACGTCGAGCCCCTCGAGGCGTAGGTTTATCTCGACGAAGCGAACTATGTCCTCGTCGTCGTCGGCGATCAGGATCAGATCCCTGTCACCCGTTCTCAGAAGTCCTTGCATTCAACTCATCCAGCCTCTCGCGCATCCGCCGGGCTGCGGCAGGTGCATCCACTCCGTCGAAAACGGCGCTGCCGGCCACGATGATGGCGGCCCCGGCCTCCACGACCTCGGCCACTCTGGCAAGCTTGACGCCGCCGTCTACCTCGATATCGGCCGGTGAGCCGGACTTCTGGACCCTGGAGGCGACTTCGGCGATCTTGGGGACTACGAATTCTAGGAAGTCCTGCCCTCCGAACCCGGGTCGGACCGTCATCATGAGGACCACCTCGATGTCGCCGAGGTGGGCGGTGGCGGCTGCCGGCTCCACGTCGGGATGGATCGCTATGCCCGCCCCGGCTCCCGCCTGCTTGATCACCTCGATGGTGCCGGCAACATCGTTCGTCACCTCCGGGTGAAACGAGATCCGGTTCGCTCCCGCGTCCGCGAACCTCGACGCGTACGCGTCCGGATCCTCGATCATCAGATGGACGTGGATGGGCAGGTCACAGGAGCGGCGCACCGCCTCGACCGTCGCAGGGCCAAAGGTTAGGTTGTCGACGTAGTGACCGTCCATAACGTCGAGATGAAACCAGTCGGCGTAGGGGGCAACGCTTGCTACTTCGTCGCCGAGGCGCGCGAAGTCGGCGGTGAGAATGGACGGAGCGAGCCGCAAGCGAGGCATGAATTCCCTTTCCGTCGTCTCGAGGGCTCTATGGGGCCCGGCGCCGTCAGCGGAGCATTACACGAATCGATCCCCGCGCGACAGGCGCAGGCCGTTCGCCAGCTCCCGGCCCGTCATTCTCCTTCCCCCTGCGGCTTGCACCTCCGTCAGAGCGAGGGTCGCGCTCCCGGTCCCGGCATGCAGCTCGCCTTCTTGTGCGATCTCGCCCGGCCCGAGGCCCTCGCCGCTCGGCGCCGGCGCGGCGCCGTGCACCTTGACGCGTCGCTCTCGCAGGGTCGTCCATGCCCCCGGCTCGGGGTTCAGCGCACGCACGAGATCGGCGATCCGATGCGCAGGCTCGGACCAGTCGATGCGGGCCTCTTGCGAGGTCGGCTTGGGGGCGTAGGTGGCGGAGACGTGGTCCTGCGGCTGGGGATCTATCTCGGCGCGCCCGTACCGTCCGAGGATGTCCACGAGAAGCCGCGCCCCGAGCGCCGCGAGCCTCTCGCCGAGGGAGCCGCCGGTATCGAAGGGCCCGATCGGCTCGGGCACGGAGGCGAGCACCGGCCCTTCGTCCATGCCCGCCGTCAGCACCATGATCGAGACGCCGGTCTCGGTCTTGCCGTCCATGATCGCCCGCTGCACGGGCGCGGCCCCGCGATACTCGGGCAGCAGCGAGAAGTGCACGTTGACGAAGCCGAGCCGGGGGACGTCGAGCAGCGCCTGGGGCAGGATCTTGCCGTAGGCGACCGCGACGGCGACATCGGGGGCAAGGCGTTCAAGAGTGGCGCGGAGCACCGGGTCGCCAGCACGTGGCGGCTGCAGCACTTGGAGGCCGGCGGCCCACGCAACCCTCTTGACCGGCGGGAGGCTAACGGACATGCCTCGTCCCGCCGGCCGATCGGGGTTGGTGACCGCCGCAACGACTTCGTGCTCCGAGGCCGTCAGGGCATTCAGGCTCGGCACCGCCCAGACCGGGGTGCCGAAGAACACGACCCTCAGAGGCTCTCCTCGGCCGGCGGACGGGGGGGCACGGCCCTCAGCCCGAGCGCTTCCTCGCGCAGTGTCCTGAGCGCCTCCTTGCGATGGCTTTCGCCGAGGTGGTCGATGAACAGAACTCCATCGAGGTGGTCTATCTCGTGCTGGCACACACGCGCAAGCAAATCGAACGCTTCGAGGAGCACGGGCTCGCCGTTCGCATCGCGGCCCTCGACGACGACCTCGGAGCTGCGCTCGACCTCGTAGGCGATGCCGGGAAGAGACAAGCAACCCTCTTCGTCGACCTCGGTGGCTTCCGAGCGGGACACGATCGCGGGATTGATCAGCACCCCGTGCTCCTCTCCGACCTCCCACACGAAGATCCGTTCCAACACCCCCACCTGCGGTCCGGCCAGCCCGACCCCGGGCGCGCTGCGCATCGTGTCGAGCATGTCCTGCGCAAGACGCCGGTGCGCGTCGGTGACCCTATCGATAGAGCGCGCGCGCTGGCGCAGCGAGGGATCGCCGAACTCCCTGATTCTGAGGATCGCCACAACTTGCCTCCCGCGTACCCGAGTGCGCTCTCCAACCCGCGCCGGCCGGCGTCCACGATAAGCGACCCCGATCCAGCCGGCCTCAGCGGGGGTCGACGTCGATGCGCAGCCGGTCCGAAGGGCCGAGACCCGACGCAATGGTCCTCAGCGCCGCCGCGACGGGCATGGCATCCGGGCACTTGACCAGCATGTCGAGGCCGGGCTCCCCTCCCGCCCGCAGCGGGATCGGTCCCAGCACCGTGCCGCCGGCCGCGCGGCACGCACCGGCGGCGGACTCGGCAAGCGACTCGCGCCGCTCACCGAAAGCGGTCACCTTGACCAGCTCAGAGTACGGCGGGTAGCCAAGCTCGCGCCGGTGCTCGAGCTCGCGCCGCAGCCAGAAGCGGTAATCGCCGCGCGCTACCGCCTGCACCGCATGGTGCCCGTGGTCGGCGCACTGGATCACGATCCGGCCGCCGCGGCTCGCGGGCCCGGCCCACTCGGCCATCGCTGCGAGGGCCTGGTGGGCGTTCTCGGCGGCGCGGAAGTCGGGCCTGCGTATGAGGGCATCGGCGTCCAGCACCCCAACCAGCGACACGGCAGGACGAATGGCCGTCTTGGTCCCGATCCAGGTGGTCACGTAGATGTCGGCGGGCGCCGTGCTCGGGCCCTCTTGGGCGAGGACCTCTGGGTCCATGCGCACGACGTGCGCGCGCGGAAAGGAGCGCGCCACCTGATCCGCGAGGCGTTCGCTGCCCGCCCCGAGGTAGCGCCACTCAGAGGCCCCGCAGGCCGGGCAGGCGTCGGGCGCCGGGCGGGCGAGCCCGCAGCGGGGACAGCGCACCCGCCGGGCCGAACGATCGTAGGCAAGTCCCGCCTCGCAGCGCGGGCACCGCAGCGAGCGCCGGCAGGCTGCGCACCACAACGAACGCGCAAAGCCGCTCCGGGGAACGAGCAGCGCGACGCTGTCGCCGGTCGCGAGCGTCTCCTTGATCCGCTGATGCAGCTCGTGCGACAAGGACCGCTCGTGCGGAGCGTCGACGAGCTCGACGATGGGTCGAGCGGCTCGCTCCGCGTCGCGTGGAGGAGCAACGAGGCCAACCGCGCCCGCTGCCGCCGCGTAGCCCGTCTCGAGCGTCGGGGACGAATCGATCAGGACGCACACGGCGCCCTGTAGCCGAGCACGCTCGACCGCGACGCGCCGTGCGTCGTAGCGGGGCGACCGGTCGGAGCGGTAGCTGCGGTGCGCTTCCTCGTCCACGACGAGCAGCGCAAGCTCGGGGCTCGGGGCCAGCACGGCGGCTCTTCCGCCCGCTCCGAGCCCGTGCCCGGAGGCGAGAGCCAGCCACGCCGCTGCCCGCTCGCGCGCGGGACGAGAAGTATCCACGCGCGCGGCCTGAATGCCGAGCGACTCGATGACCTCGGATCCATAGCGCACCTCCGGCACCGCCACGATGGCGGCGCCGCGACCCGCTCGTCCGGCGGCCGCCACGAGATCGGCGATCAACTCCGAGTGGTCCTGGCCCGGGAGCGTTCGAAGGCTCCACGTGCCGGGGGCTTGCGACTCGATTGCATGCAGCAGCGCGGCGCCTCCTTCGTAGCGTTCGAGGAGGCTCGAGGAGGGCCGCGGCGACAAGGCAATCGCGGGCCGCGCCGGTGCGCGCACACCGGGCGGCTCGAAGCGCTGCATGACCGCGGCGAGGGGCACGACGTAGCGCGCCGCCATCCACCGGGCCAGAGAGATCAAGGGGGGCGGGCAGACGCTCTGCTCTACGACCACCGCCTTTACCGGCAGCAGGCGGCGCTGCGGCTCGACGTCGCCCGGCACCTCGGTCACGCCGGTCACGATTCCCCGCACCCGGCGCCCGCCGAAGGGCACCCGCACCAGGGAGCCGGTCGTCAGCGAGCCTGCAAGCTCGTTCGGGACGAGGTAGTCGAACGTCTTGTCCACCCGCCACGCGGTGACGAAGGGAACCACCGCGGCAACGATTTTCCGTCCGGAGTTGCTGCGCCCGCCGTGCTCAGGAATCGGAGCACAGCCGGCGGAGGTCATCCACCCACTCGGTGCGTTCCCACGTGAAGTCCTTCTCCGAACGCCCGAAGTGCCCGTAGCTCGCCGTCGCCTGATAGATAGGCCTGCGCAGCTCGAGATCGCGCACGATGGCTGCGGGGCGCAGGTCGAAGACCTCGGCGACCGCCGCGGCGATCCGAGCGGGATCCACGGTTTCGGTGCCAAAGGTCTCGGACGAGATGGATATGGGGTGGGCGACGCCGATCGCATAGGCGACCTGAAGCTCGAAGCGCTCTGCGAGGCCGGCGGCAACCACGTTCTTGGCCACCCAGCGCGCCGCGTAGGCGGCCGAGCGGTCCACCTTGGTCGGGTCCTTCCCCGAGAACGCCCCGCCCCCGTGGCGTGCCATGCCCCCGTAGGTGTCGATGATGATCTTGCGCCCGGTGAGCCCGGTGTCGGCGCGCGGCCCGCCTATCTCGAACACACCGGTCGGGTTTACGAGCACGCGCACGCCCGAGGCATCGAGCCCGGGCGGCACGAGAGGTTCGATGACGTGCTGCATGAGATCCGGTGTCAGCAGCGTGTCGATGTCTACGTTGGGCTGGTGCTGGGTCGACACGACCACGGTTTCGAGCGTGACCGGCTTGGTGCCTTCGTAGCCCACGGTCACCTGGGTCTTGCCATCGGGCCGCAAGTAGGGCAGGACGCCGGCCTTGCGGACCTCGGAGAGACGCTGCGCGAAACGATGTGCGAGCCAGATCGGCATCGGCATCAGATCGTCGTTGTCGCTGCACGCGTAGCCGAACATCATGCCTTGATCGCCCGCGCCCTGAGTGTCGAGGGGATCTCCCTCGGTATCGCCGTGGCGCTGCTCGTAGGGGTTCGTGACGCCCTGGTCGATGTCGGGTGACTGCTCCTGGATTGCCACCGACACACCACAAGTCTCTCCGTCGAAACCGATCTTGGACGAGGTGTAGCCAATGTCGGTGATGGTGCGCCGCACCACCGCCGGTATGTCCACGTAGGTAGAGGTGGTGATCTCCCCCGCCACCATGACGAGCCCGGTCGTGAGCAGCGTCTCGCACGCGACCCGCCCGAAAGGATCATCGGCCAGGATCTCGTCCAACACTGCGTCCGAGATCTGGTCCGCCATCTTGTCGGGGTGACCTTCGGTCACCGACTCCGACGTGAACAGCCTTCGAGCCATGCTCAAGTCCTCTCGTTCCAGGGCCACATCGTTCCCAGGGGCACCGCGGCCCCCAGAAGCTACCCTTCCCAGGCCGACAGAAGGTCAGCTCCCTGGCTTCTTTGCATCGTAATGGAGGCCACGCCACGTGGCGCGCCTCTCGCCTTTAGCCTTGTCCGCTGGGGGTGGGAGTTGGATCTCCCGGCGGGCTCCCGCTCGGTGACGGTGAGGGTCCCCAGGTGTCCGAGCTAGCGTCGAAGGTCGCCTGCTCCCCGGACGTTTCCGACTCGACCGTCACGAGGGGATTATCGACCGAAACGATCTTGAGCGGACCTAGGATCGGGGCCTTGTAGTCGTCTTCAGAGGTTCTCGTCTGCGTGTAGATATCCCATACCCACACCTCGATCAGTCCCTGGGACGGGTCCTGCGCCGGCGAACCTGCGTAGAC
>JBBSGD010000035.1:0-18928 GCA_038254435.1 Actinomycetota bacterium
GCACCCCGTGCACCCCGTGCACCCCGTGCACCCCGTGCACCCCGTGCACCCCGTGCACCCCGTGCACCCCGTGCACCCCGTGCACCCCGTGCACCCCGTGCACCCCGTGCACCCCGTGCACCCCGTGCACCCCGTGCACCCGTGCACCCCGTGCACCCCGTGCACCCGTGCACCCCGTGCACCCCGTGCACCCCGTGCACCCGTGCACCCCGTGCCTGGCCCGACAGACAACAGACAAGTGTCTGTCACTTGTCTGTCGCCTCCTGGACAAGAGGGGGCGCAAGGGCGGCTCCTGGCCGGGCATCCATCCGGCGAAACCGGCACGTCGCGCCGATGAGCCAGGAGCCCGGGTTCTGACGGCTCGTTTGCCAAGCCGACAGCGCGCTTCTTAGTGGGAGTGAGAGACGCTCTTCAGGTAGACGGTCGGCGCCAGGTACCCGAGGCATCCCGAAGCCGGGTTGGGGTAAATCCGCGCTCTGACCGACAGCGTTCGCGGTTCCGTAGCCTGCCTGATGACCTTAGGCCACTGCGACTCGATCCGGCTTGCACGGCTCTGGTGTTGGTGGATCTGCAAAAAGGACCCTCGCCGAGCCCGCGTCAGCGGTGAGAGTAGGAGTGCTCCGGGCGCTCGCCTTCCGCGGCCTCGAACGTGTCGCGGCACTCCTCGGAGCAGAAGTAGTGGGTTTTCCCGCCCTGCTCGGCAGTTACGGCCTTGGCGCGTTCCACCGTCATGCCGCACACCGGATCGGGCGCTCCCCGCCGCATCGTCAGGTACCAGAGGGCTGCGAACACGATCACTCCGAAGACATTGAGCCACAGCTTGTAACCGAGCTTGAGATCACCCATGATGTCGGTCGTCGTCGGTCGTACGGTGGGGATGAGTCCGGCCACACCGAAGATGCCGTCGACTACGAGACCCGCGAGCACCATCGCGACGAACATCAATGCGGTGATGCGCAGCGCGAACCTCGTGCCGTAGTATTTGCGATAAATCGCGATGATCGGAAGCACGATGAGGTCGGCGAAGATGAAGGCCATCACGCCTGCAAAGGAGATTCCTCCCGACCACAGCACCGCCGCAAGCGGCACGTTGCCGACCGAGCACACAAAGCTGATCACGGCGATAATCGGACCCACGATGACGTTCTCGATGGTGCGCAGTGGGGCCGGAGCGTCGGTGATAAACAGCGCATTGAAGAACTGATGGCCGAGCAGAGCTATGAACCCGGCGAGAAGGAAGCCGATTCCAATCTCCTTGTAGAGCATCTGCCAGTCTCCGCGAAAGTTGTGTGCGACGTCGGACCAGGCAGATGCAGAAAAGAGTCTCTGCCTCAGACCCAGGTCGCTTTCGGCCGCATGATGCTGGTGGCCGGTATCGGCGCGTTGCGCATGGGCGCGCGCGGTCTCCTCGAGCGAGCGCGACACGAAGAAGCGCAGCAGCACCCACATCAAGCCAATGAGGATGATTCCGCCGATGTATTCGGCGAGCGCGAATTGCCAGCCGATGAGGATCCACAGCACCAGCCCCAGCTCCCACACGAGGTTTGTAGATGCGAACTGGAAAACGAGGGCCGATGTCGCCGACGCCCCCTTCGTGAAGAGTGATTTGGCTATTGCGATGGCCGCATAAGAACAGGACGATGAGGCGGCGCCGAGCCCGGTGGCACGCATTACGGGCCCCGCTCCGGCACCGCTCAGCGAGCGCTGGATCTTCTCGCGTGGGATCCACGCCTGGACGATTGCGGAGATGGCAAAGCCGAGCACCAGGGCCCACCACACCTCGTAAGCCATGAGGAAGGAGTTGTAGAGCCCCTCGCCGATCTTTTCCACAACTATCACGGGCCTCCCCCGTCCTTCGTCTGATGTACGAGGGCCGCATCGAGGAGGGCCTCACCCTCGCCGGTGAGCCGGTGCA
Organism: Actinomycetota bacterium; assembly: GCA_038254435.1. GTDB lineage: Bacteria > Actinomycetota > CADDZG01 > CADDZG01 > WHSQ01 > JBBSGD01. Next base: position 1,916 of record JBBSGD010000035.1, read on the forward strand.
TCACCATCTTGCCCTGCTTGCGTCCGGTGACGAGCCCCGCCACCCGCAGGGTCTGCAAGTGGTGGGAGATCAGGTTCTGAGACTTGCCGGCCACCCATGCCAGGTCGCACACACACATCTCGTCGCCGTCGCGCATTGCTGCCAGCAGCGTCAGGCGCGTTGGATCTCCAAGAGCGCGGGCACGTTCGGCAGCAGCGGACGCGGTCTTGTCGTCGAGGCGCTCTCGCCGCAGCCGTTGTGCGCGGCGCGGGTTCATCGACAACAGGTTCCCGTCATGCGTGCTGCGATTGCGGGGTTGCTCCGAAGGCGACATAGGGACACAGTAACATATGTTGATATGTTGTTGGCAAGCACCGCGTCCGACTCCCGACGCCCGCCGTCCGTTTGGCCCGCAGGGGCGCGGGTAGATTAGGCCGCGTCCGCAGGTCGGATCCGCAAACCGGGGGTTGTGCATGGGGATTTCGGAGGTCGTCAATCGAGCCTCGGGCTGGCCCCTTATCGAGCAGATACGCCGGCGTGACGTCACCGCCTTTGGCGACTCGGCTCACTCTCCTCGCAGCAAGTCGCTCGAGCCCCGAACCAGGGACGCCGACGTGACCCGGTCGATCTGCCCCTATTGCGCGGTCGGATGCGGGCAGCTCGTCTACAGCAAGGGCGGCAAGATCACCGACATTGAAGGCGATCCCGACTCGCCCATCTCCGAAGGCTGCCTGTGCCCTAAGGGCGCGGCGACCTTTCAGCTCGTCACCGGATCTCACCGAGTGCACAACGTGCTCTACCGAAAGCCCCACGGGACCGAGTGGGAGGCGATCTCCCTCGAGCGTGCGATGGACATGGTGGCCGAAAGGGTCCGCAAGACACGCGACGCGACGTGGGAGGACGTCAACGACGAGGGCAATCCCCTGCGGCGCACGATGGGGTTCGCTCATCTCGGCGGGGCGACCCTCGACAACGAAGAGAACTACCTGATCAAGAAGCTGTTCACGGCGCTGGGCGCCATCCAGATCGAGAACCAGGCGCGCATATGACACTCGTCCACCGTCCCCAGTTTGGGGACTTCGTTTGGCCGAGGCGGGGCAACCACCTTCCAGCAAGATCTCAAGAACTCTGATTGCATAGTCATTCAGGGTTCGAACATGGCCGAGTGTCATCCGGTCGGCTTTCGCTGGACCATGGAAGCCAAGAAGCGCGGAGCGACGATCATTCACGTCGATCCTCGTTTCACGCGCACCAGCGCCATGGCAGACCTTCACGTCCCGCTGCGGGCTGGGTCGGACATTGCATTTCTCGGCGGAATCGTCAACTACATCATGCAGAACGAGCGCTACTTCAAGGACTATGTAACCAACTACACCAACGCGGCCGCTATCGTCGGCAAGGACTTCGAGGATACCGAAGATCTCGACGGATTCTTCAGCGGATGGCAGCCCGACGAGGGCCAGTACGACATCGAATCGTGGCAGTACGAAGGAACGGAAGTCGCACCGGCAGCGGGACAGCGCGAGATGTTCACCGGCGAGCCCAAGTCCGAGCGCGGCACCCAGGTCTCGGCCGAGCGCGTCGACCGCAGCCTTCAAGATCCTCGCTGCGTGTTCCAGATCGTCAAGAGGCATTTTTCCCGCTACACGCCCGAGGTAGTCCAGGAGACCTGCGGAGTGGAGCCGGAGCTGTTTGGCAAGGTGGCGCAGTCGCTGTGCGACAACTCGGGCCGGGAGCGAACCTCGGCCTTCGTGTATGCGGTGGGCTGGACCCAGCACTCGGTCGGAGTGCAGTACATCCGCACGGCTGCGATCATCCAGCTCTTGCTGGGCAATATGGGCCGTCCCGGCGGCGGGATCATGGCGCTGCGCGGCCACGCCTCGATTCAGGGCTCGACCGACATCCCGACGCTCTACAACCTGTTGCCGGGCTACCTGCCGATGCCCAAGGCGAACTACGACGTCTCTCTTGCCAGGTATATCGAGTACAACGAGTCGGCCTCGGGCTGGTGGAGCAACTTTCCCAAGTACATGGTGTCTTTGCTGAAGGCGTACTGGGGCGAGGCCGCAACCGCGGACAACGATTACTGTTACGACTACCTGCCGCACCTCACCGGAGATCATTCGCACATGACGACCGTCGCGGACATGGCCGACGGCAAGCTTCAGGGCTACTTCATCATGGGAGAGAACCCGACGGTGGGCTCGATGCACGGCGCGCTTCATCGCAAGGGCATGCGTGAGCTCGACTGGCTCGTCGTGCGCGATTTCGCCGTTACCGAGACCGCGGACTTCTGGCGAGACGGCCCCGAGTTCGAGCGCGGCGAGGTGTCGCCGGAGGACATCAAGACTGAGGTCTTCTTTTTTCCTTGTGCCGCCCACACCGAAAAGGACGGAACGTTTACAAACACGCAGAGGCTCCTCCAATGGCACCACGCGGCGATTGAGCCGCCGGGAGACTGCCGCAGCGAGCTGCACTTCATGTACCATCTCGGCCGCCGCCTGCGCGACATGTACGGGGACTCGGGCGACGCCAAAGACCGGGGCCTTCTCGATCTGACCTGGGAGTACCCGACTCACGGCAGCCATTGTGAGCCCGACGCCGAAGCCGTGCTCAAGGAGATCAATGGCTACAGGGTGGATGGAGGCGAGCCCGTGTCCGGCTACCTCGATCTCGAGCCCGACGGCTCCACTGCCTGTGGCTGCTGGATCTACTCGGGGAGCTTCGCCGACGGTGTGAACCAGCCGGCCCGGCGCAAGCCCGGGAGTGAGCAGTCGTGGGTAGCGCCTGAGTGGGGCTGGGCATGGCCGTCGAACCGGCGCATCCTTTACAACAGGGCCTCGGCCGATCCTTCGGGCAAGCCTTGGTCCGAGCGCAAGCGGTACGTGTGGTGGGACGAGGAGGTAGGCAAGTGGACCGGCGAGGACAACCCGGACTTCATCCCGGACCGTCCCCCCTCCTACCGGCCCCCCGAGGATGCGAACGGCGTGGACACGATCTCGGGCATCGATCCCTTCATCATGCAGGCCGATGGGAAGGGTTGGCTGTACGCGCCCAACGGCCTGCTCGACGGACCGCTGCCGGCGCACTACGAACCGCAGGAGTCGGTGATCAAGAACCCGCTCTACAAACAGCAGTGCAACCCGGCGCGAATGGAATGGGACCGCAAGGACAACCCGTACCACAAGGCGTGGAACGACCCCCGTTACCCGTACGTGATAACTACGTATCGCCTCACCGAGCATCACACCGCCGGAGCTATGTCGCGCTGGCTGACGTGGCTATCGGAGCTCCAACCGGAGCTCTTCTGCGAGGTGTCCCCCGAGCTGGCCGAGGAGAAGGGCCTCGTGAACGGAGGGTGGGCCACGATATCGACGGCGCGCGGCGAGATTGAGACGCGCGTCCTCGTCACTCGTCGCCTTCCGGCCATTCGTTTGCGGCGCCGAGTCGTGCATCAGATCGGGTTGCCCTATCACTGGGGAAGCAAAGGTCACTCGCGTGGTGACGCCGTAAACGAGCTCGTCTCGTTTGTCGCCGACCCGAACGTCTCGATTCAGGAGTCCAAGGCGCTCACGGGCAACATCGAGCCCGGCCGCCGCAGCACCGGCCGGCGCGTAGTGACGAGCGGCAAGCTGGCGGCGGGAGCCGGGGGCCGGGCTGCGCGCGACATACCGGGCCGCGGCAAGTCGCCCGAAGGCGCGCACGGGATAAAGACTGCGGAGTCCCAGGAAGGGGAGCAGACGTGACAGAGGAGCAGCGATCCGCTGGAGGATCGCGCAAACAGAAGCAGCGATCCGCTGGAGGATCGCGCAAACAGATGGGTTTTTTTACCGACACCACCGTGTGCATCGGATGCAAGGCGTGTGAGGTGGCTTGTAAGGAATGGAACCAGCTTCCCGACGACGGGCTCTTCTTTACCGGCATGTCCTACGACAACACCGGCGATCTCGGAGCATCCACGTGGCGACACGTCTCGTTCATCGAACGACCCGCAGCCCTGTCCAATCAGACGACGGGCCTCGGCGACTTCTCGTGGCTGCTCATGTCGGACGTGTGCAAGCATTGCCAGAGGCCGGGCTGCCTCGAGGCATGCCCAACCGGTGCGATCGTAAGAACTGAGTTCGATACGGTCTACGTGCAACCCGACATCTGCAACGGATGCGGCTACTGCATCACCGGCTGCCCTTTCGGCGTCATCGACAGACGCGAAGACGACGGACGGGCGTGGAAGTGCACCATGTGCTACGACCGTCAAAAGGACGGCATGGAGCCGGCCTGCGCCAAGGCTTGTCCCACCGACTCGATTCAGTACGGTGACCTCGACGAGCTCAAGGACAAGGCGCGCGAGCGGGTCGAGGAGCTCAATGCGCGCGGGCTGCACGAGGCTTACCTCTACGGAGTCGACGAGGTGAATCAACCCGGCACTGGGGGTCTCAACGCCTTCTTCTTGCTGACGGACGAGCCCGAGGTCTACAATCTTCCGCCCGATCCCGTTGTGCCCACCAAGAAAGCGGGCGAAGCGTGGAGCTCCGCGTTCTTGGCCGGTGCCGTCATGGCCGGCGTGGCGACGGTGTCGGTCCTCACCGGAGCCCGCCGGTGAGAGGCAACGGAGACGGGCGGGAGATAGACCCTGCCCTCGGGCTCCTCGGCGGCGAGGGTTCGCTGCAGCGCGTCCAGCGGGCCGCGGGTAGCGAACCGCTGCCCCCGACTGTGTGGGACGCGCACGCCGAAGACACGTCCGGCGCCGATCCGAGCTACTACGACCGCCCCGTGATCAAGGAGCCGGTGTGGATCTGGAGCGTGCCCGCCTATTTCTATGTGGGGGGTGCCGCGGGAGCCGCTGCGGCGCTCGGGGCCATCGCTCAAATTGCAGGAGGCGAGAGCCTGCGTCCGTTGGTTCAAAAGTGCCGCGTCATCGCCGCCGGTGGGAGCGCTCTGGGCACCGGTTTTCTCGTCCTCGACCTGGGCCGCCCGGAGCGGTTCCTCAACATGCTGCGCGTGTTCCGCCCCACGTCTCCGCTCAACGTGGGCTCGTGGATTCTGTCGGCTACCGCCTCCCTCGCCTCTGTGGCGGCGCTACTGCGCCGTTCCCGTGGTTTCCTCGGGGACGCGGGCGACGCGGCCGGGCTTGGAGCCGGCCTCACGGGTGTGCCGATGACCGGCTACACCGCGGTGCTCGTTTCGACCACGGCTAATCCTCTGTGGCAGGGAGCCAGGCGCTCGATGCCCGCGCTCTTTGTTTCTTCCGCGATGTCGAGCGCCGCGTCACTGCTCGAGATGACCGCCTTGAACGATACCGAGGCCAAGATCGTCAACCGTTTCGGCATGGCGGGTTCACTCGGCGAGATCGTCTTCTCCACGGTCCTGCAGCGTGAGATCTCGACTGTGGAGCGTGTAGGCAGACCGTTGCGCGAGGGTCTGGCGGGCAGACTGTGGAAGCTGTCGCAGGCCGCGACCGTGGCGAGCCTCGGTTTGTCTGTGCTGCCGGGTCGCTCTCGCGCCCAACGCATGCTGGGGGCGGCGGCCGGCTCAATTGGCGCTCTTGCCATGCGCTTCGCCGTGTGGGAGGCGGGCAAGGCCTCGGCTAGGGATCCTCGCGCGACTTTTCATCAACAACGCGCCGGCCTCGGCGCGAAGGAGGTCACGACGACGGCGGCAGTAAGCGGAGCAGACGACCGGCGCGCCACGGACGCATGATAGCCAGCGTGCGCCCGTGGTTTGGGTGGTGGGCCGCCGGCTTTGTCTTCTACCTGTTGTTGGTGTGGAACATCGCTCCTGCAGAGCTCGCGGCGGGCACGATCGTGGCCGCCTTCGCTGCAACGCTTGCCGAGCTCGCGCGCCGCAACGGGCTTGCTCACTTCGACTTCGACGTCCACTGGCTGCCGCGCGCTCGGGTGTTGCCCGCCCTCGTCGTCAAGGACACGGGCTTGCTCGCGATCACCTTGTGGCAGCAGGTAAGGGGGACGCGTGTTGGCGCGGGAGAGTGGCGAGTGATCGAGTGGCGGACCGGCGGCAAGGATGCACGGTCGGCGCTGCGCCGGGCCCTGGTGAATCTCGCGGTCACCGTCACCCCTAACGACTTCGTCGTGGGCATCGATGCGGAGGAGGACTACTTGCTGCTCTACCGGCTGCGGGAGGACGGCGAGCGGTCGCTTAGGAAGACCCTGGGCCGCCGATGAACGAGTGGCTGATCGCAGCGTTCGTCTTGCTGCTGTCTCTTGTGCCTTGCGGAATCGTCTGCCTGCGCGGCGATCCCATGGACAGGCTCGTGGCCCTAGAGCTTGCCGGGGTGATCGATGCTCTCGCATTTCTCCTCATCGCCCAGGGTTTGCACCAGGATTCATTCTTCGACCTGGGGCTGACGATGGCGCTGCTGTCGTTTGCGGGAGGGCTCGTCTACGCGCGCTTCATGGAACGGTGGGCGTGACCACGCCGGTAAGGGGTGCCACGGACAGAGCGCCCGCGCGCCGAGGACGAGCTTGAGCATCGTCGCGGTGTTGTTGCTTGTCGTGGGCGTGGGCACGGTCGTGGGCTGCGCCCTCGGCGTGCTCGTGATGCCCACTGTGTTCGACCGCCTTGCCTACCTCGGTCCGGCGACCTCACTGGCGCCATTCGCGATCGCGCTGGCAGTGCTCGTCAACGAGGGGCTCTCCGCGGCTACGGTCAAGAGCTTCCTGACTGCTGCCGTCCTTACTGTTACCGGACCGATCGTTACCCACATCACAGCCAGGGCGGCGCGGGTGCGCCAGTACGGGCACTGGGGGCCGATGCCGCAGGAGAAGAGGGTGCGTTTGTGAGCGCCTTGCAGGCTCTGCTCCTGGTCCTGGTGGCGGTCGCCGCGACGGGGGTGGTGTTGACGCGCGATCCTCTGCGCCAGACCTTTGCCGCCGGTTTTTACGGAGGCATCCTCGCCCTTACCTTCTTCGTGCTGCAGGCGCCGGACGTCGCGCTGTCGGAGATCGTGGTGGGTGCCGTTGGATTTCCCTTGATGATCCTGCTGGCGCTGGCCAAGGTAAGAGGCGGTGCGGAGTGACTCGCCGGGCTCGCCTCGTCGTCTTTCTCGCCGGAGCTGGGGGGCTTGCAGCCCTTCTCCTGTGGGCCATTTCCGGCCTTCCCTCGTTCGGCAACTATCAGGGACCATACGGGAACGTCCTCAATCACGTAGCGGTGGGAGCCCGGCACGCTACTAACGTCGTGTCCGCCGTTACCTTCGACTATCGTGGCATTGACACTCTGATGGAAGAGTTCATCTTCTTTACAGCGGTCATCGGAACCACCCTTCTGCTGCGCGCTCAGCTGGCCGAGGAGGAAGAGCCTGCCGACGACGATGCCACCGACCGCCGCACGCCTGCCATGAGCGATGCGGTGCGGCTCGGTGGTTTCGTGATGACGGGGGTGACCTTTCTCTTCGGCGTGTACATGGTGCTGCACGGGCACTTGACACCCGGCGGCGGATTTCAAGGGGGCATAGTGGTGGGCACCGGGGTGCTCACCGTCTACCTCGCAAGCGAGTACGAGACCTTCTTGCGGGTCAGCAGCCCCACGGTCCTCGACGTCGTCGAGCCTGCGGGAGCCGGCGGTTACATCCTCGTCGGTCTCGGGGGACTCGTCGGTGGAGCTTCTTTCTTGTACAACTTCCTTCCCTTGGGCGTGACGGGTCAGTTGCCCTCGGCGGGGATGATCCCGGTGCTGAACGCGGCCGTCGGTGTCGAGGTGGGGGCAGGGATCGCGCTAATAGTCGCCGAGTTCCTGGAGCAAACCCTTCAAGTGCGAAAGAAGCAACAGACAGCGTGAGCGTGCTTCCGTACCTCGTTGCTGCTTGGCTGCTCCTAGTCGGCTGTTACGGGATGGTTACGAGCCGCAATCTCGTCCATCTCATCGTCTGTCTATCCGTCACTCAGTCTTCGACCTACATTCTGCTGCTCGCCGTCGGCTATAAGGCAGGCGCCAAACCGCCGATCTTCTTCGAGGTCCCGGTGGGGACGCGCGCAGTGGACCCCATCGTGCAGGCGTTGACTCTGACGGACATTGTGGTGTCGCTGGCGGTGTCGGCGCTTCTCTTGGCCCTCACAGTTCAGGCCCACAAGCGCTCCGGCTCCCTTGATCCTTCGTCTCTGACGATTCTCAAAGGCTGAGCGCGTGCAGGCTCTCCCGCCGCTGATCGTCGCCGTTCCCCTTCTCGCGGCGGTGATCCTGGCCGCGGCCGGCAAAAGGCTCGCGCGCCGCGTTCTCGACAGCGTGGCCCTCGGCGTCTCAGGAGCGGTGATCGTCATGTCGCTCGTTCTCTTGCACGAGACTCTAGGCGGGACGAGCGTCTATTGGTTCGGCGGATGGCACGCGTCTGGGCACGTAGCGCTGGGTGTTTCTTTCACCGTCGATACGTTCGGTGCGGGAGTCGCCGTGTTTGCCTCGGTGTTGATCTTCTTCGCCTTCCTGTTCTCGTGGCACTATTTCGAGACGGTCGGCGATCTTTATCACGTGCTGGTGCTGGTCTTTCTGAGTGCCATGCTGGGAATGGGCCTCACCGGGGACCTATTCAACCTCTTTGTGTTCTTTGAGCTGTTGAGCGTGTCCGCCATCGCCCTTGCCGGATACCGCGTCGAGGAGTCGCAACCCCTTCAAGGGGCGCTTAACTTTGCAATCACGAACACGTTGGCGGCTCTCTTGATCCTTACGGGCATTGCTCTTCTCTACGCGCGCACCGGCGCCCTCAACCTGGCGCAGATAGGGCGGGTCCTCGGTCAACAGACGCCCGATGGTCTCGTGATAGCTGCCTTCACACTCCTCGTTGCGGGGTTTTTCATCAAGGCCGCGATCGTGCCGTTCCACTTCTGGCTGGCAGACGCCTACGGATCGGCTCCCACTCCTGTTTGTCTCGTGATGTCCGGTGTCATGAGCGAGCTTGGCCTCTACGCGATGGCACGCCTTTACTGGAGCGTCTTCCAGGAGGGATTCTCGCCCCATCTCGCGGCGCTGCGGTCGGTGCTGATAGTCACCGGTGTGATAACCGCGGTGGCCGGCGGCCTCATGTGTTTTGCGCAGCATCACCTCAAGCGGCAGCTTGCGTTTGCGACGGTCGCGCACGGCGGTCTCTACTTGATCGGCCTGGGGTTTCTCACCCGCATCGGGCTCGGCGCCGTTGCCGTATATGCGGTCGCGGACGGGCTCGTCAAGGCATCGCTGTTCGTGTGCTCAGGTATCTTGCTCAGCCGGCGCTCTTCTGTTGACGAGTTGAACCTCTACGGACGGGGACGAGATCTCAAGGTCACGGCGCTGCTGGTGCTGGCCGGAGCCCTTGCGCTCGCCGGGCTTCCGCCCTTTGGCACCTTTGTCGGTAAGACGCTCATCGAGGAGGAGGCCGGCGTGGTGGGTTGGGGCTGGCTGTCGCTCGTCTACGCAGGCGTCTCGATGTTGACGGCCGCCGCAACCCTGCGTGCGGGCGCAAGGATCTTCTTGGGCTGGGGTCCCCGGCCAACGTCCCAGACCTTTGCCTCGGACCCCTTCACCGAGCAAGCCGCAGAAGAGGACGAAGGGACTCCAGAGACGAGCGGCGAGGGCAAGCGCACGCCCCTCGTGATGGTGACTTCGGCCGCCGGGCTCCTCCTGCTGTCCCTGCTCGCGGGCCTGTCCGGTGGGCTCGCGCATGGCGTCGAGTCCGCCTCGGCGCGGTTTGCCGACGCCGGCTACTACCGCGCGGTGGTGCTGAGCTCCGGGCACCACGCGGCTCCCGTCGTGCATCGAGCCTCGAGCGCGCTGACGTCAGGAATCCCGGCCGCGGCGCTCTCGGTCGCGGGAGCGTTCATCCTGTCGGGGCTCGGCCTCTACAGGGAACGGCTTCCGTCGGGGCTGCGCGCGGCTTCGTTGCGCTTCGCGTCCCGGCCTCTGCACGTCTTGCGCACCCTGCACAGCGGGCATGTGGGCGACTACGTGGCGTGGCTGATGCTGGGGACTGCGCTGCTTGGTGCGGCATTCGCCCGGGCCCTTATCTGACGCAATGGTCGGGTGGACCCTACGCGCTGCGCGATTCGAGATATTCGTAGGCAACCGATGTGGCGAGCGAGTAGACCGCGTGATGGACTGTGCTCGAGGCCATCTCGGAGGCCGGCCACTCGGTTGGCGGAGGCGCTATGCCAAGGGCCGGAGGCATCGCGACGGCAGCTCCAGTCACGAGAGCGAAGTGGACTGCGGTTGCCGGCATGAAAGACATTCCCATCACGCCGAGCAAGCCTCGCACTGCTCCCCACGCGGTTCCGTACTGCCAGTGCACGACGTTGGCGAGCCGGGCCTTTTCCTTCTCACCCTGCGGCTCGACGCCCACCATCTTCTCAACGGCGTCGGCAGGGGCGGTGCTCCCGGGCTTGTCCATCAGCTTCATCTCTATGGCTTGGGATGCGGTTATCGCCGCAGTGCCGGCTAGCCCTGCGATCAAACCCTTACCGACCGCGCTTGCAACGTCTCCGGATCTCATTGGTTCCTCCTCGAATCAAGTGGTTGCTCCAGGTCTAAGTACCCACCGGTGGGGGTTTCGAACGGACACCCGAGGATTGCGTCTACGAGCAGCTCCCATCCGCTCCATGGCATCTCCAGTGATGCTCCATCACGCACTCGACCTCCGCCGGCTCCCGCTCGGCTTGGGGGCGCCGAGCCTGAGTGACAGAGCGATGCTGATGCCAAGAGCCAGCGCTATGAAAACGAGGGACGCCCAGATTGGGATCTCGTACACGCCGGATAGCAACATCTTCCCGCCGACGAAACAGAGCACCGCCGCAAGCCCGTACTTCAGCAGCGAGAAGCGATCCATCACTCCCTCGAGGAGAAAGTAAAGAGTGCGCAGGCCCAGCACGGCGAATGCGTTGGACGTTACGACGATGAAGGTCTCGCGCGTCACTCCGAAGATGGCGGGAATGGAGTCAAGGGCAAAGACGAGGTCCACGGTGGACAGAACCACGAGCACGGCCAGCATCGGGGTGGCAACCGTGACACCCGTACGTTTGCTGAGGAAGTGGGGGCCGTCGTAGTCGTTGCTCATCGGCAGGCTGCGCTGCAGCATCCTGAGCACGGGATTGCGTTCGGGATGGACATTGTGCTCGCGCTTCATCGCCATGCGGATGCCCGTCCCCACCAGGAAGGCGCCGAATACGTAGATGATCCAGTGGAAGTGGTCAAGCAGGGCGGCGCCGCCGAAGATGAACACGGCGCGCAGCACTATCGCGACGAGGATCCCCCAGAAAAGGACCTTGTGGCGGTACTCGGCGGGGATTCCGAAGCTCGAGAAGATGAGCGCGAACACGAAGATGTTGTCGACCGACAGGCTGTACTCGATCAGGTATCCGGCTATGTACTGTCCCGCAACCTCACCGCCCTGCCACAGCAGGAGCACGATCGAAAACCCCAGGCCCAGAGCGATCCACAGCGCGCTTCTGACGCCCGCCTCGGTCAGGGAAACCGTGTGTGCCCCGCGATGACCCACCAGGTCGACCGCAAGCAAGACGATGATTCCGGCAATGAAAGCTAGCCAGATGGGAAGCGAGACATCCACGATTTTCTCCTTCGGCTGGTGAGGACGGGTAGCTCAGCCGAAGGTCTCTCCCGCCCGCTTGCAGTGCAGGCCGGCACAACCGGGTCCGCGCCGTAATGACGGCGGTGCCGTTTGGGGATACTCCCCTTCGAGGTGCCAGGTTAGCAGAGCTCAGGGTTAACGGATAAGAATGATGAGTGCTTCGGACGCACGTGTGCGGCCGGTTCGTCTATTTGGGAGGGATGTCATGCAAGGGTTGATGCAGGAGTTCCCGCTCACGCTTTCGCATTTGCTCCGTCGCGCCGAGCGCATCTTTCCGAGAAAGAGGATCGCGACCGCCACGGCCACCGGCATGGACAGGATGGATTTTGCGACCTGGGCCCGGCGCACGCGCAAGCTCGGAGGGATGCTCGATGACCTCGGGATTAGCAGCGCGGGACGCGTTGGGACGTTTGCCTGGAACACCGGTCGGCACCTGGAGCTCTACTTCGCGGCCCCCTGTTCGGGGCGTGTGCTGCATACGCTCAACGTGCGCCTGTTCCCGGAGCAGCTCGTCTTCGTCATCAACCATGCCGAAGACGAGGTCATCTTTGTCGACCGGTCGCTGATGGGCCTCCTGTGGCCGCATGTCGATGAGCTGACCTCGGTCAAGCACTACGTTGTCATGGACGACGGCAAGGGCGACGTGCCGGACGATGGGCGCGTGCTGGACTACGAGGAGCTGCTCGAGGCCGCGTCGCCGGCCGAGCTCGAGGTGACCGACGAAAGCCGGGCTGCCGCGATGTGCTACACGAGCGGGACCACGGCAAATCCCAAGGGAGTCCTGTACTCGCACCGCTCGACCTTTCTTCACTCCATGGGAGCGATGCTCACCGGATCCCTGGGCGTGGCAGAGGACGACGTCGTGCTCCCCGTCGTGCCGATGTTCCACGCCAACGCGTGGGGACTTCCGTATGCCGCGGTGTTCGCCGGGGCTTCTCTCGTATTTCCCGGCGCCGATCTCTCACCCGGAGCGATTGCAGGACTGATCGAGTCAGAGAACGTGACTCTCACCGGCGGCGTGCCGACGATCTGGATGGGCATGCTGGATGAGCTCGAGGGACGGGACTTCTCGCACCTGAGAAAGATCGTGTGCGGCGGCTCGGCAGTTCCCAAGTCCCTTTCCGAGGCCTATCGCGACAAGCTGGGGCTGCCGCTGCTTCACGCGTGGGGCATGACCGAGACCAGTCCTCTGGGTTCGGTATGCACTATCAAGGCGGACCTCCAGGACGGCTCGGAGGAAGACCTCGCCGGCTTACGTTCCTCTCAGGGTCTTCCCTCTCCCGGCGTCGAAGCCCGCATCGTGTCACCTCAGAACGGCGACGAGCTCGCCTGGGACGGCGAGCAATCCGGCGAGCTCCAGGTGCGTGGTCCGTGGGTGGCGCGTTCTTATTACAAAGATGAGTCGAGCGCCTCGTTCACCGACGACGGGTGGCTGCGTACCGGGGACGTGGCGACGATCGACTCCGAGGGATACTTGCGGCTCGTCGATCGCACCAAGGACCTCGTCAAATCGGGCGGTGAGTGGATCAGCTCGGTCGAGCTCGAGAACGAGATCATGGCGCACCCCAAGGTGGCCGAGTCTGCAGTCATCGGCGTTACTCATCCCAAGTGGTCGGAGCGGCCGCTCGCTTGCGTCGTAGTCAATGCCGGTGAGGAGCTGGGCAAGGAAGAGCTGATCGAGTTCCTGCAAGAGCGGATCCCCAAGTGGTGGTTACCCGACGACGTCATCTTCATCGACGAGGTTCCCAAGACCTCGGTCGGCAAGTTCTCGAAGAAGACCCTCAGAGAGAGGTACGCGGACTACGAGCTCCCCGGCTCCTGACCGACCGCGGTCCGACGACGCCGGCAATCAGCGCGATTACAAGCCCGAGCGCGACGGGAACGATCAGCGCGGCTCTGAGCCCGATCCACGCGGCCAGGCCGCCGATCATGATTGGTCCGGCAATGGAACCCAAGTAGCTCATCGTGACAACGCGGCCCAACACCGTTTCGTCGAGTCCGAGGCCGGTGTTGCCCGCGGCGCTGAAGGCAAGAGGTACTACCGGAGCGAGGCCCGCGCCGAGCAGAGCGAAACCGGCCACGCCCGCGACCTGATGGGGAATCCCAAGCGCCGCTCCGAGCCCGCAGGCCGCTACCAGGCTGCCGGTCCGTGCAACTCTCACCGGGCCCCAGCGCGCAACGAGGCGGTCCGACACGAAGCGTGCCGTCGCCATCGCGCCGGAGAAAGCCGTGAACGCGGCCGCCGCGACGCCGGGTTGCGCGTGCAGCGAGTCGCGCAGATAAACGGCGCTCCAATCTCCGGCGGTGCCCTCGCCGACGAAAGAGGCGAAGCCAATCAGCCCGAGAAGAAGGACCGGCGGAGACCACAGCGCCCCTCGCTCGTGGGGGCGGCGATGCTCCAGAGCGACGGGCTCGCTGCGGACCAGCAGGTGCTTCGTGCCCACGATCCCCACCAGGCCCAGAACGAGAGCTGCGAGTGTCAGGTGCACCAACAGAGAGATCCCCGCTTGGGCGGCGAGTGCTCCCGTGGCTCCTCCCGCCATTCCGCCAATCGAGAACAGCCCGTGTAGTGAGGACATGATGGGCCGGTCGTAGAGGCGTTGCACGGTGACGGCATGCGCGTTCATGGCGATATCGCATACGCCTCCCGCCGCTCCGAGCAGCACAAGCGCGACGACGAGGGAGCCGAGGCTCCACGCAATTGCCGGCGCAAGCAACGCCGCGCACAGAGCGAGCACCGAGGAGCGAGTAGCGACGCGGCTCGACCAACGCGTGATGATGGCGGGACCTGCCCGCGTGCCCGCGACGAAGCCAATGGCCATCCCAAAAAGCGCGATGCTGAGCCGGCCATCACTGAGATCGAGCGAATGCTTGATCGCAGGAACACGTGTGGCCCAGGCTCCGAACACCGCGCCGAATACGCCAAAGGCGACCGCGACGCTCACGCGCGCGCGTCCGGACACGAGCTTCACGTCAGGGTGCAAGCGCCTCTGCTGCCAGTGTTATCTCGCCGGCGTCGCCCGAGGGCGCCAGCGGGAACAGCACCGGGGTCGTGATGCCGGCTGCGCGAAACTCGTCGATGCGTTCCCTACAGCGCGCGGTGTCGCCAGCGAGCAGGAGCTCGTCCGTCATCGCCGTCGTGACGGCTGCCGCCGCTTTCTTGCGATCGCCCGCGTGCCAGGAACCGGCTATGCGCCGCGCCTCGGTGTCGAATCCCTGAAGGCTGAGAGACCGGTTGTAGGCATCGACCATGGCGTAGCCGGCCAGGAGTCTCTGCGCGGCCGGCCGCATCGCTTGTACGTCGCCGAGTATCACCGGCAGCCGTATGACGGCGTCGATCAAAGAGGGGTCGCGCCCGGCCGAGCGCGCCCCTTCGGCGACCCAGTCGAGCGCTTGCGTCACTCCGTGAGGGGTCTTCAGGAAGAAGATGACCCCGTCGGCGACCGCTCCCGCGGCGCGGCACGCCCTCGCTCCGAGCGCCGCCATGTAAAGAGGGACTCGTGCGCTGAGTTCGATCTGAAGGCGGAAGTCCGTAAGGGAGATGGTGGAGCCTGTGAAAGTGACTGTGTCCCCGTCTAGCGCACTTCCGACCGCGTGCACGTACTCGGTGAGACGCGTGAGCGGGTTGTCGAAGGTGCCGCCCATCCAGCGTTCGACGATGATTGCTGAGGACGTACCCAGTCCGAGGACGAAGCGCCCGTGCGAGATGTTCTGCAGGGTCGCTGCGCTCATTGCAAGCAGCGCGGGGGGCCGCGTGTAGGCCGGGACTATGGCCGTGCCGAGCCGCATGGTCTCGGTCTGGACGGCGAGCGCGGCAAGCGGTGCGAAACCATCGGCACCCCCCACCTCGGCGGTCCACGCGTCGGTGTAGCCCAGCCCCTCCGCGCGCCGGGCGAGCGCCAGTGACTCGGTCACTGATGCGTTGTCGAGTCCAAGCGTTATCCCGAGCCTTCTCACGGCTCGACTGTACCGGTCCGAGTCGAGTCGGGATGTAGATAGGCTGCTTCATGATCGCAGCGGCAATCCGGCGTTCGGTGGAGAGGGAGGAACGTGGAGCACGGCGGTCAAGAGCCCATGGGACCGCTGGCGGGGGTGGTCGTGCTGGATCTGTCGCGCGTGCTCACCGGCCCCTACGCGGCGATGATGCTCGGAGATCTCGGCGCCCGGGTCATCAAGGTCGAGCGGCCTGATGGGGGCGACGACACGCGCACGTGGGGGCCGCCCTTCGCCGGCCCCCCGGATTCTCAAGAGAGCACCTATTTTCTGTCGGCAAACCGCAACAAGGAGTCGATAGCTCTCGACTTCAAGGCCACCGATGACCGCGCAGTCCTCGACCGCCTCATCGCGCGCGCCGACGTTCTCGTCGAGAACTTCCGGCCCGGCGTGCTCGACCGTTTGGGGCTCGGCCACGAGCGTCTGCTGGACATGAACCCCCGCCTCGTCGTGTTGTCCATAACGGGCTTTGGCCATGACGGTCCAGAGTCGGGGCGCGCCGGTTACGACCAGATCGTACAAGGAGAAGCCGGATTGATGAGCTTCACCGGACCGGACGCCGGCAGCCCGACCAAAGTCGGCGTGCCGATTGCAGATATTCTTGCCGGCCTGTTCGGCGCTTACGGAGTGGCCGCCGCGCTGCACGAACGAAACAGCACCGGCAAGGGACGCATCGTGCGTACCTCGCTTCTGGCCGGCATCGTCGGCGTGCACACCTTCCAGGGGACGCGCTGGCTCGTCGCCGGAGAGGTTCCGGCCCCGGGGGGCAACCGCCATCCAACGGTCGCCCCCTACGGCGCCTTCAAGTGCAAGGGCGGTTTCGTGCAGATCGCGATCGGCAACGAGAAGATGTGGCGGCGATTTGCCCCGCTGATCGGCGTCGCTGCGGACGACGAGCGCTTCTCGAGCAACGGCAATCGCGTCACCAACTACGACGAGCTCGAACGCATCATCGGACAAACGCTCGCCGGCAAGGACCTCGAGCACTGGCTCACCGAGTTCTCGGCGCACAACATCGCGGCGGGGGCCATCAAGTCGCTGGACGCCGTCTACTCGGGGGAACAGGTGGAGGCGCAGAAGCTGATCATCGAGACGGAACATTCCGTCCTCGGCCCGATTCGGTTGCCCGGATCTCCGCTCGACTTCGGCGCCGGCAACCGCGCGCGGCACCTCGCCCCGCCCCTTCTCGGCGAGCACTCCGATGCGATTCTGCGCTGGCTCGAGGACGGCGCGCCGCAAGGCGAAGAGAGCGCGCCGCAAGGCGAAGGCGGCGGTGGTGGGTGAGACACAAGTGGCCCATGTGAGAAGCGCCGGTGAGCTGATCTCGCTTCTCGCCGACCAAGGCAGCTTCACCAAGTGGGACGAAGAGCTCGCCTCCACCGACCCGCTCGTTTTCACCGACTCGCGTCCCTATACAGAACGGCTGGCCGAGGCGAAGTCGTCCACCGGGCGCAACGAGGCGGTTGTCACGGGGCGTGCGA